>JAZJZJ010000222.1:0-24936 GCA_040389925.1 Pseudomonadota bacterium
CGGCCGCAAGTACACCTTCCTGGTGACGATCCTGATCATGGGCCTGTCGACCTTCATCGTCGGCATCCTGCCCAACTACGCCTCGATCGGCGTCGCGGCGCCGATCATCCTGATCCTGCTGCGCATGCTGCAGGGCCTGGCGCTCGGCGGCGAGTACGGCGGTGCCGCCACCTACGTGGCTGAGCACTCGCCGCACGGCAAGCGCGGCCTGTTCACCTCGTGGATTCAGACCACGGCCACGGCAGGCCTGTTCCTGTCGCTGCTGGTCATCCTCGGCACCCGCACGCTGATCGGCGAAGCGGCGTTCGCCGACTGGGGCTGGCGCATTCCGTTCCTGGTCTCGGTGTTGCTGCTCGCCGTCAGCGTCTGGATCCGCCTGTCGATGAACGAGTCGCCGGCCTTCAAGAAGATGAAGGAAGAGGGCAAGACCTCGAAGGCGCCGCTGACCGAATCGTTCGGCGAGTGGAAGAACCTGAAGATCGTGATCCTGGCGCTGGTCGGCCTGACGATGGGCCAGGCCGTCGTCTGGTACACGGGCCAGTTCTATGCGCTGTTCTTCCTGACCGGCCCGCTGAAGGTCGACAACGCGACCGCGAACATCATGATCGCGATCGCGCTGGCCATCGGCACGCCGTTCTTCATCCTGTTCGGCTGGCTGTCTGACAAGATCGGCCGCAAGCCGATCATCATGGCCGGCTGCCTGATCGCGGCGCTCACGTACTTCCCGCTGTTCAAGGCGCTGACCGAGGCGGCCAACCCCGACCTCGCGAAGGCCCAGGCCAGCTCGAAGGTGACGGTCACGGCCGACCCGAACGAGTGCTCGTTCCAGTTCAACCCGACCGGCGTCGTCAAGTTCACGAGCTCGTGCGACGTTGCCAAGCAGGTGCTGGCCGGGAGTTCGGTGAGCTACGACAACTTGCCCGGTACCGGCCCCGCGAAGATCACGATCGGCGACAAGGTGATCGAGTCGTTCACCTCGACCGGCTTGCCGGCGGCCGAGGCCAAGGCCAAGGACACCGCGTTCAAGGCCGCTGTGGCGGCGGCGCTGAAGGAGCACGGCTACCCGGCCAAGGCCGACCCCGCGAAGATGAACAAGCCGATGATGATCGCGATCCTGACGCTGCTCGTCATCTACGTGACGATGGTCTACGGTCCGATCGCGGCGATGCTGGTCGAGATGTTCCCGACCCGCATCCGCTACACCTCGATGAGCCTGCCGTACCACATCGGCAATGGCTGGTTCGGCGGCTTGCTGCCGGCCACCGGCTTGGCGATCGTGGCGCAGACCGGCAACATGTACAACGGCCTGTGGTACCCGATCATCTTCGCCGCCATCACCTTCGTGGTGGGCATGCTGTTCGTGAAGGAAACCAAGGACGTGGACATCTACAAGCACGACTGATCGTCCTGTAGAGCCTCACGGAAGCCGGCCGGTCGTCAGACCGGGCCGGCTTTTTAGCTCCGGCATCACATTGCTGCGCAATATGAGCCTTCGCTGAAGAACCCGCTATGCGGGTTCTTTGTTGGTGGCGGCGAGTTCGACGAGGCAGCGCAGGCACAGGCAATCGTCGTAACGTGCGCGCAGCTTGGCGAGCGTTGCCTCGTCGAGTGTCACGGTCGTGCAGGCGCACGGCCCGGCGTCGTTTGCACCGCAGTGAAAGCCGCCGCCGCAGCGCGGGCAGCGATCGCTGGCCTCGCTCACGCCGCGAACAAGCCCTTGTGCTGCTCGCGCAGCAGGTTCTTTTGCACCTTGCCCATCGTGTTGCGCGGCAGCTCGGCGACGACGAAGACGCGCTTGGGCACCTTGAAGTTCGCGATCCTGGCCTTGAGCTCGCCGATCAGCGCGTTCGCGTCGGGCGCGCTGCCCGGCCGTGCGACGACGACCGCGACCACCGCTTCGCCGAAGTCCGGGTGCGGCACGCCGATCACCGCGCTCTCGGCCACGCCGGCCATGTCGTTCAGCGTGCCCTCGATCTCGGCCGGGTAGACGTTGAAGCCGCCGCTGATGATCAGGTCCTTGCTGCGGCCGACGATGGTGACGTAGCCGCGCGCGTCGATCCGGCCGACGTCGCCGGTCTTGAACCAGCCGTCGGCGGTGAACTCTTCCGCGGTCTTCTCGGGCATGCGCCAGTAGCCTTTGAACACGTTCGGGCCGGTGACCTGCATGTTGCCGATCTCGCCAGTCGGGCAGGGCGCGCCGGCGTCGTCGACCACACGCACGCCGACGCCGGGCAGCGGAAAGCCGACCGTGCCACCGCGGCGTTCGCCATCGCTCGGTGCATACGGGTTCGAGGTCAGCATCGCCGTCTCGCTCATGCCGTAGCGTTCCAGAATCGTGTGGCCCGTGCGTTCGCGGAACAGGTTGAAGGTTTCGATCAGCAAGGGCGCCGAGCCGCTGATGAACAGGCGCATGGTCGCGCACGTCGCGCGCGTCAGGCCGGGCTCGGCGAGCAGCCGCACGTACAGTGTCGGCACGCCCATGAACACGGTCGCTTCGGGCAGCTTCGCAATCACCGTCTTCGGCTCGAACTTGTTGAGCCAGATCATCTTGCTGCCGTTCAGCAGCGCGCCGTGCGAAGCCACGAACAGGCCGTGCACATGAAAGATCGGCAGCGCGTGGATCAGCACGTCGCCGGGTTTCCAGCCCCAGTACGTCTTCAGCACCCGCGCGTTGCTCAGCAGGTTGCCGTGGCTCAGCATCGCGCCCTTGCTGCGGCCGGTCGTGCCGCTGGTGTAGAGGATCGCGGCGAGCTCGTCGGCGTTGCGCACGGCGGGCGCATGCACATCGCTGTGCACCGCGGCGCGTTGCAGCAGGCTGCCGCTGCGGTCATCGCCGAGCGTGAACACATGCGTGGTGCCCGCCGCGAACGCGAGCCGGCTGACCCAGCCGAAGTGCTTCGGCGAACACACCACGACCGCCGGCTCGGCGTTGCCGATGAAGTAGCCGATCTCGTCGCGCTGGTACGCGGTGTTCAGCGGCAGGTAGACGAGCCCGGCGCGCAGCACCGCGAGGTAGAGCATCAGCGCCTCGACCGACTTCTCGGTCTGGACCGCGACGCGGCTGCCGGCGGGCAGGTCGAGCGAGGCCAGCAGGTTGGCGAGCATCGCGGTGCCGCGGTCGAGGTCGCGCCACGTGTAGCGCAACGAGGCGGTGTCGGCGCTCGCGTCGGCGGTCTCGATCGCGATGCCGTCGAGGTCGGCAGGAAAGCCGGCGCGCAGGGCGCTGAAGAGATTGGCGTTTGGGTTCATGGTCGGAAGCGTGGAGAGCGTTTCTCGATGAAGGCCGTCACGCCTTCGCGGTGTTCGGCGCTCGCAGCGTAATCGAAGTGGGCGCGGCGCTCGCTGGCGGTCGGACCCAAGGCCGCGATCTGGCGCAGCGTGCGCTTGTTGATGCGCGCGGCCTGCGGCGAGAGCGCGGCGGCATGGCGCGCGCGCTGTAGCGTTGCCGCGCCGACCTCGGCGTCGGCGACGACCGCGTGCACCAGCCCGAGCTGGAGCGCACGCGGCGCATCGAACAGCCGCGCTTCGAGCAGCATCTCGCGCAGCACCGCCGGGCTCGCGACGCGCGCCAGCAGTTCGAGTTCGCCCGGCGCCATCGGAAAACCCAGCTTCGCGATCGGCGCGCCGAAGCGGCTCGCCTCGCCGCAGACGCGGATGTCGCAGCAGGCCGCGATCTCGAAGCCGCCGCCGATGCAGGCGCCGTCGATCTGCGCGAACAGCGGGATGTCGCAGGCGAGCATCGCGCGCAGCGCCGGGGCGACGGTGTGTTCGTGGAAGTCGTGCAGCTTCGTCTCGTCGAACCGGAAGGTCGCGAACTCGACGATGTCGCCGCCCGACGCGAAGTGGCCGGCCGCGCCGGCGACGATCACGGCGCGCGGCGCATCGTGCGCCGGCTGCGCCTGCAGCGCGTCGAACACGCGGCGCAACTCGCGCCACATCGCGATGTCGATCGCGTTGAGCTTGCCCGCGTTGTCGAGCACGACGCGCGCGATGCCATCGCCGCCGTCGGGCTGGAAATGGACCGTGCCGCTCATCCGTCCATCTTCGCGCCGGACGCCTTCACCACTTCGGCCCAGCGCTTCGTCTCGCTCGTGACGAAGGCGCCGAACGCGTCGCCGTACAGGTTCGGCATGTCGGTGCCCAGGCCGTTCCACATGGCTTGCAGCTCGGGTGTCGCGAAGGCCTTGCGCATCTCGGCCTGCATGTGCTCGACGATGTCTTTCGGCGTGCCTTTCGGCGCCCACAGGCCGTACCAGGTCGCGACCTGATAGGTCGGCACGCCGCCTTCGGCCGAGGTCGGCACGTCGGGGAAGCCGGGCGCGCGCTTTGGCGACGCGACCGCGAGCGCCTTGATGCGCCCGCCCTTGATGTGCGCAGCCGATGAGCCGAGACCGTCGAACATCAGATCGACCTGGCCGGCGATCAGGTCAGAGAGCGCCGGGCCGGCGCCGCGGTACGGGATGTGCGTGATGAAGGTCTTGGTCTGCAGCTTGAACAGCTCGGCCGCGAGGTGGTGCGAGGTGCCGTTGCCGGCCGACGCGTAGTTCAGCTTGCCGGGGTTGGCGCGCAGGGTCGCGAGCAGGCCCTTCAGGTCGGCGACCTGCACGCGCTGCGGGTTCACGACGATCACCTGCGGCACGTTCGAGATCAGGCCGACCGGGATGAAGTCGGTCTCGAGGTTGTAGTCGAGCTTCGGGTACATCGACGGCGCGATCGCGTGGTGCACCGCGCCCATGAAGAAGGTGTAGCCGTCAGGAGCGGCCTTCGACGCGATCGCCGCGCCGACCGTGCCGCCGGCGCCGCCGCGGTTGTCGATGATGACCTGCTTGCCCAGGCTCTTGGTGAGTTGCGCGGTCAGCGGCCGCGCGAACGCGTCGGTGCCGCCGCCGGCCGGGAACGGCACGACGAAGGTCACGGGTTTGGTCGGCCACGCCGACTGGGCGTGTGCGAACGGGGCGGCGAGCGCCGCCGAGCCGGCGGCGGCCTGCAGCAGCGTGCGGCGCGTGACGCCGCGTAGGGTGACGCGAGCGAGTGAATCTGAAGTCATGCGTGTTGTCTCCGTCGGTTGTTGTGGGGTCAGATCGGGCACATCAAAGCAATGCGGCGAGTGCGCGCGACTGCGCCACTTCGCCCTGGGTGAACTTCTCGTGGTGCGCTTCCACCTTGTCGAGATCGTAGAGGTAGTTGACCATCAGCCCGAACGATTGTTTGCAGCCTTTGGTCGAGAGGTCGCCGAGCGCGTTCAGGCGTTCGAGCCGCGCGCCGTTGTCCAGGTGAAAACGCGCGACCGGGTCGCCATCCGGCGCGGCCGAATGCTGGCCGAGGTAGAACGCGCAAAGGCGGCGCAGCAGCTCGGTCGATTCGGTGTCGAGCGTGCGCAGGGGTTCGGCGTTGGCCAGCGTCGAGAGATCGCCGGCGCAGCGCGTTTTCAGCGCCGCGAGCGTCTGTGCGAGGCGCTCGGCGCGCGCCTTCGCGAGGCCCTCGCAGGGCGCCCCGGCACGCAGCCACGCCGCGAAGCCCGGGATCGGCGACAGCGTGCAGAAGGTGCGCAACTGCGGCAATTCGCGCTTCAGCTCCTCGGCCACGCGCTTGATCAGGAAGTTGCCGAGCGACACGCCTTTCAGCCCCGGCTGGCAGTTGCTGATCGAGTAGAACGCCGCGACCTTGAACTGCTTCGGCAGCACCGGTTCCGAGGCCTTGTCGATCAGCGGTGCGATTCGCCCCGGCATCTCGGGCAGCAGCGCGACCTCGACGAAGATCAGCGGCTCGTTCGGCAACTGCGGGTGGAAGAACGCGAAGCAGCGCCGGTCGGGTTGCAGGCGGCGGCGCAGGTCGTCCCAGCCGTCGATTTGGTGCACCGCCTCGTGGTGGATGATCTGCTCCAGCAACTGCGCCGGCGAGTTCCAGTCGACCCGCTGCAACTGCAGAAAGCCGGGGTTGAACCAGCTCGACAGCAGGTGCAGGAAGTCGGCCTCGACCGCCTCCAGCGCCGGTTGCTTCTTGACGCGGGCGAGCAGCGCGCGGCGCATCGAGACGATGCTCGAGGTGCCGCCCGGCGTGCGGTTGATGCGGCGCAGCAACTCCTGGCGCGGCGGCTCGGCGCTGCGGGTGAGAAGCAGCAGGTTCGGCGCGCTGGGTTCGTTCGCATAGGCCTGGGCGCTCTGCAGCACGGCTTTCGGGTCGGGGCTGAAGTCGTGCGAGAGGCGATCGAAGAACACCGTTTGCTGGTCGTCGGGCAGCGCCGCGAAGCACTTGACCAGGTCGCGTGCGATCGCCACGCTGTTGGCCTCGCCGCGCTCCGACAGCAGGCGTTTGCAATGGCTCAGCAGGTCGCGCAGGCCGCGTTCGCTTTGCACCCGGCGCGCGGCGTTGCGTAGTTCTTCAAGCACGGGCGCCTCCGGCGGCAGCGAGTGCCGATTGCTCGTGCGCGCGCAGCGCCTTCAACGCCGCGAGCTGCGCCAGCAGGTGGTCGTGCATCAGGCGTTCGGCGCGTGCCGCGTCGCCGTGCTCGACCGCGTCCATCAACGCGCGGTGTTCGCCGATCGACTCGGCAATGCGTCCCGGCCAGTTGAGCTGCCGGCCACGCAGCATGCGCAGGAAGCGGCGCAGGTCATTGGTCGCGCGATCGAGCCAGCGGTTGTCGGCCAAGGCCTGCACCTTGGTGTGGAATTCGTGGTTGGCGCGGTAGTAGCCGTCGACGTTCTCGTTCGCGGCGTGCCGCTCCAGCGTTTCGTGCAGCTTGCGCAGCGCCTTCAGGTCGGCGGGGGTCGCCTTGCGCACCGCCTCGAACGCGCAGCGGCCTTCGAGCAACGCCATCACCGGGAACAGGTCATCGGCGTCGGCCTCCGACAGCTCGGTGACCTTGCAGCCCTGGCGCGGCACCGGTGTCACGAGGCCTTCGGAGGCCAGCACTTTCAGCGCCTCGCGCAGCGGCGTGCGGCTGATCTGCCAATCGCGCGCGAGGGCCAGTTCGTCGATCCATGTGCCGGGCAGCAACTGGCGCTCGAACACCATCGTGCGCAGCCGCGTCGCGACTTCTTCGTGGAGCGAGCCGGGCCGCAGCGGGGTGGGGGTGACCATCGGGAGCCGATCGGAAGCAGCAGGTGGTCGAAATATAGAATCAATAATTCATAATTACAAGCGCTGTGTGGCGGTTGACGATATCGGGCAGGGCGACCCAGGCGATCCGCCGGTCTCGCCGGCCTACACTGCACGCCGATGCCCGATCACGCGCCCTCGTCCAGTCCCGTCCACTCCGCGCTGCCGGCCGATGCCGACGGTCTGCTCAAGCTCGCCGCGCGCAGCATGTTCGACACCCTGGCGAACGCGGCGATGGGCATGTTCGTGATCGACCGCGCGCACCGCATCGTCTGGATCAGCGAGGGCTACAAGCAGTTCCTGCCGGCGCTCGAACGCGAGGAGGCCGACTTCGTCGGCCGGCGCGTCGAAGAGGTCGTGCCGAACACGTTGATGGCGCAGGTCGTCGACACCGGCCAGGCGATGCTGGTCGACCTGCTGACCAACAAGGCCGGCACCTTCCTCGTCAGCCGCTTGCCGCTGCGCGACGCCGACGGCACGGTGATCGGCGCAATCGGCATGGTGCTGCTCGACCACCCCGAGACGACGATGCGCCCGCTCACCGCGAAGTTCGCGCAGCTCGAACGCGAGCTCGCGTCGGCGCGCCAGGAGCTGGCCGCGCATCTGACGCAGCAGCGCCGCCCGAAACACACGATCGCGAGCTTCGTCGGCGCGAGCCCGGCGGCGGTGGAAGTGAAGCGCCAAGCGCGGCGCGTCGCGCAGACCGACAGCACGGTGCTGCTGCTCGGCGAGACCGGCACCGGCAAGGAGCTGCTCGCGCACGGCATCCACGCGGCGAGCCGGCGCGCGGCCAAACCCTTCATCGCGGTCAACATCGCGGCCGTGCCCGAGACGCTGCTCGAAGCCGAGTTCTTCGGCGTCGCGCCCGGCGCCTACACCGGCGCCGAGCGCAAAGGCCGCGACGGCAAGTTCAAGCTCGCCGATGGCGGCACCTTGCTGCTCGACGAGATCGGCGACATGCCGCTCGCGCTGCAGAGCAAGCTGCTGCGCGTGCTGCAGGAGCAGGAGGTCGAGCCGCTCGGCAGCAACACGGTGCAGCGCATCGACGTGCGCATCATCGCCGCCACCAGCCGCGACCTGCCGGCGATGGTGGCGGCCGGCAGTTTTCGCGCCGACCTGTTCTACCGGCTGAACGTGCTGCCGATCCGCCTGCCGGCGCTGCGCGAGCGCCTGACCGATCTGGAGGCACTGGTCGATGCGCTGTCGGAAGACATCGCCCGGCGCAGCGGCCTCGCGCACAAGACGCTGTCGGCTGACGCGCTGGACCTGCTTGCGCATCACCGTTGGCCCGGCAACATCCGCGAGCTGCGCAATGCGCTCGAACAGGCCAGCCTGATGACCGACGACCTGCTGCTGACGGCCACGCATTTCGCATCGCTCGCGCCCGATCCGCAGCCAGCGGCATTGATGCCGCCGCCGCGCTCGCCGGGGCCGCCGCGCGCGCCGGTGGTGAGCGGCCTCGCGGTCAAGCCGCTTTCGGAAGCGGTCGCCGAACTCGAGGGGCGCGCGATCCGCGAGGCGATGCTCGCGACCGGCGGCAACAAGCTCGCGGCTTCGCGCCTGCTCGGCATCTCGCGCGCGACGCTGTACGAAAAGCTCGCGCTCGCGCAGCGCGACGGCGCGGCGTGAGCCGCCGGGTGCGTCGCGGCGCGCGACGGCTGTCGTTCGTGCTGGCGCTCGGGGTCGCCGTCATGGTGCGCGCGCAGACGCTGCCGGCCGCGCCGGCAGCGGCAGCCTCGGCGCCACCGGCGCAGCTCGGGCGCGTCGAGGTCACCGCGACACGCGCGTCCGATGTCGAGGAGCGACGCCAGTCGACCGCCGCGAAGATCGTCATCGGCCGCGAAGAGATCGAGCGTTACGGCGACAGCAACCTCGGCGACGTGCTCAAGCGCCTGCCCGGCGTGACGATGCAGGGCCGGCCCGGGCGCGGCGGCAACATCCGCATGCGCGGCCTGGGAAGCGGCTACACGCAGATCCTGCTCGACGGGCAACGCGTCCCGCCCGGCTTCTCGCTCGATTCACTCACACCTGAGCAGATCGAGCGCATCGAGATCCTGCGCGCACCGACCGCCGAGACCGGCGCACGCGCGATCGCCGGCACGATCAACATCATCACGCGCGAAGGCTTCAACAAACACATCAACGACGTGCGGCTCACCTTGGGCGTCGAGAACGGCCGCGCGCAGCCGAGCGTCTCGTGGACGCGCAATGAGCCGATCGGGCCGTTCATCGTCAACTACTCGCTGAGCGCATTCAGTTCGGATCGCGAGAGCGGCAGCACGACGACCACCGTCGATCGTCGCCTCGCCGACGACAGCATCACGCTCGATCAGCGCGATGTCGGCCGCGTCCGCGACAAGCGCCGGGGCGTGCACGCGACCGGCCGGCTGCAGTGGCGCAGCGAGCAGGGTGTCGATTCGGTCACGCTGATGCCGCTGCTGATCCACGGCCGCGGTTCGACGCAGCGCGACGGCGTGCTCACGCAGACCGTCGGCGCACAGCCCAAGCCCTACGACACCAGCGCAACCGATGGTGACGGCAGCTTCACGCTGCTGCGCCTGAACGGCCAGTGGAACCACCGGCTCGCCGATGGCGGCGGCCGGCTCGAATCGAAGTTCGGCGTCGGCCAGGGGCGCAGCATCAACCGCAGCCTGCGCAACGAGTCCACCGGCGGCGCGTTGAGCCGCACGCTGGCGGACCGCGGCGATACGCTCGATCGCAACGCGCTGCTCAGTGGCAAATTCATGCGCACGCTGGCCGGCGAGCACAGCCTCGTCGCCGGTGCCGAGGGCGAGGCGAACCGCCGCACCGAAACGCGCAACACCAACGACCCGACCCTGCTCGCGAACTTCGGCGACAACGTGGCGGCGTCTTCGACGCGCTTCGCCGCGTACGCGCAGGACGAATGGCAGCTGGCGCCGCAGTGGGCCGCCCACGCCGGCCTGCGCTGGGAAGGCATCACGACGCGCGGCGCGAGCGGCCTGCTTGATCAGAGCGGCGGCAGCGCCGAGCAAACGAACCGCAGCAGCGTCTGGACGCCGCTCTTGCACGCCGTCTGGAAGCCCGAGCCCGAGAGCCGCGACCAGCTGCGTTTCAGCCTGACGCGCAGCTATCGCTCGCCGACCCTGCAAAACCTGATCGGCCGGCCGAGCATCAACAACCGCTACCCGGCGCCGGGCGCGAACACGCCGACCCAGCCCGATCGCGCCGGCAACCCGAACCTGAAGCCCGAGCTCGCGACCGGCCTGGACATCGCGGTCGAACGCTACCTCGCCGGCGGCGGGCTGTTGAGCGCGAATCTGTTCCATCGCCAGATCAGGAACTACATGCGCAGCCAGACCGCGCTCGAAGTCGTCGCGTGGTCGCCGGGCCAGCCGCGCTATGTGTCGCGCCCGCAGAACATCGGCGACGCAATGACGCAGGGCATCGAACTCGAAGCCAAGTTCCGGTTGAGCGAACTGATCGCCGACGCGCCGAAGGTCGACCTGCGCACGAACGCGAGCGTGTTCCGCTCGCGCGTGAAAGCCGTGCCCGGGCCCGACAACCGGCTCGACCAGCAGCCCGGATACACCGCGAACCTCGGCGCCGACTACCGCGTGCCCGGCTGGCCGCTGACGCTGGGCGGCAACCTGAACTGGACGCCGGCCTACGACACGCGCGTCAGCGAGATCCAGACCGCGGCCCAAGGCCGCAAGGTCGTGATCGACGCCTACGGGCTGTGGGTGTTCAACCCGTCGCTGCAGCTCCGGTTGACGGCCAGCAACCTGAACCCGCGCGACTACCTGACCGGCGGCAGCGTCGACGACCTCGGCGCGGGTAGTCGCGAAACCTCGTCGACGACTGCGCCGACCTTCCTGAATCTGCAGTTGCGGCTGGAAATGAAACTGTGAGTCTGAAATTCATGCACTGTATGAAATACATTCAGCTGTTTGGTTGATTGACTGAAACAAAGACAGTCGAATGCCATTGCTCGCTGCCGAGCAGCGCGTGCTACCGGGCCAAGTGCTGCTGAGCCTAGGGTTTGCACTGATTCGGTGCATGCTGGCACAGCGATTGCCTTGTCAGTTCATCCGGCGCCGTCGAGCGCCCGGCCGTTCCGACTTTGCAACGACCTGCCCAGGAGACAGATTCATGCCGTTCCATCCTTCCTCGAATCCGCGTCGCGCCGTGCTCGGCGCGCTGGCTGTCGCCGCCGCGCTGGTCGCCCCGACCAGCGTGTTCGCGCAGGCCAAAGAGATCCGCATCGCCCACGTCTACAGCAAGTCCGGTCCGCTCGAAGCCTACGGCAAGCAGACCCAGACCGGCCTGATGATGGGCCTCGACTACGCGACCGGCGGCACGATGATGGTCGCCGGCAAGAAGCTGGTCGTGATCGAGAAAGACGACCAGGGCAAGCCCGACGTGGGCAAGAGCCTGCTCGCCACCGCCTACGGCGACGACAAGGCCGACATCGCGGTCGGGCCGAGTTCGTCGGGCGTCGCGCTGGCGCTGCTGCCGGTGGCCGAGGAGTACAAGAAGATCCTGCTGGTCGAGCCGGCCGTGGCCGATTCGATCACCGGCGACAAGTGGAACAAGTACATCTTCCGCACCGGTCGCAACAGTTCGCAGGACGCGATCAGCAACGCGGTCGCGCAAGACAAGGTCGGCACCAGCATCGCCACGCTCGCGCAGGACTACGCGTTCGGCCGTGACGGCGTGAAGGCCTTCAAGGACTCGATCAAGAAGGCCAAGATCGTCCACGAGGAATACCTGCCCGCGGGCACGACCGACTTCACCGCCGGCGCGCAGCGCATCATCGACAAGCTCAAGGACCAACCCGGCCGCAAGGTGATCTGGATCATCTGGGCCGGCGCCGGCAACCCGTTCAAGATCGCCGACCTGGATCTCAAGCGCTACAACATCGAGATCGCCACCGGCGGCAACATCATGCCGGCGATGGTCGCGTACAAGCAGTTCCCGGGCATGGAAGGCGCGACCTACTACTACTTCGGCATCCCGAAGAACCCGGTCAACGAGTGGCTGGTCGCGAACCACTACACCCGGTTCAAGAGCCCGCCCGATTTCTTCACGGCAGGCGGCATGAGCGCTGGCATCGCGCTGGTCGAGGCGCTGAAGAAGACCGCCGGCGACACCGGCGCCGACAAGCTGATCAAGACGATGGAAGGCATGAGCTTCGAATCGCCGAAGGGCAAGATGACTTTCCGCAAGGAAGATCACCAGGCGATGCAGAGCATGTACCACTTCAAGATCAAGGCCGACCCGGCGTTCGCTTGGGGCGTGCCGGAGCTGGTGCGCGAGATAAAGCCCGAGGAGATGGACGTTCCGATCCGGAACAAGCGCTGATCGCGCTTGTTCCGGCAAGCCGGTAAACCACCGCTCCCCCCGAGCCCCCTCCGGGAGGGGGCTCCAGTCAGAAACACGAACTGGCCGCGCTGTGCCGTGCTCGAGACCACCAACCTCACCATCCGCTTCGGCGGCCACGTCGCCGTCGACCACGTCAGCTGCGCGTTCCAGCCCGGCACGCTGACCGCGATCGTCGGCCCGAACGGCGCCGGCAAGACGACTTACTTCAACCTGATCTCGGGGCAACTGCCGGCGAGCGAGGGCGCGGTGCTGCTGGATGGTGTCGACATCACGACCGAAGCCGCCTCGGCGCGCACCCACCGCGGCCTCGGCCGCGCGTTCCAGCTGACACAGTTGTTCCCGGGCCTGTCGGTGCTCGAGAACGTGCGTCTGGCGGTGCAGTCGCGCCGCAAGCAGGGGCTGAACCTGTGGTCGGTGTGGCTCGACCAGCGCGCCACGCTGGATCGCGCAATGGAACTCGTCACGCGGGTCAAGCTCGCCGATCGCGCCGATGCCGCGGCGAGCAGTCTGCCGCACGGCGACCAGCGCAAGCTCGAGGTCGCGATGCTGATGGCGCTGGAGCCGAGCGTCTACATGTTCGACGAGCCGACCGCCGGCATGAGCGTCGACGACGTGCCGGTGATCCTCGATCTGATCCGCGCGCTGAAGCAAGAGGCGAACAAGACCATCCTGCTGGTCGAGCACAAGATGGACGTGGTGCGCGAGCTCGCCGACCGCATCATCGTGCTGCACAACGGGCAGCTGGTGGCCGACGGCGAGCCGGCCGCGGTGATCGCGTCACCGGTGGTGCAAAGCGCCTACCTCGGCATCACCGCAGAGGAAGCGGCATGAGCCTGCTGTCACTCAAAGGCGTGCACACGCACATCGGCGCGTACCACATCCTGCACGGGGTCGACCTCGATGTTCCGGCCGGCCAAGTCACGATGCTGCTCGGCCGCAACGGCGCCGGCAAGACGACGACGCTGCGCACGATCATGGGCCTGTGGGCCGCCTCGCAGGGCGAGTTGCGTTTCGACAACCAGCCGATCGGCGGCCAGGCCGGTCAGCGCGCGACGCCCGACATCGCGCAGCTCGGCATCGCCTACGTGCCCGAGAACATGGGCATCTTCGGCGACCTCGCGGTGCGCGAAAACCTGCTGCTCGCGGCGCGCAAGGCGCGCAGCGTCGAGCAGATGGACACGGCCCGGCTCGAATGGCTGTTCGGCCTGTTCCCGGCGCTGAAGAAGTTCTGGCTGTATCCGGCCGGCAAGCTTTCGGGCGGGCAAAAGCAGATGCTCGCAATCGCGCGCGCGATGGTCGAGGAGCAGCGCCTGCTGCTGATCGACGAGCCGAGCAAGGGCCTGGCGCCGGCGATCGTGCAGAACCTGATCGGTGCGCTGCGCGAACTCAAGAGCACCAAGACGACGGTGCTGCTGGTCGAGCAGAACTTCGCGGTCGCGAAGGCGCTCGGCGATCGCGTCGCGGTGATGGACGACGGCCGCGTCGTGCACTCGGGGTCGATGGCTGAACTCGCCGACGACGAAGGATTGCAGCAGCGGTTTCTCGGGCTTTCGTTGGGGGCACACCAGTGATCGCTCCGCCGTTGATGGAGCGAGATCAGGCCGGCGGGGTGCTCTGCTGCGCTCGTGTCCCCCGGCCTGCGGCCTCCTCCTTTACCTCGCTCCGCAGAACACCCCACCGGCCCGATCCGGCAGGGGCGTGGCGGTTCGACGGTCGAGAAGCGCCTGCGTGCCCCGACGCCCGAGGCTCGCTCCGACCACCGAGCACAACAACATGACAACCACCACCATCGCGACGCCAGCCCAGGCCGCCGCCGCCATCCCCGAAGCCAGCTTCGACTCGATCCCGATCGCTCTCGTCGCCGCGCTCGCGCTGGTCGCGCTGCCGTTGATCGGCTCGCCCAGCACCTGGGTCACGCTGACCGTCGCCGGCCTCGCGATGGGCATGATCATCTTCATCATCGCGTCGGGCCTGACGCTCGTGTTCGGCCTGATGGACGTGCTGAACTTCGGCCACGGCGTGTTCATCGCGCTCGGTGCCTACCTCGCGACCAGCGTGCTCGGCGCGATGAGCGGCTGGACCACCTCGCCCGAGCTCTGGCGCAATCTCGTGCCGGTGTTCGCGACGATGGTGGTGGCGATGCTGATCGCCGGTGCGGTCGGCTGGGCTTTCGAGCGCGTGCTGGTGCGGCCGGTCTATGGCCAGCACCTGAAGCAGATCCTGATCACGATGGGCGGCATGATCATCGGCGAGGAGCTGATCAAGGTGATCTGGGGCGCGACGCCGATCCCGATCGAGATGCCGCAGGCGCTGCGCGGCGTGATCACGCTGTTCGGCGATGCGGCGGTCGAGAAGTACCGGCTGCTCGCCACCGCGATCGGCGCGGTCGTGCTGCTGGCGATGCTGTTCACGCTGAACCGCACCAAGCTCGGCTTGCTGATCCGCGCCGGCGTGCAGGACCGCGAAATGGTCGAAAGCTTGGGCTACCGCATCCGGCGCCTGTTCGTCGGCGTGTTCGTCGCCGGCTCGGCGCTCGCCGGCCTCGGCGGCGCACTGTGGGGTCTGTATCAGCAGGGCGTCACGCCGCAAATCGGCGCGCACGTCAACGTGCTGATCTTCATCGTCATCATCATCGGTGGGCTCGGCTCGACGATGGGCTGCTTCATCGGCGCACTGCTGGTCGGGCTGATGGCGAACTACACCGGCTTTCTCGCGCCGAAGGTCGCGATGTTCTCGAACATCGGGCTGATGGTGCTGATCCTGCTGTGGCGGCCGCAAGGGCTGTACCCGGTGGCGAACCGATGAGGAATAGCGTGCGCAGCACTCACCTTTTCAGGGCCGAGCGCCGGGCCGCTCCCAAGCCGGCCCGCACCCCCTCGGGGGGTCGTTCGATGTACCCATCGAACGGGGGGTTCCACTCATGATGCTGAACCGACTCCTTTCCCACGACCTGCCGCGCAACCGCTGGCTCGCGATCCTGCTTGCGGCCATCGTGCTGGCGCTCGCGTTGACGCCGTTCCTGTTTCCCGGCACGAAGGCGTTGAACGTCGCGGCCAAGATCATCGTTTTCATCGTGCTGGTCGCGAGCTTCGACCTGCTGCTCGGCTACACCGGCATCGTCAGCTTCGCGCACACGATGTTCTTCGGCATCGGCGCCTACGGCGTCGCGATTGCCAGCACCGCGCTGGGAGCCAGCTGGGGCGCGGTCGGTGTCGGCGTGGTGTGCGCGCTCGCGATCTCGCTCGTGCTGTCGTTGCTGATCGGCCTGTTCAGCCTGCGCGTCAAGGCGATCTTCTTCGCGATGATCACGCTCGCGGTCGCCTCCGCGTTTCTTGCGCTCGCGTCGCAGCTGTCGGAATTCACCGGCGGCGAAGACGGCCTGACCTTCAAGGTGCCGACCGCGTTGCAGCCCGGCACCGAATACCTCGCCGAGCCGTTTCTCGGCGCCTCGATCGATGGTCGCTTCGTGACCTACTACCTCTTGTTCTTCGCCGCAGTCGCGCTCGTGCTGATGCTGCTGCGCATCGTCAATTCGCCTTTTGGTCGGGTGCTGCAGGCGATCCGCGAGAACGACTTTCGCGCCGAGGCGATCGGCTACCGCACCGTCGTCTATCGCACGCTGGCGTCGGTGCTCTCGGCCCTGTTTGCGACGCTCGCCGGCGTGCTGCTTGCGCTGTGGCTGCGTTACACCGGGCCGGACACGACGCTCTCGTTCGAGATCATGCTCGACGTGCTGTTGATCGTCGTGATCGGCGGCATGGGCACGGTCTATGGTGCGGTGATCGGTAGCGCGCTGCTGGTGCTGGCGCAGAACTATCTGCAGGACCTGATGAAGCTCGGCGCGTCGGCGGTCGAGGGCGTGCCTGTCGTGTCGCAGCTGGTTTCGCCGGATCGCTGGCTGCTGTGGCTCGGGATTCTGTTCGTGCTGTCGGTCTATCACTTTCCGAGCGGCGTCGTCGGGCGATTGCGGGCGATGCGCGGTGCGGGGCGCACGCGATGAGCTTCACGTCGAACTACATCAGCTGCGCGGGGCGCGAGCTCCATTACACCGAGTGGGGCGCGCAGCACCGCGAGACCGTGATCGCCTGGCATGGCCTGGCGCGTACCTGCCGCGACATGGACGATGTGGCCGAGCATCTGGCGCAGCGCTACCGCGTGATCTGCCCCGACACGCTCGGCCGCGGCCTGAGCCAGTGGAGCCCGGCGCCGGAGCGTGAATACTGTCTCGCGTTCTACGAGCGGCTCGCGCTCGGCCTGCTCGACGGCCTCGGCCTGGACCGCGTGCACTGGCTCGGCACGTCGATGGGCGGGGCGATCGGCATCCACGCCGCCGCCGGTGCGCTGCGTGGCCGGATCCGCCGGCTGGTCCTCAACGACAGCGGCCCCGAGGTCGCTGCCGCGGCGCTCGAGCGCATCCGCAGTTATGCCGGCAGCCCGGCGGCGTTCGCCACCGTGACCGAACTCGAGGCCTACTTTCGCAGCGTCTACAAACCCTATGGCGCGATGAGCGACGCGCAATGGCGGCGCCTGACCGAAACCTCGACCCGGCGCCTGCCCGACGGCCGCGTCACGCCGCATTACGACCCCTCGATGGTGATGCAGTTCACCCACCACATCGACGACTACCTGCTGTGGGACGCGTGGGACACGCTCGACATTCCGGTGCTCTGCCTGCGCGGCGCCGACTCCGACTTGTTGTTGCCCGCCATCGTCGAACAGATGCGCCAGCGCGGGCCGCGCGCCGTCGTCGTCGAGATCGCGGGCTGCGGCCACGCGCCGTCGTTGAACACGCCGGAGCAGTTCGCGCTGATCGAGCGCTTTCTGGCCGCCTGACGCGGCCCTTCCTTCCCTTCCTTCCTCAAACCAGGAGTGCAGCGATGATGAACAAGCGATGGATGCAGTGGGCCGCCGTGGCGGCGTTGACCGCTCTGGCGTGGACCGGCGCGGCGCGCGCCGGCGGCATCGTCGGTACGAGCCTGCCGGCGGGTTTCCCGGTGATCGAGGATGCGTCGCTCGGCAAGCCGGTGATCGGCTTCGGCGCGGCCGGTCCGGTGGCGCGCACGCCGGTGATCTTCCTGCATGGCAACAACGACACGCCGTTCGCGACCGCCTGCGCCGTCTACGGCCGGGTCCACGCGCTCGCGCAGTCGCTCGCCGATCGCGGCTACGCGACCAGCGAGCTGTGGGGGCTGGGCTACCAGGGCGATCAATGCGACCTCGCCGCGGACAACACCCGCCGTTCGGCGTTCGCCCACACCGTGACCGCGAACGTGCCCGACCTGCGGCGCTTCGTCGAGGCGGTGCTCGCGTACACCGGCGCGAAAGAGGTCGACATCGTCGGCCACAGCCTGGGCGTGACGCTGGCGCGCGAGTGGATGCGCCAGGACCAGAGCCAGCGCCTGGTGCGCCGCTTCGTCGCGATCGACGGGCCGAACCACGGCATCATCAATTGCTCACCATCGCCGGCCAATTACTACCAGCTCGCGGCCTTCGGCGGCTTCACGCCGGCGAGCGCGGTCTGCCAGGAGCTCGGCTCGCCGCGCACGCCGTTTCTGGAGCGCCTGAACCGCGGCAGCGAGTCGCACGGCTCGACCCGGACGCTGGTGATCCGCAACGCCGACACCAGCTTCGTCTACTTCTCGCTGATCGACGGATTTTTCACGCCGGTGCCGGCCGAGGACAGCTTCGGCACGCCGACCGATTTCTCGCAAAGCGCGACGCTGCAGGGCGCCGACCAGCTCGACCTGGTCGGGCAGGGCGGGTTCGACCCGTTCGCGCGCACCGCGCACCTCGGCATCCTGAACTCGCCGCAGACTTGGGCGGCGGTCTTCGACTTCCTGACGAATCCGTCGCCGCGACGCTGACGCACTGAGGTGCTTGACGCCGGCGCGGGCGTCAGGCGCCGAGCCACTGGCGCAGCACGCTGCGCAGTTGCTCGAGCTGCACCGGCTTGGTCAGGTGCTCGTCCATGCCGGCCGCCAGGCTGGCTTCGCGGTCAGACACCATCGCGTGCGCCGTCAGCGCGATGATCGGGAAGCGGCGCAACTCGCCGGCGTCCTGCAAGGCACGCAGCCGGCGCGTGGTTTCGAACCCGTCCATGCCGGGCATCTGGATGTCCATCAGCACCAGGTCGGGCGGCGTGCTGCGGCAGCTCAGCATCGCCTCTTCACCGCTGCCGACCACGGCCGGCCGCAGCCCGAGGGCGGCGACCATCTCGCGCGCGATGATCTGGTTCATCAGGTTGTCTTCGACGACCAGCACGCTGGGCTGCGAGTCGGGCGGCAGCGTCGTCAACGCCAGCGGTGCCCGCGGCTTGGCGCGCGTGGTCGGTGCGTCCGGCTTCAGCAGCGCATGCAGGTCGGTCGGCGCCAGCGGAGCGATCGCGATCCGGATGCGGCAACGCTCGGTCGCGGCATGCACGCTGCCGAAGTCGAAGTCGGGGCGCAGCAGCAGCGTCACCGGCACGGCGTCGCGCAGGCCGTGGCGCAGGCGCTCGAAATCGGCGTCGGCCGTCAGCATGTCTTCGGCGATGACGACGCAGCCCGGCGCTTCTGCCGTTTGCGCGTTCAAGCGCTCGATGGCCTGATCGATGCCCGGCAGCACCTGCGCCGACCAGCCGAGCCGCGCGAGCCGTTGGCACAGGCCCGCGCCGTAGTCGGCGTCGCGTGCGAGTACCCAGGCGTGATCGGCGCGCGGGGCGCTCGCTGCGAGCGCTCGCAGCGGCTGATCGGGCTCGGCCGCGAGCAGCAGGTCGACGCGAAACTCCGAGCCCTGACCGGGCCGGCTGCGCACCGACACGTCGCCGCCCATCAGCCGTGCCAGCATGCGCACGACCGAGAGGCCGAGGCCGGTGCCGCCGTGGCGGCGATCGATGCCGGAGTCGCCCTGCTCGAAGGGCTCGAACACGCGCGCCGCGGTGGCGTCGTCCATGCCGACGCCGCTGTCGCGCACGCGCAGCCGCACGCGGCAGGGCGCGCCGTCGGCGCCGGCCTCGACGGCGACGATCAGCAGAATGCTGCCGCGGTCGGTGAACTTGATCGCATTGCCGATCAGGTTGGCGATGATCTGGCGCAGCCGGGCGGCGTCGGCGCGCACGTGGGTGATGTCGCCGACGTAGTCGAAGCCGATCTGCAGGCCTTTGCGGCGCACCGACGGCATGAAGCTGCGCAAGGTTTCGGTAGCGAGCCCGGCGAGGTCGAAGGGCGCGTCGCGCAACTGCAGCCGGCCGGTCTCGGCGCGCGCGAAGTCGAGCACATCGTCGAGAAAGCCCAGCAGCGCCTGACCGGCCTGCTGCGCGAGTTCGAGGTAGCGGCGCTGCTCGGCGCCGAGCGCGAGCGCCTGCGCGAGTTGGTTCATGCCGAGCACGCCGTTCAGCGGCGTGCGCAGTTCGTGGCTCATGTGGGCGAGAAAACTCGCCTTGGCCTGGTTCGCGCGCTCGGCCTCCAGGCGCTGCGCCTCGGCCTGCTGCAGCGCGGCTTCGAGGCCCTGGGTGCGCTCGCTGACGCGCTGTTCGAGGATCGCCTGCTGTGCCTTCAGCGCCTCGGTCGCGATCACCTGATCGTGCACGTCGTAGAGCGCGCCGACCAGGATCGCCGCGTTGCCGTTCGCATCGGGCCAGACCGTGAAGCGGCCGCGAAACCAGCGGTAGCTGCCGTCTTTCACCATCACCCGTGACTGCGCTTCGCCGGTGCCCAGCGTCTGCGCCGCGTGGGCGAAGGCCTGCTGCACGGCGGCCAGGTCGTCGGGATGCAGGCGGCTGCGCACGACCTCGATCGAGTTCGGCAATTCGTCGTCGGCAAAGCCCAGCAAGGACTTGTAGCGCGGCGAGTACCAGACGTCGTTGGTGGCGAGATTGCGCTCCCAGACGCCTTCGTTCAGGCTGTCGAAGAGCCGGCGATCGTTGCGCGCGGCGGCGCTCAGCAGGCCTTGCGACGCGGCGGGAACGGGGGGTTTCGGCGCGGGTGTCTGCGCAATCGGATCGTCACTCATGCGGCACGGGCGATTCGGGCGAAGCGCGGATATTAGCCCCGGATCGCTCGGTGGGGCGGGGTCTTTGGGCGCAGCCGGCTGCAAAAGCCACGCCGTCCCTAGAATGCTCCGCTCGCACAGGAAAGTAGTCTCCTCATGACCTCCGGTCTGATCCGCATTCGCGGCGCTCGACAACACAACCTCAAGAACCTCGACCTCGATATCCGCACCGGCGAGATGACGGTCGTGACCGGGCCGAGCGGCTCGGGCAAGTCGAGCCTGGTGTTCGACACGCTGTACGCCGAGGGCCAGCGCCGCTACGTCGAGACCTTCAGCGCCTACGCGCGGCAGTTTCTCGACCGCATGGACCGCCCGGCCGTCGATCGCGTCGACGGCGTGCCGCCGGCGATCGCGATCGACCAGACGAACCCGGTGCGCAGCTCGCGCAGCACGGTCGGCACGATGACCGAGTTGAACGACCACCTGAAGCTCTTGTTCGCGCGCGCCGCGCAGCTGTTCGACAAGCAGACCGCGCACGCGGTGCGCCATGATTCGCCCGAGACGATCTACGCCGACCTGATGCAACGCACGGCCAGCAGCGACCCGCGCCTGGTCGTCACATTCCCGGTCGAACTGCCCGGCGGCACGAGCGCCGACGAGGTTGCGCAGTGGCTCGCCGCGAGCGGCTTCACGCGCCTGCAGGCCGAGCGCGAGGTCGCGTCACCGACCGGGCCGCGCAAGCTGCTCGACGTGGTGGCCGATCGGTTTCGTCTTCAAGCCACCGAGAAAATCCGCGCGATCGAGGCGATCGAGACGGCGCTGAAGCGCGGTGCTGGCCGCGTGATCGTCTACGCGCTGAGGGAAGAAGGTGAACCCGACCTCTGGCGCTTCTCGACCGGGCTGCATTCGCCCGAGAGCGACATTCGGTACGCCGATCCGCAGCCCGCGCTGTTCAGCTTCAACTCCGCCTACGGTGCGTGCGAGACCTGCCGCGGCTTCGGCCGCGTGATCGGCGTCGACTACGGCCTCGTGATCCCCGACCACCGCAAGACGTTGCGCTCGGGCGCGATCAAGACCTTGCAAACGCCGGCCTGGAAAGAGAACCAGGACGACCTGATGCAATACGCCGGCGAGGCCGGCATTCCGCGCGACACCGCGTGGGCGCAACTCACCGAGGCGCAGCGCCACTGGGTCATCCACGGTTCGCCGAACTGGAACGGCAAGTGGAACAAGCAGTGGTACGGCGTCAAGCGCTTCTTCGAGTACCTCGAATCCAAGGCCTACAAGATGCACATCCGCGTGCTCTTGTCGAAGTACCGCGCGTACACGCCCTGCGGCACCTGCAACGGCGCGCGGCTCAAGACCGAAGCGCTGCTCTGGCGCTTGGGCACGAAGGAAGACGCCGATGCGGTGCTCGCGCCCGCGAAGCGCTTTCTGCCGGCCGGCACGGGCTGGTCGCGCGCGCAGCTCGAAGCGCTGCCCGGTCTGACCGTGCACGACCTGATGCTGATCCCGATCGAGCGCTTGCACCGCTTCTTCGATCAGCTGACCTTGCCGAGCACGATGCTCGACGACGCGTTGAAGCTGCTGCAGGACGAGATCCGCACCCGGCTCAAATACTTGTGCGATGTCGGCATCGGCTACCTGACGCTCGATCGCCAGAGCCGCACGCTCAGCGGCGGTGAGGTGCAGCGCATCAACCTGACGACGGCGCTCGGCACCTCGCTGGTCAACACGATGTTCGTGCTCGACGAGCCTTCGATCGGCCTGCATCCGCGCGACATGAACCGCATCATCGAGGCGATGCACCGGCTGCGCGACGCGGGCAACACGCTGGTCGTTGTCGAGCACGACCCGGCCGTGATGCTCGCCGCCGATCGGCTGATCGACATGGGCCCCGGCCCCGGCGAGCGCGGCGGCAGCATCGTGTTCGACGGCACGCCCGACGCGATCCGCCACGCCGACACGCTGACCGGCGCTTACCTCGGCGGCCGCAAGCATGTCGGCATGGGCATCAAGCGGCTGATGAGCGAGAAGACGCCGAAGCTGATCCTGGAGGGCGTGCGCGATCACAACCTGAAGAACGTGACGGTCGAGTTCCCGCTGCTGCACCTCGTGTGCGTGACCGGCGTCTCGGGCTCGGGCAAGAGCACGCTGATGCAGGACGTGCTGGCACCGGCGCTCGCACGCCACTTCGGCAAGGCGACCGACACGCCGGGCGAGCACGACCTGCTGCTCGGTGCCGATTGGCTCAGTGACGCGGTCTTCGTCGACCAGTCGCCGATCGGCAAGACCGCGCGCTCGAACCCGGCGAGCTACGTCGGCGCGTTCGACGAGATCCGCAAGCTGTTCGCGCAGGCGCCGCTCGCGCTGCAGCGCGGCTACGGCCCCGGCATGTTCAGCTTCAACGCCGGCAACGGCCGCTGCCCGACCTGCGGCGGCTCGGGCTTCGAACACGTCGAGATGCAGTTCCTCAGCGACGTGTATTTGCGTTGCCCCGATTGCGACGGCCGCCGCTACCGCGCGGAAATCCTCGACATCAAGATCGACCGGCGCCTGCCAGGCAACGCGATCCGCGACCTCAGCGTCGCCGACGTGCTGGAGCTCACGGTCAGCGAGGCGGTGCAACTGTTTCGCGACGACCGCGAAGTGCTGCGCGTGCTGCAGCCGATCGTCGACGTCGGCCTCGAGTACGTGAAGCTCGGCCAGCCGGTGCCGACGCTGTCGGGCGGCGAAGCGCAGCGGCTGAAGCTGGCCGGCTTTCTCGCCGAGAGCTCGCAGTCGCAGACCGCGAGCCGCCAGGCGGTCGCGAAGCGCGGCACGCTGTTCATGTTCGACGAGCCCACCACCGGCCTGCACTTCGACGACATCGCGAAGCTGATGCGTTCGTTCCGCAAGCTGCTCGACGCCGGCCATTCGCTGATCGTGATCGAGCACAACCTCGACGTGATCCGCGCGGCCGACTGGCTGATCGACCTCGGCCCCGAAGGCGGCGACGCCGGCGGGCAAATCGTCTGCACCGGCACGCCGGAAGAGGTGAAGCGGCATCCGAGCTCGCACACCGGCAAGGCGCTCGCCGACTACGACGTGCAGATGGGCCTGGCCGGCCACAAGGTCGAAGAAGGCACGCCGCTGCAGTACCTCGTCAGGCAGCAACGCGAAGCGCGGCGCGCGCTCGACGAGAACATCCGCATCGTCAACGCGCGCGAGCACAACCTGAAGTCGCTCGACGTGAGCATCCCGCGCGGCAAGTTCAGCGTCGTCACTGGCGTCTCGGGCTCGGGCAAGTCGACGCTCGCGTTCGACATCCTGTTCAACGAAGGCCAGCGCCGCTACCTCGAATCGCTGAACGCGTATGCGCGCAGCATCGTGCAGCCGGCCGGGCGCCCTGAAGTGGATGCGGTCTACGGCATCCCGCCGACGGTCGCGATCGAGCAGCGCCTGTCGCGCGGCGGGCGCAAGAGCACGGTCGCGACCACCACCGAGGTCTGGCATTTCCTGCGGCTGCTGTACGTGAAGCTCGGCTTGCAGCATTGCGTCAACGACGGCTCGCCGGTCAAGCCGCAGAGCGCCGAGAGCATCTGTGCGCAACTGCTGCGCGACCAGGAATTTGGAGGGCACCGCGGCCAGCACGTCGGCCTGCTCGCGCCGCTGGTCGTGGCGCGCAAGGGTGTCTACACCGACCTCGCCAAGTGGGCGAAGGGTCGGGGCCACACGCACCTGCGCGTCGACGGCGAGTTCCTGAAGGTCGACCCGTGGCCGCGGCTCGACCGCTTCAAGGAGCACACGCTCGAGCTGCCGGTCGGCGACATCGTCGTCGACCCCGCGAACGAAGCCGAACTGCGCGCGCTGCTCGCCAGCGCGCTCGAACTCGGCAAGGGCGTGATGCACCTGCTGGCGCCGCTCGACGGCCTGATCGGCGCGATGGCGAACGAGACCTCGACCGCGCGGATCGGCAGCGTCAAGGTCTTCTCGACCAAGCGCGCGTGCCCGAGCTGCGGCACCAGCTACCCCGAACTCGACCCGCGCATGTTCAGCTACAACAGCAAGCACGGCTGGTGCACGACCTGCGTCGGCACCGGCCTTGCGCTGACGCGCGAGCAGCGCAAGGCGTATGACGATTCGATCAGGGACGACGACAACAAGGGCCGCGAACAGTCGTTCCCGTCGGAAGAGCAGGAGGTCGAAGGTGTCGCCGACGCGCCGTGCCCCGATTGCGCCGGCACACGGCTGAACCCGGCCTCGCGCCTCGTCACCTTCGAACACGAGCCGATCACGACGCTCGGCTCGTGGTCGGTCGAAGACGCGCGCATCTGGGTCGATGCACTGACGCTCACCGGCCGCGATGCCGAGATCGCACGCGACGTGGTCAGCGAGATCAGGAGCCGCCTCGAATTCCTCGAAGAAGTCGGCCTCGGCTACCTGACGCTCGACCGCGCCGCCCCCACACTGAGCGGCGGCGAGGCCCAGCGCATCCGCCTCGCGGCGCAGCTCGGCAGCAACCTG
>JAZJZJ010000223.1:0-3412 GCA_040389925.1 Pseudomonadota bacterium
CTTCCACGGCTCGGGGCCGATCGCGCGCAGAAAGGTCGCGGTGTGGCTGGTGCCTGCGCCCACTTCCATGTCGTAGGGCTGCAGCAGTGCGCAGCCCTGCGCGGCCCAGTAGTCCTGCAACGTGAGAATGATCTGCTGGAAGGTGAGCATGAAGGCTGTTCGGTCTGCGTAAACCCTTGATTCTAGAGGGCTGGCAGCCTGCTAGCCTCGCGGCCACCCCGACTTGCCGACGCTCGAATGACGACCCAGCAACTGATCTTGAGCCTCGTGCTCGCGACGATGGTGTTCTCGGTCGCGCTCGAACTGAAGGTGGCCGACTTCACGCGCGTCGCGCAAACGCCGCGCGCGGTGGTCTGCGGGCTGATCCCGCAGTTCGTGCTGCTGCCGGTCGGCACCTGGCTCGTCACGCTCGTGCTCGACCTGCCGCCGAACATCGAGGCCGCGATGATGCTGGTCGCGGCCTGCCCAGGCGGTTCGCTGTCGAACGTGATCACGCATTTCGGGCGCGGCAACACGGCGCTGTCGGTCAGCATCTCGGCGGTCGCAGCGGTGCTGGCGCTGTTCCTGACGCCGTTCAATTTCACCTGGATGATGGCGACGAACCCGGCCACCGCCGGCTGGATGCGGCAACTGTCGATCGACCCGTCCGATATTTGGTGGAGCCTGGTCGCGCTGCTCGCGGTGCCGATGGTGCTGGGTCTGTTCATCGGTCACCGCTGGCCCGCGCTGACCGAAAAGATCCGCAAGCCGCTCGGCACGTTCAGCCTGGTCGCGCTGCTGCTGTTCATCGTCGCGGGGCTGTTCAGCCAGCGCGCGCTGCTGAACGCGAACCTCCTGCCGCAGTTGCTGATCGTCGTGCTGCACAACGCCGGCGGGCTGCTGCTCGGCTGGCTGTGCGCGCTCGCGTTCCACGTCGCCGAGCGCGACCGGCGCGCGATCGTGATCGAAGGCGGCATGCAAAATTCCGGGCTCGCACTGGGGATCATCGCGGTGCAGTTCAATGCCGATCTCGGCATGGTGATCATCGCGAGCCTGTGGGGCATCTGGCACATCGTGTCGGGCCTGACACTCGCTGTCTTGTGGAGACGAAAAGATGCTCGACTGGCTCATTGAAGGCGGCACGGTCGTCGACGGCTCGGGCGGCCTGCCGTTCAGCGCCGACGTCGGCGTGAAAGACGGCCTGATCGTCAGCATCGACAAGCGCGGCAAGATCACGTCGGCCGCACGCGAAACGGTGAACGCGCATGGCGCGTGGGTCACGCCCGGCTTCGTCGACATCCACACCCACTACGACGGCCAAGCGACCTGGGACGAAACCTTCTCACCCAGCATCCACCACGGCGTGACGACGGTCGTGATGGGCAACTGCGGGGTCGGCTTCGCGCCGGTGCGCAAGGGGCAGGAAGGTGAGTTGATCAAGCTGATGGAGGGCGTCGAAGACATTCCCGGCGCCGCGCTCGCCGAAGGCATCCGCTGGAACTGGGAGAGCTTTCCGCAGTTCATGGACGCGCTCGACGCGACGCCGCACAGCCTCGATTTCCTCGTGCAGATCCCGCACGACCCGCTGCGCATGGCGGTGATGGGCGAGCGCGCGTTCACGCAGCCGGCGGCGGGCGCGCAAGACATCGCCGCGATGCGCGCGCTCGTGCGCGAAGCGCTCGAAGCCGGCGCGGTCGGCTGGAGCACCGGGCGCAGCGACAACCACCGCACGTCGGAGGGCAAGGAAACGCCCGCGTCGGAGGCGACCGCCGCCGAGCTCTGCGGCATCGCGAGCGCGTTCGAGGGCTTGTCGCACGGCGTGATCCAGATGGTGTCGGACTTCGACGTGCTCAAAGGCCCGCAGCGCTTCGACGCCGAGTTCGACCTGGTCGAACAGATCGCGCGCGCATCGGGCCGGCCGCTGTCGATGACCTGGCTGCAGCGCGATCCGGGCGGCGCACAATGGCAGGCGATCCGCGAGCGGGTCGACATCGCGGTCGCCGCCGGGCTGCCGCTGTATCTGCAAACTGCCGCGCGCGGCATCGGTGTGATCAACGGATTGGAGGCGAGCTTCCACCCGTTCATGGGCTTTCCGGGCTTCAAGGAGATCGCGCACCTGCCGCTGGCCGAGCGCGCGGCCGCGATGCGCGACCCGGCGCGCAAGGCGCGCGTGCTCGCGGAGAAGTCAGAGGCGATGGCGGGCGATGGCACCGCGATCCCGCCACTGGTCGACATCCTGCTCGCGCGGATCGAGCTGATCAGCGGGCGGATGTTTCCGCTCGCTTCATCCAACGGCTCGAACCTGAACTACGAGCCGACCGTGATGGAGAGCTTTCTGGTGCGCGCGAAGCAACGCGGCGTGACCGCGCTCGAAGCGCTCTACGACCACCTCGCGGAAGGTGATGGCGGCAACCTCATCTACTTCCCGATCTTCAACTACAACGACGGCTCGCTGTCGACCGTGCGCAGCATGCTCGGCCACCCGCGCGCGCTGATGGGCCTGAGCGATGCGGGTGCGCACGTCGGCACGGTCTGCGACGCGAGTTTCACGACCTTCATGCTGACGCACTGGGTGCGCGACCGCGCCGAAGGCCGGCTGCCGCTGCAAACCGCGATCGAGATGATGACCCGCCGCAACGCGCGCTACCTGGGCCTGAAGGATCGCGGCGAGATCGCGATCGGCCGCCGCGCCGACCTGAACCTGATCGACCCGCAGCGTTTGAGCATGGGCGCGCCCCAGCTGGTGCGTGACCTGCCAGCCGGCGGCAAGCGCTTCTTGCAAAAGAGCGAGGGCTACGTCGGCACCTGGGTCGCGGGCCAGCGCGTGCAGCACGACGGCGCAATCACGAGTGCGCGGCCGGGCCGGCTGGTGCGCTCGGGCTGAATGGACCCCCCAACTGCGGAGTACCGCAGTTACCCCCCGAGGGGGTGCGCAGGCCGCTTGGGAGCGGCCCGGCGCTGGCCTGCGGTCGCGACGATCACCAGCCCGAGCAGCGTCAACGGCCACAGGCCAAAGCGCGACGCCCACCACGCAAACGGCGTGAGGCCGGTGCGGCCCTGGACTTGGCCATCGAGCACACCTTGGGTCAAGCGCGGCAGGCTCGCAGTAACGCGCCCGGTGTGATCGATCACGGCGGTCGCGCCGGTGTTGGTCGCGCGCAGCATCGGGCGCTGGAATTCGAGCGTGCGCATCCGCGAAATTTCCAGATGCTGCGTGATCGCGATCGTGTCGCCGAACCAGCCGATGTTGCTGATGTTCGCGAAGATCGTCGGCGCGTTCGTCGGGTCTTCAAACCGCGCGGCGAGCTCTTCTCCGAACAAGTCTTCGTAGCAGATGTTCGCGCCGATGCGCTCGCCGTGAAACGCGAACGACGATGCGCCGACCGGCCCGCGGTTGAAGTCGCCGAGCGGGATGTTCATCAGCTCGGTGAAC
>JAZJZJ010000224.1:0-9151 GCA_040389925.1 Pseudomonadota bacterium
GAAACCATGGACGAGCGGCAGCGCGGCTGGTACCAGGCGATCGTCGACCAGACCATCGATTCCACCTTCGTCAAACGCTACGGCACGCCCGACGAGCAGGCGGCGGCGATCCTGTTCCTGGCTTCCGACGAAGCCTCCTATGTCACGGGTGTGACCTTGCCGGTGGCTGGCGGCGACCTCGGCTGACCGCCCCGGACGATCACTCGGCGGTGCCCGGGGCTTCGGCGATCGGCACGGCCACTGGAGGCTTGCGCAGCAGCGCGATCAGCGGGATGCCGATCAGGCCCACCCACATCATCAGCCTGAAGTCCTCGAGGTAGGCGAGCATCGCCGCCTGCCGGCCGACTTCGGCGTTCAGCGCCAGCAGACCCGCCTCGCTCGACAGGTCGTGCGCGCCGGCTTCCACCGCCTGCCGGAGCGGCAAGCTGAAGGGGTTGATGTGCTCGGCCAGCACCGCGTGCCCGGCCTGGGTGTTCTGGGCCAGCAGCGCCACCATGGCCGAGATGCCGATGCTGGCGCCGATGTTGCGTATCAGGCTGAACAGCGCCGCGCCCTCGTTGCGAAAGCGCGGCGCCAGGGTCGAGAAGGCGACCGTCGACAGCGGCACGAACACGAAGCCCAGACCCAGGCCCTGGACGATGCCGGTGCGCGCAACGTCCCAAGCACCGATGTCGGCGTTGAACTGCGTCATCTGGTGCATCGCCAGGCTCGTCAGCGCCATGCCGGTCAGCAACTGCCAGCGCAGGTCGAGCACGCCCGACAGGCGCCCGACGATAAGCATCGCAACCATCGTGCCGACGCCGCGCGGCACCAGCAGATTGCCGACGTCGATCACCGGGTAGCCCAGCAGGTTGTGCAGGAACGGCGGCAACAGCGCCATGGTGCCGAACAGGATGGCGCCCATGAAGAAGATCAGCAGCAGGCCGACGCTGAAATTGCGGTCCGCGAACAAGCCCGGCTCGATGAACGGGTGCGCGTGGGTGAACATGTGGGCCAGGAAGAGGTAAAAGGCCAAGCCGGCGAGCACGGCTTCGGCGACGATCTCCGGGCTCGCGAACCAGCCCAGCGATTCGCCGCGGTCCAGCATCATCTGGAACGCGCCGATGGCCAGCGCGAGCAGCCCGAAGCCCAGCCCGTCGAAGCGGCGCGAACGGTCCAGTGGCGTCTCCGGCACAAAGCTTGCCAGGCCGAGCCAGGTCAGGATGCCGACCGGCAAGTTGATGTAGAACACCCAGCGCCAGCTCAGGTGCTCGGTCAGCCAGCCGCCGAGCGACGGGCCCAGGATCGGGCCGACCATCACGCCGACGCCCCACAAGGCCATGGCCGACGCGTGGCGCTCGCGCGGATGGCTGTCGAGCAGCACGGCCTGCGACAGCGGCACCAGGCAGGCGCCGAACACGCCCTGCAGCAGCCGAAAGCCCACGAGCTGGTTCAGGTTCTGGGCCGCGCCGCACAGCATCGACGCGATCGTGAAGCCGACCACCGACCACATGAAGACGCGCTTGCGCCCGAGGCGTCCCGACAGGAAGCCGGTCAGCGGCATGCAGATCGCCGCCGCCACGATGTAGGAGGTGAGCACCCAGGCGATCTGGTCCTGGGTCGCCCCCATCGCGCTTTGCATTTGCGGCAGTGCCACGTTGGCGATGGTGGTGTCGACGGCCTGCATGATGGTGGCCAGCATCACCGAGACGGTGACCAGCACCGGGTGGGTGACCCGGGGGCTGGCGGCAGCCGCGCTCACGACCACGTCACCAGCCGGCTGGCATCGACAGGCCGAAGAGCTCGCGCCGCTGGCCGGTGGCGATCGTGGCGGTCGCACTGAGGCCCGCGCGCAGCGGCGGCTGGCCGGCCGCAGCATCGAGCCGGATGCGAACCGGCACCCGCTGCACGACCTTGACCCAGTTGCCGGTGGCGTTCTGGGCCGGGATCAGCGCGAACTCGGCCCCGGTGGCCGGGCTCAGGCTGTCGACCGTGCCGAGCCAGGTCACGCCCGGGTAGCTGTCGACGCGCACGCGCGCCGCCTGCCCGGAACGAATGTGCGTCAGATCGGTCTCGGTGAAGTTGGCTTCGACCCAGGGCGTGGTGCTGACCACCAGGGCCATCGCGACACTGCCGACGCTGACGAACTGACCGAGCCGGGGCGGTTTGCTGGCAATGCCCGGCAACGCGGCACGGATCTCGGTGCGCGCGAGATCGAGCCGCGCACGCTCGAGTTCGGCGTGCGCGGCGCGGATGCTCGGATGCCGATCGGCAGGCGCGTTGGCGCTGCCGCCCAAGGTCACGGCGATGCGCTGCAGTTCCTGTTCGAGGACGCTGATCTGCTGCCCGGCCAGCGCGCTGGCCTGACGCGCGTCGTCGAAGCGAGACGCAGAGACAAAGCCACGCGCCACCAGCTCGGCCTGGCGTTGCTGCTCCTGCTGCGCGAACGACAAGCGGGTCCGGGCGACGACGATCTCCGCCTGCTTCTGGCGGTGGCCCGCGCCCAGCGCCGCCAGGTCGACGCGCGCCTGAGCCAGCCGCGCTTCGGCCTCGGCCACCGCCACGCGGAACGGCGTCGGGGCCAGCCTGAACAGGACCTGGCCCGGCACGACCGCTTCGTTCTCGCGCACCAGCACCTCGGCGACGATGCCCGCGACCTCGGCGCTGACGGCGACCTTGTCGGCCTTGACATAGGCGTTGTCGGTCTCGACATCGCGCCCGCCACGCAGGTAGAAGGCCAGCAGCAGCGCGACGCCGAACAGCGGGATCAACACCATCAGGATCACCCGCCGCCGCGGCCGCCTCGTGCGGGCGGGCGGCTTGCCGGGGGCGGCCTCCGGTGCGATCGGCTCGTCGCTCACAGCGGGCGAAGGCGGTGTGTCGGGCGTGCCCGATGCACCCGGCGAAACCCCTGGATTCGGGGAACTCACGATCGGGGCCAGAGCACCCGCCAGATGCCCTGCGCCGTCGCGCAGACCTTGCCGTCTTCGCTGATGAACTGGCCCTCCGCGAACGCGGTGCCGCGCCCGAGGCGCACAACCCGCCCGCGTGCCTCGAAGCTGTCGCCGCGGGCCACGTCGAGATAAGTCATCGTCAGCGTGATCGTGAAGGTTCGCAGCTCGCGCACGTCGACCGATCGGGCGTCCGGCAGCTCGAACAGCCCCGAGATGATCGAGTAGCCCAGCGCACCGTCGCACATGTAGGCGATGACGCCACCGTTGAGCACCTTGGCCGCGTCGCCGCCCGCGCCGCCGCCGCGCTGGGTCGGGCCGGCCTGAGGCAGGCGGATCGTGACCTCGCCCGCGCCGCGCTCCTCGACGAGCAGGCCTTGCGCGCGCATGAACGCGTCCTCGTTCCAGCCACGCTTGATGGTGGCGATGACGTTGCGGTTGTCGGCTTGGTCCATGGGCGGTCCGGTGGTGGAGGGGTGGCACGAGCTTTCGAAGCTGCCAAACTAACACTTGTTATGTTATCCTGAACACGTTCTCACCGAAACCGAAGGAGCCCTCGAACATGTCCGATCAGCCGCCGGTTCGCCTGGACGTCGACGCCGATGGCATCGCCACGCTGACCCTCAACCGCCCCGACCAGCTCAATGCCTTCGACCTGAAGATGATCGAAGCTTGGCGCGCGGCGCTCGAGTCTGCCGAGGCTGACGAACGGGTCAAGGTCATCGTCGTCACCGGTGCCGGCCGCGCGTTCTGCGCCGGCGGCGACTTCGAGGAGATGGCCAAGTTCAGCGAGATGGACAGCCTGGAGCGCAAGAACTTCCTGTTCCGCAACGTGCACCGCATTCCGCTGGCGCTCGAGCGCATGGACAAGCCGGTCATCGCCGCGATCAACGGCGCGGCGCGCGGCGCCGGCCTCGACATGGCGCTCATGTGCGACATCCGCCTGATGGCGCAGTCGGCCACGCTGGCCGAAACCTACATCAACATCGGCCTGATGGCCGGCGACGCCGGCTCGTGGTTTCTGCCGCGCCTGATCGGGAGCGCCCGCGCACTCGAGCTGTTCTGGACCGGCCGCGTCGTCGGCGCCGAAGAGGCCGAGCGCATCGGCATGGTCAACCGCAGCGTGCCCGATGCCGAACTCATGAGCGCCACCTACGAGCTGGCGCGCACGATCGCGTCCAAGCCGCAGCAGGCGATTCGTTTCTTCCGGCGCGCGGTCTACCAGAGCCAGACGATGGCGCTCGCCACCCACCTTGACATGGTGTCGTCGCACATGGCCGTGCTCGAAGACACGCCCGAGCACCGCGCCGGCATCGCCGCGTTCCGCACCCGGGCGCGCGGCGCCAAGTAGCCCGTCGGGCCTCGAGATGGCAGGCGTACTCGACGGGATCACGGTCGTCGACCTGTCGCGCCTGATCGCCGGGCCGTATGCGGCGATGGCGCTGGCCGATCTGGGCGCGCGCGTCATCAAGGTCGAGGCGCTGGCGGGTGAAGACGGGCGCCACCTGGGGCCGCCGTTCTACGGCGATTCGAGCGTCACCTACATGTCCTGCAATCGCGGCAAGGAATCGCTCGCGCTCGATGTGCGCAAGCCCGCCGGCCGTGCCATTCTCGACCGCCTGATCGCACGTTCGCAGGTGGTCGTGCACAACTTCCGCCCCGACTTCGCCGAGAAGTACGCGTTGACCTACGACGCGGTCCGGGCGACCCATCCCGAGATCGTCTACGCCGCCGTCACGGCCTTCGGCCAGCGCGGCGCATACCGCCTGCGCCCTGCGGTCGACAGCGTGGTGCAGGGCATGGCGGGCGGCTTCTACGCCAGCGGCGACGAGGGCGACGATCCGATCCGCATGGGCCTGCCGCTCGTCGATGTTGCCTGCGGCATGTGCGGCGCCTTCGGCATCCTCGCGGCGGTGATGCACTGGCGCCAGACCGGCCGCGGCCAGGCGGTCGAGACCGCGCTGATCGACACGATGTTCAACCTGATGGCCGCCAAGGTAGGCGAGCATGCGGTCGAGCACCGCGAGCCGGCGCGCGCCATCAACCTGCCGATCGCCGCGCCGAGCCGGCACTTCCGTGCCGGTGACGGCCGCTGGTTCAGCGTTTCGGTGATCAGCGACGGTGCCTTTCGGCGTTTCTGCGAGGCGATCGACCGGCCGGCGTGGGTCGACGATCCGCGCTATGCGACCAACGCCGACCGCGTCGCGCGTCGGCCCGAGATGGCGGTGGAACTGAAAACGATCTTCGCCACCCGTCCGGCTGCTCACTGGGTCGATGTCTTCGCGGCCGCCGACATTCCCAGCGGCCCGGTGAACACCGTGTCCGAGGCCATGGCCGATCCGATCCTCGCGGGGCGCTTCGTCGCGCACCCGGCGCTGCCAGGCCTGCCGCTGATCCCGTTTCCTTCGCGTCTGAGTGAGGGCATGCTGAGCCCCGATGCGATGGCGCCGCCACCGCGCGCCGGCGAGCACAGCGAGGCGCTGCTGCGCGAACTCGGCTGCGACGCCGCCGAAGTGGCGCGGCTGGTGAGCGAGCGCGTCGTGCGCCTGGCCGAGCCCCATCCAACCAGGACCTGTTCATGAGCCACGCCGAAGTTGCCGAGGTGATCTGGCGCCCGTCGCCGCAGCGCGTCTCGCGCGCGCGCGTCACGCATTTCACCGAATGGCTGCGCGCCCAAAAGGGCCTGCACTTCGCGGATTACGCCGCGCTGTGGCAATGGTCGGTCGATGAGGTCGAGGCGTTCTGGTCGGCACTGGTCGAGTATTTCGAATTGCCACTGGAAGGCCAACGCACGCCGGTGCTGGCCGAGCGTTCGATGCCGGGGGCGCGCTGGTTCCCGAACACCCGCACCAACTACGTCAGCCAGATCTTCAGACATGCCACCGTGCAGCGGCCGGCGATCATCTTCCGCAACGAGGCCGGGCAGCGCGACGAAGTCTCGTGGGCCTGGCTCGAGCGCGATGTGGCTGCGCTCGCCCAGTGGCTGCGCGAGCAGGGCGTGACGAGCGGCGACCGCGTCGTCGCCTACCTGCCGAACATTCCGCAGACGGTGGTGGCGTTCCTCGCGGTGGCCAGTGTCGGCGCGATCTGGTCGCTGTGTTCGCCCGAGATGGGCGTGGCCGCGGTGCTCGACCGTTTCCGTCAGATCGAACCCAAGGTGATGATCGCCACCGACGGCTACCGCTGGAGCGGCAAGGCCTACGACCGCCGCGAGTTGCTCGGGCAGATGCTGCAGGAACTGCCGAGCGTCGAGCGTCTGGTGCTGGTGCCGTATCTCGATCCCGACGCGGTGGCAACGGCTTGGCCGCAGGGCGTGGCCTGGCGCGATGCGCTGCAACGCGACGCCGCGCTGCAGATCGATCTGCAAGCCTTCGACCACCCGCTGTGGGTCGTCTACTCGTCCGGCACCACCGGGCTGCCGAAGCCGATCGTGCATGGCCATGGCGGCATCCTGATCGAGCACGTGAAGACGATGGCGCTGCACAACGATGTCGCCGCCACCGACCGCTTCCATTGGTACACGACCACCGGCTGGGTGATGTGGAACCTGAACGTCGCCGCGCTGCTGGTGGGGGCGACCATGTGTGTCTACGACGGCAACCCGGCTTGGCCCGACTACTCGACGCTGTGGCGCTTCTGCGGCGAGATGAACCTTGACTTCTTCGGCGCCGGCGCCGCGTTCTTCACGATGTGCGAGAAGCACGGCGTCGAGCCGCGCAAGGTCGCAGCGCTCGGCCGGCTGCGCACGGTCGGCTCGACCGGTTCGCCGCTGTCGCCCGAGAGCTACCGCTGGATCTACGACAAGGTACGCAGCGACATCTGGCTCACGCCGATGTCGGGCGGCACCGACTTTGCCGGCGCCTTCGTCGGCGGCGTGCCGACCGTGCCGGTGGTGGTCGGCGAAATGCAGGTGCGCTGCCTGGGCGCGAACGTGCAGGCCTGGGACGACGCCGGCCACTCCTTGGTCGACGAGGTCGGCGAGCTCGTCTGCACTGCGCCGATCCCGTCGATGCCGCTGTACCTGTGGAACGACCCCGGCGGCGCGCGCCTGCGCGAGAGCTACTTCGACACCTACCCCGGCGTCTGGCGCCACGGCGACTGGCTGCGCGTCACGCCGCGCGGCGGCGCGATCATCTACGGCCGCAGCGACGCCACGATCAACCGCCACGGCGTACGCATGGGCACGAGCGAGCTCTACAGCGTGGTCGAGGCGTTGCCGGAGGTGATGGACAGCCTGGTGGTCGACCTCGAGTTTCTCGGCCGCGAAAGCTGGATGCCGCTGTTCGTCGTGCTGCGCCCCGGGCATGCGCTCGATGCCGAGTTGACCGAGCGCATCAAGGCCGCGATCCGCAGCGCGCTGTCGGCGCGCCACGTGCCGAACGACGTGATCGCGGTGGCCGAGGTGCCGCGCACGCTGACCGGCAAGAAGCTGGAAGTTCCGGTGAAGAAGCTGCTGCTCGGCCAGCCGATCGAGAAGGTCGCGAACCGCGGCGCGATGGCCAACCCGGCCAGTCTCGACTGGTTCGTCGAACTGGCGCGCCAGCGCGGCGCGAACACCGCCCACACCTGAAGGAGATCGCGTGACGAACAGCGTCGTTTCGAGGGTCGTGGCCTGCGCCATGCTCGTGTGGGCCGCCAGCGCCGGGCCGGCGGCACAGGCGCAGACGGCGTATCCGACCAAGCCGGTTCACATCATCGTGCCCTCCACACCGGCGGGCGTGCTCGACAACGTGGCGCGCACGCTGGCACTGCGGCTGGCCGAGCAGCTCGGGCAGCCGATCGTGATCGACAACAAGGGCGGCGCTGGCGGCAACATCGGCGCCGAAGCCGCGGCGCGGTCGGCGCCTGACGGCTACACGCTGTTCATCGGCTTCAACGCCACGCACGGCGCGAACCCCGCGCTGTTCGGCAAGCTGAGTTACGACCCGATCAAGGACTTCGCGCCGATCAGCCTGCTCGCGGCGGTGCCGAACATCATCTCGGTCCATCCCTCGGTGCCGGTCAACACGCTGACCGAACTGGTCGCGATGGCCAAGGCCAAGCCGGGCCAGCTGAGCTATGCCTCGTCGGGCAACGGCACGTCCACGCACCTCGCGGCCGAGATGTTCAAAGGGGTGGCCGGGGTCGACATCGCGCACATTCCGTACAAGGGCAGCGCCCCGGCGGTGGCCGACGTGATCGCCGGCCAGGTGCCGGTGATCGTCGACAGCGTGGCTTCGTCGACGGCGCAGATCAAGGCCGGCAAGCTCAAGGCGCTGGCGACCACGGGCCCCAGGCGCTTGTCCGTGCTGCCCGATCTGCCCACGGTGGCGGAGTCGGGCTACCCGGGCTACCAGTCCACCGCCTGGCTTGGCCTGCTCGCGCCGGCCGGCACGCCCAAGGCCATCATCGATCAACTCAACGCGCAGGTCCTGAAGGTCATGGCGCTGCCCGAGACGCGCGAGCGCATGGCTGCGTTCGGCGCCGAGATCACGACGTCCACACCCGAGCAGTTCGCGGCGCACATCCGCTCCGAGATCGCCAATCTCGGCAAGGTGGTGCGCGATGCCAGCATCAAGCTGAACTGAACCCGGTTCGGGTGCAGACCAGCGCCCGCCCCGCCCTTTCCTCAACCCAAGCACTGGAGCAACACCATGTCCGATAAAGAGATCTACTACGACGTCAAGGACTACGTCGGCACCATCACCATCAACCGGCCGAAGACGCTGAATGCTTTCACCGGCGACAACATCGTCGAGATGCAGCGCTTGCTCGACATGGCCGCCGCCGACACGAAGGTCGGCGTCATCGTGCTGACCGGAACCGGCGACCGTGCCTTCTGCGTCGGCGGCGACGTCAACTGGGAGAAGGGCAGCGGCGGCAAGAGCGGCCTGGAAGACCTGAACTTCACGTTCAACCGTCAGATCGTCGAGTGCCCCAAGCCGGTGATCGCGCGCGTCAGCGGCTACGCCATCGGGGCCGGCCATCACATCGCCTATTTCTGCGACTTCACGATCGCGGCCGACCATTCCATCTTCGGCCAGAACGGTCCGCGGGTCGGCTCGCCGGCTGGCGGCTACATCGTTTCGCACTCGGCCAATGTGCTGGGCCACAAGCGCGCGCGCGAGCTGTGGATGCTGTGCCGGCGCTACAACGCGCAGCAGGCACTGGACTGGGGTCTGGCGAATTCGGTCGTGCCGAAGGAAAAGCTCGACGAGGAAGTGCGCAAGTACGCCGACGAA
>JAZJZJ010000225.1:0-2242 GCA_040389925.1 Pseudomonadota bacterium
GCGACATGATGAAGAAGATGAAGGGCGGCGGCATGATGAAGATGATGAAGCGCATGGGCGGCATGAAGGGCATGGGCGGGCCGGGCGGCATGCGCTGAATCCCCACGCACGCGTGAATATGTACATGACCGGTTCGCAAAGTCGCGCTACCCTCTGCGACTTTGCACGAACCCGCTTCCGGGATTGACGGATGTCTACATTGCAGATCGTGCTGGGCGTCCTCGTCGTCGTGCTTCTGCTGGCGTGGTTGTGGCTGCGCCAACGCGGCGGTGACGCCGGCCGCGGCCGCCAAGCGGAGAAGGCGTCGGACCGGCTTGACACCATCACCGGCTGGCCGCCGCAGGTCACCCGCGCCCTCGGCACCCAGGAACGCATCGCCTTTGGCACGCTGGTTCGCGCGCTGCCCGAGTACATGGTGCTCGCGCAAGTGCCGCTCTCGCGTTTCATCAACGTGCCCAAACGCAACTCGTATGCCGAATGGCTGCGACGCATTGGCTATCAGAGTGTGGACTTCGTGGTCTGCGACATGTCGGCCCAGGTCGTCGCGGTGGTCGAACTCCAGCCACCGCAGCAGAGCGAGCGTGCGCTCAGGCGCGCGGCCCGCATCACGCGCACGCTGAAGGCGGCGCAGGTGCCGTTGCACACGTGGCGCGAAAGCGCGCTGCCTTCGGTTGATGCGGCGCGCGAAGCACTGCTGCCGCGCGCCGCCGTGCCGCCCGAACCGGCGAAGAACGACGCTGCCGTGGCCGCGGCGGCGGTTGTTGTGGTGGCCGCGGCTCCGGCTGCGCCCGCCGTGCGCAATCCGTTCGAGGAGTCAGGCCGCGATTCGACGCAGGACGAGAAGATCGAACTGCTGGAGCCGCCGCCCTCGACCTGGTACGACGAACTCGACTCGGATCCGGCGCCGCTCAGCAAACGCTAGCCGGTCAGCTCAGCAGCGCCTGCGCGAACTCGCGCGCGTCGAAGGTCTGCAGGTCCTCGAGCTTCTCGCCGACGCCGATGAAGTAGACCGGCAGCGGCGGCGCGCCCTGCTCGCGCGTGCGCTCGCGCGCCCACAGCGCGATCGCCGCGAGCACGCCGCCTTTCGCGGTGCCGTCGAGCTTGGTGATGATCACGCCGGTGAGTTGCAGCGCGGCGTCGAAGGTCTGCACCTGCGTCAGTGCGTTCTGGCCGGTGTTGCCATCGACCACCAACAGCACCTCGTGCGGCGCGCCCTCCTGTGCCTTGGCGATCACGCGGCGGATCTTCTTCAGCTCGTCCATCAGGTGGATCTGCGTCGTCAGGCGCCCGGCCGTGTCGGCGATCACCACGTCGCAGCCGCGCGCCTTGCCGGCGACGACCGCATCGAAGGTGACCGCAGCCGGGTCGCCGCCCGCCTGGCCGATGATCTCGACTTGGTTGCGGCCGGCCCAGACTGCGAGTTGCTCGCGCGCCGCGGCGCGGAAGGTATCGGCCGCGGCGAGCAGCACTTTTTGGTTCGCCTCCGCGAGGTGGCGCGTGAGCTTGCCGATGCTGGTGGTCTTGCCGGCGCCGTTGACGCCGACGACCATGATCACGGTCGGCACATGCTCGCCGACGCGCAACGCACCCTCGAGCGACTTGAGCAAGTCGGCGATCGCGTTGGCGAGCAGCGCCTTCACGGCCTGCGGCGTCTTCGCACGCTCTTCGGCGACACGCCACTTCAGGTCGGCGAGCAAGTACGCAGTCGCCTTCACGCCGGCGTCGGCCATCAGCAGCGCCGACTCGAGTTCTTCGTACAACGCATCGTCGATCTGCGTGCCGGTGAACACCTCGGCGATGCCGGAGCCGGTCTTGCGCAGCCCGCCGCGGAGCTTCTCGATCCAGCTGCGCCGTTCGGATTCGGGCCCCGCGGGCGGTGGCGCGACCGGGTCAGGCTCGGCCAGCGGCAGGGCGACGGCCTCGACCTCGCGTGAAGGCTCGGCCGCGATCGGCTCGGCGGGCGCGCCTCGCAGCCGATCGAGCCAGCTGCGCTTGCCCGCGTCGATCGCGTCCGGCCGGGTTTCGGGCGCCTGCGGCAACGCAGCCGGCAACACGGGTGCGGATTCGGCGGGCGTCGGTTTTTTCTTGAAGAAGCTGAACATGCGCGGAGTGGACAGGCCCGAAGCCGATTGGGAGAGCAGAAGGCGCGGCGCTCGACAGGTCAGCCGCAGCGCGCGAAAGGGACGTTATAATTATGGGCTCAGGCGCTTTAGCTCAGTCGGTTAGAGCGACGGAATCATAA
>JAZJZJ010000226.1:0-2509 GCA_040389925.1 Pseudomonadota bacterium
GAGCGGCGCGACGTCGTGATCGTCGCGAGCGTCTCGGCGATCTACGGCATCGGCGACCCGAGCGCGTACCACCAGATGGTGATGACACTGCGCGTGCACGACAAGCTCGGTCAGCGCGACGTGATCGCGCACCTGATCCGCATGCAGTACACCCGCAACGAGGTCGACTTCTCGCGCGGCACCTTCCGCGTGCGTGGCGACACGATCGACGTGTTCCCGGCCGAGCACTCCGAGCTGGCGATCCGCATCGAGCTGTTCGACGACGAGATCGAATCGCTGCAGCTGTTCGACCCGCTGACCGGCCGCATCCGCCAGAAGATCCCGCGCTTCACGGTCTACCCGAGCAGCCACTACGTGACGCCGCGCGAGCGCGTGGTCGTGGCGATCGACACGATCAAGGCCGAGCTGCGCGAGCGGCTCGACGAGCTCGTGAAGAACGGCAAGCTGGTCGAGGCGCAAAGGCTGGAGCAGCGCACGCGCTTCGATCTGGAGATGCTGCAGGAGGTCGGTCACTGCAAAGGCATCGAGAACTACACGCGGCACCTCTCGGGCGCGATGCCGGGCGACCCGCCGCCGACGCTGGTCGACTACCTGCCGGCCGACGCGCTGATGTTCCTCGACGAAAGCCACGTGCTGATCGGCCAGTTCGGCGGCATGTACAACGGCGACCGGGCGCGCAAGACGACGCTGGTCGAGTACGGCTTTCGGCTGCCGAGCGCGCTCGACAACCGGCCGCTGAAGTTCGAGGAATTCGAGAAGAAGATGCGTCAGGTGATGTACGTCTCGGCCACGCCGGCGGCGTACGAAAAGCAGACCTCGGGGCAGGTTGTCGAGCAGTTGGTGCGCCCGACCGGGCTGATCGACCCGCCGGTCGAGGTGCGCCCGGCATTGAGCCAGGTCGACGACGTGCTCCAGGAGATCCGCGACCGCGTCGAGATCAACGAGCGCGTGCTGATCACGACGCTGACCAAGCGCATGGCCGAGCAGCTGACCGACTACCTGAACGACAACGGCGTCAAGGTGCGCTACCTGCACAGCGATGTCGACACGGTCGAGCGGGTCGAGATCCTGCGCGACCTGCGGCTCGGCGCCTTCGACGTGCTGGTCGGCATCAACCTGCTGCGCGAGGGGCTGGACATTCCCGAGGTCTCGCTGGTCGCGATCCTCGATGCCGACAAGGAAGGCTTCTTGCGCTCCGAGCGCAGCCTGATCCAGACCATCGGCCGCGCCGCGCGCAACCTGAACGGCCGGGCGATCCTGTATGCCGACAAGGTCACCGAATCGATGCGCAAGGCAATCGACGAGACCGACCGGCGCCGCACCAAGCAGGTTGCGCACAACGAGCGGCTGGGCATCACGCCGCGCAGCGTCGTCAAGAAGGTGCGTGACCTGATCGACGGCGTCTACAGCGAAAAGGGCGCGAAGGACGATCTGAAGTCGGCCGTCGAGTCCGCCGCGATCGAGGCGCTGAGCGAGAAGGACCTGAGCAAGCGCATCAAGTTGCTCGAGAAGCAGATGCTCGACCATGCCCGCAACCTCGAGTTCGAGAAGGCGGCGCGCGTGCGCGACCAGCTGGCGCACCTGCGCGAACAGGCCTTCGGTGCGTCCGGTACCGACAACGTTGTTGCGCTGGTACCCGATCGGCCGAAACGCTGACGCCGGCGGACGCGCATTTCCCTTGCGATCGAAGGGAACTTCCCCGGCCAATCTCGACCGAATTTGTCGGCTTCGGCTATACTTGACGGAACTAGTCGGAATAGAGGGGGTTAACCCTCTGAATTCCGGCGCCGTCGGTCGCTGGGGCTGCCAATCTTGTAGCTGATCTGCCGACTTGCTTAGGAGAATTCAATGCGTCTGACCACCAAAGGCCGCTTCGCGGTGACCGCCATGATCGACCTCGCCTTGCGCGAGCACTCCGGCCCCGTGGCGCTGGCGGCGATCAGCGGCCGGCAGCAGATTTCGCTGTCGTACCTGGAGCAGTTGTTCGGCAAGTTGCGCCGCCATGAGCTCGTCGAGAGCACGCGCGGCCCGGGCGGCGGCTATTCGCTGGGCCGCAAGGCCGAAGAGATCACGGTCGCCGACATCATCGTCGCGGTCGACGAGCCGATCGATGCGACCGGTTGCGCCGGCAAGGAAAACTGCATGGGCGAAGACTCGGGCCGCTGCATGACGCACGACCTGTGGGCGAGCCTCAATTCCAAGATGATCGAGTTCCTCGATTCGGTCTCGTTGCGCAAGCTGGTCGACGAGCAGCTCGCGAAGGGCGTCTCGATCGAAGAACACCCGGTGAAGCGCGCGATCTCGTCGCAGCCGGTCGTCAAGCCGATCAAGATCACCGCGCCGAACAGCGTGTTCGCGCTCGGCGCAGCTTTCAACAAGTAATTCAGGAACGAAGGCGGCGCGCGGTGTCACCGCGCCGCCGGGACGAACTCGCATGGACATGACCCCGCACTTCCCGATCTACATGGACTACGGCGCGACCACGCCGGTGGACCAGCGCGTCGTCGAC
>JAZJZJ010000227.1:0-10306 GCA_040389925.1 Pseudomonadota bacterium
TGCCGTAGAACTCGTTCTCGATCTGCAGCAGGCTGGTCGCGAGCTGGTTGTAGTCGCCGCCGGGGTTGCGGATGCCGACCTTTTCGTAAGCCGGGTACGGTTTCGTCAGCGCCTCCTGCAGCGAGGCGGCGTAACTCTCCAGGCTGTTGTAGCTGACCGAGAGCGTAGCCTGCGCATCGCTCTGGTAGCCCAGCCGCCCCATGCGCAGCGACGTGCCGTTCGGCATGTGCAGTGTGTGCTTCTTGAGCTTCTGCAACTCGTGGTCACGCCCCGCGACAAAGCTCGAACACAGGGCCGGCGACGCGCCGAACAGGTACAGCAGCAGGAACGATTCGCGCCTGAAATTGCGGATCAACCCGAAGTATTCGTCGGTCGTGATGCCCGGCATCGACCAGTTGTAGTGAATGCCCGAGATCGTCTGCATGCGCCGGCCGTAGCGGTGGCCCAGGCCCATGCGGTAGACGCTTTTGGCGCGGCCCACGTTCGACGAACCGTAGCGCCCGATCGGGATCGTCTCGTCGGTCGGCAACCCGCACGGCATGCTCGAAACCCACAGCATCTCGTCGCCGAGATCGCGCAGCGCACGGTAGCTGAACTGGTGGATTTGCGTGAGCTCGTCGACGCAGGCCTGCGCGCAGGCGTGCACGCCGGTGACGAACTCGAGCTGCGACTCGCTGAAATCGGTCGTGATGTGCGGGTGCGTCAGCGCCGAGCCGAGCGCGGCCGGGTGCGGCGTGAGCGCGAGGCTGCCGTCCGGCAGCGCGCGCAGACTTTCCTTCTCCACGCCGCGGCGCATCTCGCGCAGGCGCGCATCGGGCAAATCGCGCAGGCGTTTGTCAAAACCGCTCATGCGGTGTCTCCTCAGAATCTCTTGGGGCGGACGGTAACAGACCTTGGATTTGCCTGCCGGCGCAGGGAACAGCGGTGCCGGACCGGCCGGCAATGGACAAATCGGCCGGCGCGGTGCTAGCGTCGATGCGAATCCACGACAACAGGAGGCGAACATGTTCCAACCCGATCTGATGGCTGGCCAGCGCATTTTGGTCACCGGCGGCGGCACCGGCTTGGGCCAAGCGATGGCCGAGCGCTTTCTGAGCCTGGGCGCCGATGTGGCGATCTGCGGCCGGCGCCAATCGGTGTGCGAAGAAACCGCCGCGGCCTGGCGCACGCAGTTCCCCGAACGCCGCATCGACACCTTCGGCGTCGACATCCGCAACGCCCAGGCGGTCGAGGAGATGGTCGAGAGCCTGTGGGCGAGCGGCGGCCTGACCGGCCTGGTCAACAACGCCGCCGGCAACTTCATCGCGCCGACCGAAAGCCTGTCGCCGCGCGCGTTCGACGCGATCGCGGGCATCGTTTTTCACGGCAGCTTCTACGTCACGCAGGCGATCGGCAAGCGCTGGGTCGCCGAGGCGAAATCGGGCCAGTGGCAGCGCGGCCAGCCGATGCGCAGCGTGATGAGCATCATCGTCACCTGGGTCGAGAACGGCAGCCCGTATGTCGTGCCTTCCGCGATGAGCAAGGCCGGCATCGAGGTCATGACCAAGTCGCTCGCGACCGAGTGGGCGCGCTTCGGCATCCGGCTGAACGCGGTCGCGCCGGGCGAGATCCCGACCGAAGGCATGAGCAAGCGCCTGAACCCCGGCGAGCAGCCGGGCGAGCGCAGCATCCGCAACAACCCGATGGCGCGGCCGGGGCAGATGAGCGAACTGCAGAACCTCGCGAGCTTTCTGATGGCGCCGGGGCAATGCGACTGGCTCACCGGCCAGAGCATCGCGATGGACGGCGGCAACGCGCTCGCAACCGGCGGCAACTTCTACGAGCTGCGCGCCTGGAGCGATGCCGACTGGCAGGCCGCGCGCGAGCGCATCGAGGCGCAGAACGCCAAAGACAAAACGCAAAGGTGAGCGCAGCGCTGACCGACCGCGGCCCCCGATGACCTTCGCCCGCACCAGGATTCAGCCGCCCCGGCAGCGCGCCAGCCTGATCCCGCGGCCGGCGCTCGAAGACGCGCTCGGCCGCGCGATCGCCGAACAGCGCCTGACGCTGATCAGCGCGCCCGCCGGCTTCGGCAAGACCGTCGCGCTGACGCGCCAGATCGAGCGCCTGGCCGCCGGCACGGCGCTCGCGTGGGTCTCGGTCGACGAGGCCGATGACCTGCAGCGGCTGCTCGAATGCCTGTTCGCCGCGCTCGAACCCTGGGACCTGCCGTGGCGCGTCGACCCCGACTCGCTGGCCGTTGCCGCGGCCGGTACCCGCAGCGAGCGCGTCGCGGCGGCGCACGAACTGCTCAACACGCTGGCCGCCACCGAGGTGCCGCGCGGGCTGATGGTGCTGGACGACCTGCATCGCAGCAGCGACGCGGCGCTGTTCGAGTTTCTCGACCTGCTGGTGGAGCGCCTGCCGCCCGCGTGGGGCCTGGTGATCGCCAGCCGCTTCGATCCACCGCTGTCGCTGGCGCGCTGGCGTGCGGCCGGCGAGCTGGCCGAGTTTCGCCAGGCCGAGCTGTGCTTCGATCAACGCGAGGTGCTGCAGCTCAGCGCCACGCTCGACCGCCCGGCGGGCCGCCCCCTCACCGAGGCCGACGCCGAGCTGTTGCTGGCGCGCACCGGCGGCTGGGCCACCGGCTTGCGGCTGGCGCTGGCCACGGCGCTGGCGGAGCGCGGCGCAGCGCCCGGCATCGATTGGGCCCGGGCGAGCCAGCGCATGGATCGTCATCTGTTCGACTACCTCGCCGACGAGGTGCTGCGCGACATGCCCGGCGCGCTGCGCGAGTTTCTGCTGCGCTGCGCGGTCCTGCCCGAACTCACCGCGACGCGCTGCGCCGCGGTGTCGGGCGATGCCGAGGCCGCCAAGTGGCTGGCCGAGATCGAGCGCCGCGAGCTGTTCGTCTCGGTGCTCAACGGCCCCGAGCGCACGCTGCGCCTGCATGACCTGTTTCGCGATTTCCTCGACGAGCGCCTGAAGCGTGAACATGCGCCGGAGCTGCCCGCGCTGTACCGCCGCGCCGCCGCCGGCGAGACCGACCCGGTGCGCCGTGTCGGCCTGCTGCTGCTCGCACCCGCGTACGACGAGGCCGCGGCGCTGCTCGCGGCGGTCGGGCCGGCGCTGCTGAAGGCCGGCGCCGGCGCGCATGTCGTGCGGCTGATCGAGCAGATTCCCGAGGCGCAGCGCCCGCCGCAGCTTCTGCACCTGCGCGGCCTGTGTGCCTGGACGCGCTGGGAGTGGGCGACGATGCAAGCCTCGATGGCGCGCGCGGCCACCGGCTTCGAGCGCGCCGGCGCGCTGCGACTCGCGCGCCGCTCGCGCGCTTACGAAGTCGCCGCGCTCAGCGGCTGCGGCCAGCTCGACGCCGCGGCGCAGCACCTGGCCGCGCTGCGCGCCGAACCTGCCGACGGCGACGACGCCACCCAGGCCTTCGTGCTGCTCGTCAGCACCTGGGACGCCGTGATGCGCGGGCCGGCCGCGAATGCGGCCGCGCAACTCGGGGCGATGGTCGACGTGCTCGAGCGCTGCGCCGACCCGGCGCTGTGCTATTCGTGCCTGCCGCACATGCAGTTCGTCGGCCTGCCCGGCACGCGCGCGCCACTGGCGCGCTATATCCGGCACGCGCTCGGCGTGGCCGGCGGGCGCGACGCCGCGCTGCGGGCCGGCGCGCGCGTGATGCAGGCATGGCTGCTGCTGTGGCGTGGCGAGGCCGATGCGGCGCGCGCCGTGGTCCGCGAGGTGCAGCAGGACGAAGCGTGGTTCGCGCGGCCGCGCAACCTGCGCCTGCCGGTGCAGGTGTTGCTCGCGACCGACCACGCGCTGCGCGGCGAGGCCGACGCGGCCAGGGCGCTGTGGCAGGGCTTGCTCGACGACGTCGACAACGACGCGCAGCGGCGGCTCGGCTGGGGCGGCGTCTACCTGTTCCTCGCGCTGCGCTTGGCCTGGCTGGTCGACGACCATGCCAGCATCGCCGCCCTGATGCCGCGGCTGGAGGCCAGCGCGCACGCGCTCGAGTGGCCGTTCATGCGTGTCGCGCGCACGCTGCAGCGCGGCCAGCTCGCGCTGCACGCGGGCCGCTCGGGCGACGCGGCGCAACTGCTCGCGGCGGCGCTGGCCGAGTCATCGACACTCGATACGCTGGGGCTGGACGCCAGCGTGCGCGTACTGGGCGCACTCGCCTGGCTGCGCTGCGGCGACCGTGCGGCCGCTTGGCAGGCCTTGGCGCCGTTGCTGCAACAGATGCAGCTCAGTGGCGAGATCGGCGCGCTGATGATCGCGGGCGTACCGGCGCTGGCGGAGCTCGCCGACACAGCGTGGGATGACGCAGCAGCGCGCTCGCTGGCGCCGCTGCACGAGGCGCTGCGCCTGGCCCGCGCGCTGCGCGCCGGCGCGTCGGCATTCGCGGCCGGCGACGCAGGCGGCGCAGCCGCGCTGCGCGCCGGATCGGGCTTGCCGCAGGGCCTGAGCCCGCGCGAAGCCGAAGTGCTCGAGAGCATCGCCGCCGGCGACAGCAACAAGCTGATCGCGCGCGCCTTCGATCTCAGCCCGCACACCGTCAAGCGTCATGTCGCCAACATTCTCGACAAGCTCGGCGTCGCCAGCCGCGGCCAAGCCGCCGCGTGGTGGCACGAGCGGCACTGACCACCCTCCATCGAATACAGGCAGGTCACCAACGCGAAGGACAAGACGCAGCGCCGATTGCGGTCGGCGTAGCATGGCGTTCACCATGAACCCGCTGCCTCCTTCGGCCATCGCCAGCTGGCACGCCCACGTGTACTTCGACGCCGCCAGCCGCGATGCGGCCTGGGCGCTGCACGAGCTCATCGACGTCGAACTGGCCGGCCGGTTCGAGATGGGTCGCTTTCACGAGAAGCCGGTCGGCCCACACCCGATGTGGAGCTACCAGCTGGCTGTTCCGGCCGAGAACTTCGCGCATGTGGTGGGCTGGCTCGCGCTGAACCACGGCGCGCTGGATGTGCTCGTGCATCCGAACACCGACGACGAGTTGCGTGACCATCGCGACAGCGCGATCTGGCTGGGCCGGTCGCATGCGCTGAACTTGGCTGGCTTGCTGGGCTGACGGGAAGTCGGCCGATCGGCTCCGGGTCGTCGGTTGGCGCTGACCGGCCATGAACAGTCTTTGGTGAAGAGCGGCTTCCGAGCATCTGACTTGCCCGTCCTCGTGTCGCAGGCGAACGCGATCACAAGAAGGCAGCCACCCAGGAGTGGGCGCTACAGGGCGATTGCCACGCTTTCTGCGGCAGATCGAGCAGAATGCACCGGCCCTCGTTGTTGCCTCGCGCGGACCCACCCGATCGGCCCAGCGATCGTGCCCAACGAGCAAGCGATTGCGGAACAGCTGCCAGCAACCAAAGCTCGTGAGGTGGAAATACCTCCATCCTTCACGTCGCATTGCTTCCGCTTCACTGTGACGGCTCACTGGTTTTGTTCGGCGGCACGCAGTCGCTTCGCGAGCGCCTGAAGGAGCTTCCATGCGATGGTGCCGTTGCGTTCGACCAGCGGGCGGAACTCCCAGAAGGTGAGCCCGTAGCAAACCAGATGGGTCGCAGCAACGACCGTGGCCGAGCGCGGGCCGCCGTCGATCAGCGCGATCTCGCCAAAGTGATCACCCGGGCCGAGCGTGTTGATGTGCTGACCCTTGGCCGACACGGTGGCCTCTCCGGAGTCGATGATAAAAAAGGCGGCGGCTCCGGAGCCCTCGATGATGACGGTGTCGCCCTTGGCGAAATGGCGTTCCTTGAGCAGGCGAGCGATCTGCTCGGTTTGCCGGCGGTCCATGTCCGCGAAGAACGGGACGCGCTGCAGGGCGCCCACCGGATCGCGCGGGGGCGGACCGTGCAGCGGCGCATCGCTGCGCGCCTTCCCGGTCGTGACCGCGCGACACTGGAGGAGGTAGAGGGTCCCGTCCTGGAACGCCCATTCGATGTCGCGACGCGGGCCGTAGACCTTCTCGCACAGCAGCGCGAGCTCGCTCATCGCCGCGAGTTGGGCGTCGTCGAGGCACAACTGGGTCGCCTGCGCGGGCGGCACTGGCTGCTCGAAGGTGCCCCCGTTCGGAAGCGAGCGGATCGCGATGCGCTTGCGTCCGGCCTTGCGCTCCAGCACTTGGCCCGCGCGGTCCATGCGGAAGTGGTCGGGGATGACCAGGCCGGCGACCACGGCCTCACCGAGGCCCCAACTCGCCTCGACCAGACGCTCGTCGGCGCCGGTGACCGGATGTTCGGTGAACATGACCCCGGCGACCACCGGGTTCAGCAGTGTCTGCACGACGACGCCGACGCTCGGCCGGGTGAACAGCCCGACGCGCTGGCGGTAGGTGATCGCCGAGTCCGAGTTTGCGGACCACCAGACATCGCGTACGGCACCGGGCACGTCAGCGGCCGAATGGACGTTGAGCACGGTGAGGTGCTGGCCAGCGAAGCTCGCCGCCGCGCCGTCTTCGTCGACGGCGGACGAGCGGACGGCGAACGGGGGCGGCAAGGCAGCGATGGCCAGCGCCAACTTCTCGATGGCCTTGTCGTCCCCCGAGGCGACGGCCTCGACCAGGTCGCCCGACAGCGCCACCCCGGGCGGGACCGCGAGGCCGTGGCGCGCCGCGTCGCCGAGCCCCACGGCCTTGGACCCGTAGAGCGATGTCTCGCGTGCCTTCGCGAAGGGGACGACCTGCTTCACCCGAGCACCGTGACCTCGCCGGCATCTCCATCGACGCGGACGCGGGTGCCGTCGGCGATGCGTTCGGTCGCCTCGCGGGTCCCGACGACGCCGGGGATGCCGTACTCGCGCGAGACGATCGCCGCATGCGACAGCAGGCCACCGTTGTCGGTGACGATCCCGCCCAGCAGCGGAAGGAGGATGTTGAAGGCCTCGGTCGTCGACTCGGTGACGAGCACGTCGCCCTTGGCGATTCGGCCGAACTCCGACGGGCCCGAGACACGGCGCGCGGGGCCTTCGTATACCCCCTTGCTGGCCGCGAGCCCGTAGAGGACCTTTTCTTCGTTCTGCGCCTCGGAGCTTCCGAAGACATGCCCCAACGCGATGAAAGTCGCGCGCATGACGCGGGCGACCGACGGAGGCAGGGTCGACAGATCCGGCGGGGGTGGTGCGGGCGGTCCGAGGGAAGGCGGGACGTCCTTCGCGGTGTAGGTCGCACGGTAGTCGGCGCGCCTGGCGAGTTCGTCCGCGGACGGCCCGCCGCTGCCCGCGACCAGCGCGCACATCTCGTCGAGGCTGGCGTCGAGCATCTGCTGCGCAGTGGCGATGCGGCCGCGGCTCGCGACCCGCCGCCCCGCGGCAAGGGCAGCGCGCCGCATCAGGCCCGAGGCCCAGATATCGCTGTAGACGCCACGCTCGTCGCGCAGGCGATAGGTGAGGCGGGCCTCGCCGAGCAACTCGTCGAATTCGGCTTGGTGCACGGCGGGAACCTGGGCGCGGATCTCCGCGGTACGGGCCTCGACATCCGAGGCGACCAGAGCTTCGCCGCCAACGACAATTCGGATCGAACGCAGCAGGGCGTCCGGCAGTTCGATCATCGTGGGCTCGGCGATGTCGAAGCCGTCGACCAGACGGTTGCCGACCAGGTCGAGGTAGCCCGACACCGCCGCACCGGCCTCGCCCCCAAGGGAACGCAAGGATGCGAGCACCTGCGCGGGGTCGCCGTCGGCCGCGAGGACCTCGCGTGCCGCGGGGTCCCGCGACAGTGCCCGCTTCAGACGCTCCATTTCGGCGGAGCCACCCGCGGACACCTCTGCCGAACCACGCATCAGGCCCAGCAGGTCCGAGGGCGGCAGGCCGGTCCAGTCGCCGACGTGGGCGAGAAAGTCCCCGGTGGGGAGCACGGCACCGGACGTGAAGCGCATGTGCTGGGCGATCATCGCCGCGTGGTGATCGCGGCAGCGCGTCAGGTAGGCGACCAGTTCGGCGTCGGAGAGCGCATCCGGATCGACGCGTTGCAGTTCGCGGTGCGTCGCGATGGCGGCCGGCTTGCGATGCTCATCCCAGTCGCGAAGTTGTTCGCGCCAGAGCTTCTGCGCGAAGACCCGTTCAGCGCGCTCGAAACGTTCGGGAATTTCGGCTTCGGGCGCGGGCAGCACCTGGTTGTAGCCGAACCCTTGCACGTAACCTATCTGGAGGCCGTCGATGATCATCCCGTAGAAGCGCGCGAAGTCGTTGGTACCCCTCTTGAAGGCCGGTGGATGCGTCTCCTGGAAGTAGCGTGTCAATGGCCGCGGAAAGTGCACGGGATCCTGCGCCCAATGGCCAGGCCCGGGCGCCTCAAGATGGAGTTCGGACGAGACGTTTGATGCTGTCATGGCGATTTCCTTCCCAAGGATGGCCCGCAGATCGCGCGGCGCCGCCGGCCTCTATTTTCTCGCTTGGAGCCGAAGGCAATGTGTGCCGTTCACACCCGTGGCACTGGCCACGTATTGAACCACGCTGTGGGTGTTGCAGCCCCGCATAAGTGATTGCGGGGAATTCAAGCTGCCGGGGCCGGTCACTCCCGTAGTCTCGATACCTGCGACTGCGGGCACGGGCTCCGAAGTGACGCCGGTGACAGTCCTTGGTTCCTGGTGCTTGATCCTCGCCGCAAATGATGTCTTCGATCTTGCGCAAGCATGGCTTGCTCGCTTGGCGAACAAGCACTTCGACCTGATCGAAGATTCGAAGTCGTCAGGACGTTCATGGCGGAGCTGGGTGTTCGTCTGCGGGCTTGGACTGTCTGCTGCGGAGCAGCGAGATTGGAGCCTCGAATGGCGACTCGGGGTCGATCAGCGACCCTCACCATGCAACGAAACGCCGGTCGAGCTCCGAATCACCCGGCAACGCCGCTCGCGCGTTCACCTTCGGCACCTTCACTCAGCACCGGCGCCGGCAGCGTCTTGCACTCCTCGAACACCCGCACCGTACAGGTCGCGCAGATGCCGCGGTCGAGCCGGTCGAAGATCGTCGCGATCGCGATGCGCTTGGTCGCAAAGATGTGATCGGCTCCGAGCTCGGTCGTGTAGCCAACGCGCTGCCAGAGCTCGAGCACCGGCGGGCGCGGGCGATGGAAATACAGGTCGCCGCCAGCGGCGCGCCGTTTGCTCAGCTCGTCGCGCCACAGTTCGGCCGCCGGCACGTCGATGAAGTTCATGCTCTTGGCCATCACGAGCAGGTGCTTCGCGGGCTCGGCGCGCAGGTCGCGCAACTGGTCGGCGACGTGCGGCACGGCGCCGAAGTAGACCTCGCCTTCCATCCGGATCATCTTCAGCTGCGGGCACTCGGGCAGCGGCGCGGGCACGTCGGCGCGCACCACGAACGGCCGCTCGCGCTCGGTGCTGTCGAAGCCCATCACGCGCATGAACGGGCGCGAGGTGCGGTAGAGATACGTCACCAGCGACAGGATCGTGCCGAGCAGAATCGCCATCTCGATGCGGATCGTCATCGTCGCCAGGCCGGTGACGAGCGCTATTCCGAAGTCCTGCCCGCTGTGCTGCCACAGCCGCCGCCAGCCGGGAATGTCGAACAGCGACCACGCGATCACCAGCAACAGGCCGGCGATCGCGGGCAGCGGGATCAGCGCCAGCAGCGGCGCGCTGAACGCGATCAGCAGCAGCAGCCACAGCGACGCGAACACCGCCGCGAGCGGCGTGCGCGCGCCGGCTTCGAGGTTCGGCATCGAGCGGTTCAGCGAGCCGCACGACACATACGACGAAAAGAAACCGCCGACGATGTTCGACAGCCCCTGGCCGCGGAACTCGCGGTTCGCGTCGATCGCCTGGCCGGAGCGGGCCGCCACCGCCTTCGCGATCGAGATCGATTGGCCGAGCGCCACGATCGTCAGCGCGAACGCGATCGACAGCAACTCGGGGATGCTGCTCAATTCGACGCCCGGCCAGTGAAAGTGCGGCACGATCGGAGGGATGCTGCCGACCACCGCGATCGCGCCCCACAGCGGCCACGGCGACGCGCTGTTGAGCAAGGCCGCCAGCGCCGTGCCGGCAGCGAGGCCGATCAGCATGAACGGCCACTTCGGCAGCGCGCGCCTGAGCACCAGCACGACGACGAGCGTGAACACACCGACCAGCACCGGGCCGGGTCGCACGTCGTTCAGATGCCGGCCGATGTGCACGAACAGCGCGCCGGTACCGTGCTTCTCGGGCGCCGCCAGGCCGAGCAGATCGGTCAGCGAATGCACCGCGATCAGCGCGGCCGCGCCGGTCATGAAGCCGCGCAGTGCCGAGGGCGAAATGAAGTTGGCGATCGAGCCCAGCCGCAGCACGCCGATCAGCCACTGCATCAGCCCGACCAGCACCGTGAC
>JAZJZJ010000228.1:0-17017 GCA_040389925.1 Pseudomonadota bacterium
GACGGCCCTCTGGCACATCACGCACGCGATGCTGCGCTGGATGGCGCCGTTCCTCAGCTTCACCGCCGAAGAGGCGTGGAAGCTGGTCGCGCCGGCGAATTCGACGTCAGGTTCGACGCCAGAGAAGTCGGTCTCGATTTTCACCGAGACCTACAGCGACACCAGCGCCTGGGGCAGTGACGAGTTGCTCGCGAAGTGGGCCCGCATCCGCGCGATCCGCGATCTGGCGAACAAGGAAATCGAGGCCGTTCGCACCGCGGGCCAGGTCGGCTCGTCGCTGCAGGCGAACCTGACGATCGGCGCGAACGCAGCCGACCACGCGCTGCTCGCATCGCTGGGCGAAGACCTGCGTTTCGTCACGATCACGTCGAAAGCGCTGCTCTCGACCGCGGCCGAGCTGCACGTCGAGGTCACGCCGTCGAGCTCGACCAAGTGCGACCGCTGCTGGCACTACCGCGACGACGTGGGCGCCGATGCAGCGCATCCGACGATCTGCGGGCGCTGCGTGACCAACCTTGTCGGCAGCGGCGAAATCCGCACGATCGCCTGAGCATGGCCACCCGCAGAACTGGCGCCGGAATGCTGCCCTGGCTCGGCATCGCCACGATCGTGATCGTGCTGGACCAGATCACGAAGACGATGATCCTGCGCACGATGGCGATCGGCGACAGCCACACCGTCGCGGCCTTCTTCAACATCGTGCACTGGCGCAACACCGGCGCGGCGTTTTCGTTCCTGCACGCTGCGGACGGCTGGCAGCGCTGGCTGTTCGTCGGCTTGGCGGGCGTGGCCGTGATCTTCATCGTCTGGATGCTCGCGCGCCACGGCGGCCAGCGCCTGTTCAGCTGGGCGCTGGCGCTGATCCTCGGCGGCGCGATCGGCAACGTGATCGACCGGCTGCTGCACGGCTCGGTCGTCGACTTCATCCAGCTGCACTGGCACGGCGCGGCGTTTCCGTCGTTCAACGTCGCCGACAGCGCGATCACGGTCGGCGCGGCGCTGCTGATCCTCGACGAGCTGATGCGGGTGCGGCGCGGCCGATAGGCGTCGTCGCTGCTTTTTCGTCGCTCTTGTAATTGAGTGCAGCGGCCCGCGCGGCCGTGACTTCGTTCGCAGCACGTCAGCGCGCCGATCTCGCACAGTGCCGTCACCTCCACTTCCGGGACAGACGATGCACAAGCGACTCGCACCCCTTGCCGCTGCCGCGCTTTTGTGTGCCTGCAGCACGCCGACACGCGATGTGACGACGCCGACCGTGTCGCGCAGTGATCGCGGCGCGAACTCCGCGCCATCCGGGTCCACCGCGCCGACGTCGGGAACGACCGGCGCAGCGGCCGCGAGGGTCTCGCTCGCCGCCACGCCCAAGGCCTACCGCGTGGACGGCGCAAAGCATCTCTACGCGGTCTACGCCGACCGCATCTTCAAGGGCAAGCTGCCACCGTTGATGCACGCGATCGTGGTCACCGAGGTCGAGCTCGACTCGGCCGGCAACGTGCGCGGCATCGAGATGGTGCGCGTGCCGAAGCACGCGCCCGACGTGGTCGTCGCGGTGCGCGAGATGATTCGCGCCGCGTCGCCGTTGCCCGCGCCGCGCCGCATGGGCGGCACGCGCTACACCGACATCTGGCTCGTCGACAAGAGCGGCCGCTTCCAGCTCGACACGCTCACCGAAGGGCAGCTCTGAGCGTGCTCAAGGCAACAGCACGCTGCTGCCGGTCGTCTTGCGCGCTTCCAGATCGCGGTGCGCCTGCGCCACGTCGGCCAATGGGTAGCGCTGCTCGATGTGGATCTTGACCTTGCCGCTGGTGACGACCGCGAAGAGTTCGTCGGCCATCGCCTGCGTGCTCTCGCGCGTCGCGATGTGCGTGAACAGCGTCTGGCGCGTCACGTAGAGCGAGCCCTTCGCGCCGAGCAGGCCGGGCGCGAACGGCGGCACCACGCCCGAAGCGTTGCCGAAGCTCGCCATCAGGCCGAACGGACGCAGGCAGTCGATCGACTTGTCCCAGGTGTCCTTGCCGACCCCGTCGTAAACCACTTTGACGCCCTTGCCGCCGGTGATCTCCTTGACGCGCGCGGCGAAGTCTTCGGTGCGGTAGTTGATGACGTGGGCCGCGCCGTTCGCCTTCGCGAGCGCGCATTTTTCGTCGGAGCCGGCCGTGCCGATCAGTTGCAGGCCGAGCGCCTTGGCCCACTGGCAGGCGATCAGGCCGACGCCGCCGGCCGCGGCATGGAACAGCACGAAGTCGCCGCTCTGCAGGCCCTCGACCGGCAGCGTCTTGCGCAGCAGGTACTGCGCGGTCAGGCCCTTCAGCATCATCGCGGCGCCGGTCTCGAACGAGATCGCGTCGGGCAGTTGCACGACCGTCTTCGCGGGCATCACGCGCAGCGTGCAGTACGCGCCGGGCGGGTTGCTCGCGTAGGCGGCGCGGTCACCGGCCTTCAGGTGCGTCACGCCCTCGCCGACCGCTTCGACCACGCCGGCCGCTTCCATGCCCAGCGACAGCGGCATCGGGAACGGGTAGACACCCGAGCGCTGGTACACGTCGATGAAGTTCAGCCCGCAGGCGTGGTGACGGATGCGGATCTCGCCCGGGCCGGGGTCGCCGACGGCCAAGTCGACGAGGTGCATCTCTTCGGCGCCGCCTTGCTTTTCGATGCGGACGGTGGGGCTGGTCTGGGTGCTCATGCGGGTCTCCTGAATCGGACCGCTATCGTGCCAGCATCGCCTGCTTCACGCAGGCGATCACCGAGAGCACTTATTCGGCTTCGATGCCGGCAGCCTTGATGACCTTGCCCCACTTCTGCGTGTCGGCGGCCTGGAAGCGCGCCAGCTCGTCGGGCGTGGTCGTCCAGGGTTCGGAGCCGCCCATGTCGAAGAAGGCCTTCGCCGACGCGCCCTTCACGGCGTTGACCAGCAGCTCATGCAGCCGCGCCACCACCGGCGCCGGCGTGCCGGCCGGCAGGTAGGCGGCGAACCAGTAGCCCATGTCGTAGCCCTTCACGCCGGCCTCGTCGATCGTCGGCACGTCGGGCAACTGGCTGCTGCGCTTCTGTGTCGAATAGCCGAGCGCGCGCAGCTTGCCGGACTTGACCTGCGGCAGCCCGGTCGAGGTGTCGGTGATCATCAGGTCGATCTGCCCGCCGAGCAGGTCGGTGATCGCGAGCGGGTTGCTCTTGTAGGGCACGTGCAGGATGTCGGTGCCGCTGAGCTGCTTCAGCATCTCGCCGGCGACGCGGCTCGACGAGCTGCCGCTGCCGAAGCTCAGCTTGCCCGGGCTCTTGCGCGCCGCCGCGAGCAGGTCGGCGACGCTGCGGTACGGCGAGCTGACGTTGACGACCAGCACCTGCCCGCCCTTGCCGAGGCCGGTGATCGGCGCGAAATCCTTCACCGGGTCGTAGGGCAGCTTCTTGTACAGGTGCTCGTTGGCCGACTGCGTGGTGTTGGTCGTGATCAGCACGGTGTAGCCGTCGGCCGCGGCGCGCGCGACCGCCTGCGCCGCGAGCATGCCGCTGGCGCCGGCCTTGTTGTCGACGACGACGGCCTGCCTGGTCTGCTCGGTCAGCGATTGGCCGAGCGCGCGGGCGAGCTGGTCGGTGGCGCTGCCGGCGGCGAACGGCACGACGAAGGTGACCGGTTTGGCCGGGTAGGTTTGCGCGCCGGCGGGCAGCGCCGCCAAGGCGAGCAGTGCGACGGCGGCCGCGATCGATTGGCGTCGCGTGCGCAAGGTGGTGTCGGTCGTGTTCATGCGGTTGTCTCCGTTTGTGGGTTCTGGGGTGGATCGAAAGTGGATCGAAAGCGTCAGGCCGGCCCGACCAGCAGCGCGCGGCACGTGTCGGGCACGTCGATGCGCAGGTCGAGCAGCAGGAACGACAGCGCCTTGCCGTGGCTGTCGAGATTCAGCGAGTCGTTGACGCCGCCGTCGAGCACGCCGTCGAGCACGAAGTTCATCGCGTGCAGCGTCGGGCACAGGTAGCGCGCGACGCGCGTCGGCCGGCGGTGCGCGAACTGCCGCGCCACAGCCGCTTCGGTGACCTGATCGACCAGCAGCGTCCACAGGTCGGCATGCCACGCGATCACGCTGATGCTGGAGCGGTCGCCCTTGTCGCCGGTGCGCCCGTGGGCGACGCGGTGCAGCGGCACGCTGATCGTGTTGATCGCGGCGCTCATGCCGCGCCTCCCGAGACGAAGCGGTATCGCGACGGCACCTGCGCCCGCGGCACGAAGCACGAGACCGTGCCCAACCGTGGCCGCAGCGCCGTGCGCACACCACCGCCACCCGCAGGCCCGCAGCAATACAGCGCCGTGACTTCGCGAACCAGGCGCTCGGCGCTGCTGCGCTGCGCGTGGTTGACGGCGACGCGCAAGCGCACATCGCGCACGTCACGCGCCTCGCCGGGTGCCTGCTGCGCGAGCCAGCGACCGGCGTCGTCGCCGAACACGCTGGCCACGCCGATCAGGTCGACGCGCAACGGACCGAGCTCGCGCAGCCGCTCCTGCAGCACTTGGGCGGCCAGCCGGGCACGCGCTTCGGCGCGCGCGCCGGCGTACGAAATCTCGCCCTCGGCGAACCAGCCGGTTTCGTGGCAGACGTTGACCTTCAGCGCATCCGGTCGGCGGTGGCCGCGCACGCCTTGCAATCGCACGCGGTCACCGCCGAGGTCGATCACTTCCGCTGCGCCGATGTCGGCAACGACGTCGGGCGTGAGGTACGCGCACGGGTCGTGGATTTCGTAGAGCAGCTGCTCCTTGACCGTGTGCGCGTCGATGCGCCCGCCGGTGCCGCGCGGCTTGGTGATCACACAGTGGCCGTCGGCGTCGATCTCGGCAACGGGATAGCCGAGGTTCGCGAGACCGGGCACGTCCTTGTAGCCGGGATCGGCGTAGTAGCCGCCGGTGACCTGCGCGCCGCACTCGAGCAGGTGGCCGGCCATGGTTGCGCGGGCGAGGCGATCCCAATCGTCGCGCGCCCAGCCGAAGTGTGCGAGCGCCGGGCCGACGACCAGCGACGGGTCGGCGACGCGGCCGCAGACGACGATCTCGGCGCCGGCGACCAGCGCATCGGCGATAGCCTCCGCGCCGAGGTAAGCGTTGGCCGAGACGATGCGCAGGCCCGCACTCGCTTCGCCGAGCGTCGCGTCGAGCGTCTCCACGAGCATGGCGCGCTGCGCGTCCCCGCTCAGGTCGTCGCCCTCGACCACCGCGATGCGCGGTTCGCGCAGACCGAGCTCGCGCGCCATCGCAACAATGTGCCGGGCCGCGCCGGCCGGATTCGCGGCGCCGAAATTGCTGACGATGCGCACGCCGGATTCGAGGCAGCGCGCGAGCACCGGGCGCAGCATCTCGTCGAGCAGCGGCTCAAAGCCGGCCTGCGGGTCGGCGCGCCGCGCGATCTGCGCCAGCGCCAGCGTGCGTTCAGCCAAAGTCTCGAAGATCAGCACGGCGGGGCCGCCGGCGGCGATCAGCGCGTCGACCACCGGGCCGGCGGCGTCGGTGCGGTCGCCGGAGAAGCCGGCCGCGCAGCCCACCCGCAAGGTCGAATCGCTCATGTGTCTCCTGTCGCGCCGTCGGAATGCGGCGATCGGGTACTCGGTCGCTGCGCAATGTAGGCCGCGGCGGTTATTCTGTGAAATCCAACTTTCGAATCGATTGATCGAAACGGCCAATGAATGTATCGACCCGCCAATTGCGCTGCTTCCTGACGCTGGCCGAGGCCCGCAACTTCACGCGCGCCGCCGCGGCGAGCCATTTGTCGCAGCCGGCGTTCAGCGCGTTGATCCGGCAACTGGAAGACGGCGTCGGCGTGCGCTTGTTCGACCGCACGACGCGCCAGGTCGCGCTGACGGCCGAGGGCGAGGCCTTCGAGCGCTCGGCGCGGCGCATCCTCGACGAGGTCGACGCGGCCGCATCGGGCATGCGCGATCGCGCGGCACGGCGCGTCGGCAAGGTCTCGATCGCGCTGCTGCCCTCGCTCGCGGCCGACTGGTTGCCTGCCGTGCTGGCGGGCTTTCGCGCCGAGCACCCGGGCATCGAGATCGCGGTCGCCGATGTGCTCTCGGAGCCCTGCATCGACCGCGTGCGCGCCGGCCTCGCCGACTTCGCGCTCGCCGCGACCCGCGCCGACACACCCGAGCTGCGCGCGGAGCCGTTCTGCAGCGACGACTTCCATCTCGTCTGCCCGCGCACGCACGCGCTCGCGACGACGCGCAACCCGCGCCCGAAGGAACTGGCGGGCGAACCCTTCGTGCACCTCTCGCGCACCTCGAGCGTGCGCCAGTACCTCGATGCGGCGACGCACCCGCACACCTTCGCGTCGGTGCTCGAGGTCGATCAGCTCGCCACGGTGGCCGGCATGGTGCGCGCCGGACTCGGCATCAGCGTGGTGCCGGCGCTGACGCTGTACCAGTTTCGCTCGCCTGATCTGGCGATCGTGCCGCTGAGCTGGCCGGGGCTCACGCGCCGCATCTACCTGGTGCGGCGACGCGACCGCAGCCTGTCGGTCGCGGCGCAGGCGCTTTACGACTGGGTCATGGCGCGCCGGCCGAACGTCACGTCGCCCGCACCGCGGCGAAGCGCAGCAAAGGCGGCCAGCGCAGCGGCCCGAACCACGCGCCGGCCATGATCGCGTACGAGTTCAGCAGCCCGTAGACGACCAGTGCCGCCGCCTGCGCGACAAACACACCCATCAACCCGTAGCCGGCGCGCAGTGCGAGCCAGCCGCCGAGACCCGCGACGATCAGCCGGGCGACGTTGCCCCACACGGGCCACATCAACTTGCCCGCGCCTTGCGACGCGAAGTACAGCGCCAACGCGAGACCGAAGAAGCCGTAGACCGGCCCGACGACCCGCAGATAGTGCGTGCCGGCCGCGAGCATGGCCGGGTCGTTGCCGAAGATCGACAGCCACGCGTGCGGCCAGAGGCTCGCCGCCAAGCCGATCGCCTCGGTCAGGCCGGCCGACAGCCCGGCGCCGATCCACGCCGCACGCAGCGCGCGTTCGCGCTGGCCCGCGCCGATGCAGGTGCCGACCATCGCGACCAGCGGGCCGCCGAAGCCGAACACCAGCGGCACCAGCAGGTACTCGAGCCGCGAGGCCGTGCCGTAGCCGGCGATCGCCGCCGGGCCGAAGCCACCGACCTGCGCGGTCGCGATGCCGATCGCGAGATTCGTTGCGACGGTCGAGATCGCACCGACCAGACCGACCTTCAGGATGTCGGCGAACAACGGCCAGCGTGGGCTGAAGCTCGTCCGGCTCGGCTTCAGCAGGCTGTGCTTCGACAGCAAGTACCAGCCAAGCGCGATGCAGCCGAGCGCGTAGTAGCTCAACAGCGCGAGCGCCCCGCCGGCGATGCCCAAACCACCCCAGCCACCCACGCCGAAGATGAACACCTGCGACATCGGCACCAACAGGATCGTGCCGGCGATCGTCACGTTCGCCGGCACGCGCATGTTGCCGGTGCCGCGAATCAGCGCCGCCATCGAGTTGAAGAGCCAGATCAACACGGCGCCGGCGAAGACCCAGTTCGAGTAAGTCAGCGCCGCGGCCAGCGAGGCGCCGCTGCCGCCCATGCTGCTGTAGAGGGCGCGGCCACCGATCCACAGCGCGAGCGTGAACACGAGCCCGAAGCCGAGCCCGATCAGCAGCGCGTGGCCGACGAGTGCGTTGGCGTCGTCGCGCCGACGCGCACCGAGCGCGCGCGCGACCGCCGAGGCGATGCCGCCGCCCATCGCGCCGGCGGAAGTCATCTGCATCAGCATCACGAGCGGGAACACCAACGCCATGCCGGTCAACGCATCGGTGCCGAGTTGGCCGACGAAGTACGTCTCGATCAGCCCGGCCGAGGCCTGCGCCACCATCACCAGCATGTTCGGCGCCCCCAGCTTCAGCAAGGTGCGCACGATCGGGCCTTCGAGCAGCAGGCGGGTGCGCGGGTCCAGCGCCGGAGCGGCGGCCGCTGCAGTTGCTGCGGTCGGGCTGGCGCTCATGTCAGTGCGCCGCTGCAGCTTCGCCGAGGTACACGCCGCGCTCGGCCGCGAGGCCTTGGCGCACCTGGCGGCTCAGGTCGTCGGCGAGCACTTCGTCCTGCCCGGCTTCAACGGCCGCCAGCACCTGCGCGACGACGTCCTTGGGGTTCGCCTTCGGTGCATCGAGGCCCTTGGTCATGTCGGTGTCCATGTAGCCGACGTGCACGCCGACGACCTGCGTGCCCTGCGCGCGCAGCTCGCCGCGCAGGCCGTTCGTCAGCGACCAGGCCGCCGCTTTCGACGCGCTGTAGGTCGCGACGCTCGCGAAGTTCAGCCAGCTCAGCACCGACAGCACGTTGACGATCGCGCCGCCGCCGTTCGTCTTCAACACCGGCGCGAAGCCCTGGCTGAGCGCCAGGGGGCCGAAGAAGTTGGTCTCGAACTCGGCGCGCGCGGCGTCGGCGCTGTCGAGAGCCAGGAACGACGAGCCGCGCGAGATGCCGGCGTTGTTGATCAGCAGCGTCACATCGGGGCAGTCGCGCACGGCGGCGGCGATGTCGACCGCTTCGGTCACGTCGAGCTTCACCGGTACGACGCCGGCCAGCGTGATGCTCTTCGGGTCACGCGCCGCCGCGTAGACCTTGCGGGCGCCGGCGGCGAGCAGCGCGTCGACAAAGGCCTGACCGAGACCGCGGTTGGCACCGGTGACAAGGACGACGGCGTTCTTGATCTTCATGGAGCGATCTTTCTGTTCGGGTGGATTGGATGACTTTGCATGACGATCGTCATACTCTTGATTGCGCGAGAGTGCGGGCAAAAACGGCTCAGTCGGCCGCGCGACGGATCAGGGCCTTCGCGGCATTGCGCACGTCTTTCGACACGCGCTTGTCGCCGCTGGCGCGCGCGATCACCATCGCGCCGACCATGCAGCTCAGGATCGCGAGCGCCTTGTCGTGCTGGCCCGGTGCGCCCCAGTCGGGCAACTGACGCTCGACCAGATCGACCATGTCCTTCAGCCGGCGCGAGCACACCTGCCGCACTTCGGGCGCTTGGCGCGGCGTCTCGGTGCCGAGCGCGGCCAGCGTGCAGCCCGCCTCGGGCGTTTCGACATGGGCATCGGACAGGTAGGCGTCGACGAACGCGCGCAGCGCGTCTTCGGGTGCGACGCGCTCGGTGACCTTGCGCATGCGCTCCATCGACTTCGCGCCGGCCCGGTCGATCGCCTCGGCGAGCAACTGGGTGCGCGAATCGAAGTGCGCGTAAAAGCCGCCGTGGGTCAGCCCGGCCTCTTTCATGATGTCGGCGACGCCGGTGCCCGCGTAACCACTGCGGCGGATCGCCGCCGCGGCGACGTCGACGATGCGGTCGTGGGTGAGTTCCTTGCGGCTGGGTTCGCGGGTCATCAGGGGCTCCCTGTTTACATGACGACCATCATATTGCCGGCGCCATGTCCCTGCCCCGATGCGGGACACTCGGTCCACGATGAAGCGCCTCACCACGGCCCCGAACCTCGCCCTCGCCACCCTGTGGGCCGATCTGCTGACCCACGCCGGCGTGCCCACCAGCGTGCAGCGGCAGTACGCGAGCAGCATCGCCGGCGAGGTACCGCCCGACCAGACCTTGCCCGAGCTCTGGGTGATGGACGCCGATCAGTTCGAACGTGCCCGCACGCTGTTGCACGAGTTGCGGCATCCGCCGCACCGGCGCTGGGTCTGCCCCGGCTGCGCCGAACTGATCGACGGGCCGTTCGAGCAGTGCTGGAACTGCGGGGCAGTGATGCCGGCGTGACCGCCGACGCGCGCCGTGTCAGGCCGAAGGCAGCCCCGAGAGGTGCCGGTGCAGGATCTGCACTTCGGCCAGGATATCGGACGGCAACCCGCGCCGGCCGCCGCGATCGTCGACCGTGAGGGCGTGCAGCGCACTGGTGCAACGCAGCCGGTCGTTCCAAGCGTCGGCGATCTGATTCGCCAAGCGCGGCATCCGCGCGGCCAGTTGCTCCGGCCGGATCGGCTCGGGCAGATCGAGCATCCACGCGATCGTCTCGCCGGTCAGCGCGCGGTCGGCCGGCGACGCCGGGCGGCGCCGCCTGGCCCACTCGGCGGGATTGGTCGGCCGAGCGTTCTGCCGGGCAATGTCGATCGCCGCCTCGTCCAGCGCCTCGCGCGCCGACGCGAAATCGGTGAGCTCGAACTCGAAGCCGGCGTCCTGTGGGGGTGTCGGACGGATGGGGTTGGTCGTCATCGATTCGGTCTGTAGTGCGGTCAAGAGGTTAACCGGCAGCCATGATCTCTCTCGTCGCGTGGCGTGTCCAGCACGAGATCGCGGGGGGGATGGTGAACAAGTTTGCACTTCGCCACGGGTGCGCGCCACTGGTCGCTCGTGGCGTGCCGCCCATCCGCCCCAACTCGAATGAACCGCCAACGGGCCGCCGCTTTCGGTTTCAATCCGCCCCACGACGGGTAAAGCACCCTTTGGCGTCCGCCACCTGCGGGTCGCCGCCAACATGAACGAGGCAGCAGGTCTATGTCATCCAAGCGCGATTCGGGCGGGTTCACCTTGATCGAATTGATGATCGTGGTGGTCGTGGTCGCGCTCTTGGCGGCGATCGCCCTTCCCAGTTTCATGAACAGCATCAGAAAGAGTCGGCGCGCCGAGGCCGTGGCCTCCATCTCCGCCATCGAGCAGGCACAGGAGCGCTGGCGCGCCAACAACACCACCTACGCGGCCAACTCGGTATTGACCACTGCAGCGCCGAACGGGCTCGGCCAGCCGGCCACGACGGAGAACGGTCGTTATTCGCTGGCGCTGTCCGGCAACAACGAGACCGGTTATGTGGTCACCGCCACGGCTGTCACGACGGGAAGCCAGGCCAGTGACACGCAAGGCAGCACGAGTTGCGCAACGCTGACCGTGACCATCACCAACGGCAATGGTGTCAAGGCACCGGCGGCGTGCTGGAGCCAGTGATGCGGCGCACGAATCACGGGGTCACACTCATCGAGCTGATGGTCGTCGTGGCGCTGGCGGCGATCGTGCTGACCTTGGCGGCACCGTCGTTCTCCGGCTTCTTTGCCAAAAAGCGCGTCGAGGGCGTCTTGTCGGAGCTCGTCACCGATCTGCAGTACGCGCGCAGCGAGGCGGTTGCGAAAAGCGTACCGGTGCGCGTGAGCTTCGGCACGCTTTGCTACGTCATCACCACGCAGCCTGCCGATGGCACAGCACCTACATCGTCGTGTTCGCAGACGGCCCCTCCCACGCTCGGGGCCGGCGCGGCGACCGTCAAGCAGGTTCAGCTCAAGTCGGGCTCGACCGCCAGCTTCGATAACAGCGTGCTGACGTGGATCGAGGTGGACCCCGTGCGCGGCGTCGCCACCTTCAGTACCGGCGCGACATCCGGCGCCATTCCGGTGAACAGCAGCACCGGCTCTTGGCAACTGCAGGCGCAGATCTGCACGATGGGCCGGGTCTCGGTCTGCAGCCCGAACAGCAGCGTCACAGGGTATTCGTCATCATGCGCATGTTGAATCACCGCTTGCTACCTGCATGCCGCCAGCGCGGCATGACACTCGTCGAACTGATGGTCGGCATTGCGGTCGGTTTGTTCGTGGTGGCGGGCGCCACCAAACTGCTGGTCGACAACGTGATCAACAACCGCCGGATGTTGATCGAAACCCGCGTCAACCAGGATCTGCGCTCGGCGGCAGATCTGATCGCGCGCGACTTGCGGCGCGCCGGCTACTGGCGAAACTCAGGCAGCGTCGTGAGCGGAGCAACGATCACGAACCCGTATTCGGGGATCGCCAACACCACCACCGATCTGACGACCGGCGAACTCACGTACACGTACGACCGAGACGGCAACTCCGCGACCAACGATGTGGATCAAGGCGGCTTCCGCGTGAGCACCGGAACGCTCGAGATGCTGAACGGTGCCAATGGATGGCAGCCCGTGACTGACATCGGTGCGATGCAGATCGTCGCCCCCGCCACGCTGACCGTCACCACCAAGAGCGTCAACCTGTCGGCCTCCTGCCCATGCCTGACCACATTGGCATGCACGCCGGGCTCATTCCTCGATCCGGACCCGTCAACGGGCGCGACCGGCGTCAATTTCCCAACACGCCCGCAGCTCACGGTGCGCGAGTACGACCTGAGACTCACCGGCCGGGCGCCCAGCGACACCAGCGTCAGGCGCTCCATCCGCGAGACGGTGCGGGTGCGCAACGACGAGCCATCGGGCACCTGCCCGACCTGACATGAATGAGGCCCGCATGATCCCGACCCGTTCCTTCACGAGTCCGTCGCGGCAGCATGGCGCCGCGGCATTGGTGGTGACCTTGCTGATGTTATTCGGCGTGACCCTGGTGGCGTTCTTCGCGAACCGAAGCATGCTCTTCGAGCAGCGCACCTCCGCCAACCAGTACCGCTCGACGCGTGCATTCGAGGCCGCCGAGGCCGGCCTCGAATGGGCGATCGCACGGCTCAACGACGACAAGAAGATGGTTGCGGCACCGAGCTGCTCGACCACCGGCGTGCTGGCCCAAAGCTTTGGGGATCGCTACCTGGAACTGACCGCCGGTGGTTTCACCTCGCTGTCCGCGACGAGGGGGCTGAACACCAACCTTCGTTCGGGATGCAGCATTTCGGCGACGACCGGCGCGACGACATGCAGTTGCCCGTCGGCGGTTGCTGGCTTGGCGCTGGGCACAGCCACCGACGCGCGCTTCACCGTGGAACTGATCGCCGTTGCCGGCGACCCCTTCTCCGTGCGGATCTTTTCGTACGGGTGCACGAACCAGGGCGGATATTGCGAGCCTTCCAGCACGGCCACGCCGGATGCGGTTGCGGTCGTGTCGGCGGCCTACAAGATGAAGCCGGCGTTCCCGAACGCACCTGGAGCCGGCTTGGTGACCGGCAGCTCTGCCGTGACGAGCGGCAGCCTGAACGTGCACAACACCGATGTGTTGAGCAACGGCATCACGATCAACTCGGGGTCCACGGTCGAGCTCGGCGGTGGCACCAGTGTCACAACGCTGCCCGGCACGCCCCCGCGTGCGTCGGTGCTCGACAACGACTCTTCGCTGGCCGAATTGACGGCTGCCGACGGAACCGGCGACATCTTCTTTGCCAGTTTCTTCGGCGAAACCATGGCCGAGTACAAGAACAACCCGAAGACCTACCTGATCACCAGCGGTTCGTGCGCGGGGAACGACCGCTGCGCGACCTGCACACCCGGCACATCTTGCGGTGCAGCGGTATCGGCCGCGATCGACAAGGGCTACGGGAAATTCTGGACCGATGCCGACGCGAGTTGGACCAGCGCCAACCTGCCGGGAGATGGGACCTTGGGGACCGCGGCCAAGCCGATCATGATTGCGAGTTCTGCATCACTCGAGATCAAAGGCAGCATCACCGCCTACGGCATGCTGTATGCCGCCACCGGCGGCGCCGAAACCTGGGACTACGAAGGCAGCGGCACCGGCAAGGTGTTCGGCGCGTTCATATCGCGCGGCAGTTTCTTGAAGGGGGGCAGCGGCAACCTCGACCTGATCTACGACGCGAACACCTTCAAGCCCGCGACCATGCGGGGGTTGATGGTCCGCGTGCCCGGCAGCTGGCGCGACACGCTCGCCGACTACAACTGATGCAGGAGCCGCCTTGATGAACAACGCGCCACGCCCATTACGCCGACGCCAGGCCGGCTTCACGCTGCTCGAGGCCCTCGTCGCCTTTCTGGTGATGGCCTTCGGCATGCTTGCAATCGCCGGATTCCAGACCACGATGTCGCGCAACTCCGACGTAGCGAAGCAGCGCAGCGAAGCGGTACGGCTGGGCCAGCAGAAGATCGAGAGCCTGCGCACCTTCCAGCAGGTGACGAGCGACGGCGCGGGGACGATCGTCAATTTCGAGGATGACGTCGTGGCTGGGGGGCCGGAGATCATCAATCCATCGAGCGCCGATGCCTACGCGACAAATACGACTTATACACGCCAGTGGTGGATCACCAAGAACGATGGCGTGACTGTGGCGGGCACCGGAGATCTCGAAAAGTGGCTGCTCGTGCAGGTGTCGTGGACAGATCGTGCCGGTGATCCGCAGTCGGTTTCGTTGCGATCGGTGATATCGCGCTCCGACCCGATCGACCTGGGCACGCTGTTTACCGGCCCGAACGGCACGAAGCCGCGCACTCCGAAGAACCGCAACATCAACATTCCCTACCCGGCCGTCGCGCTGGGCGGCGGGAAGACGAGCGCATTCCAGCCTCCGGGTTCCGGCAATTCATACGTCTTCGACAACCCGACCGGCGACGTTCTGGGTTACTGCACCTTCGCGTTGGCGGCAGGGGCCACGGTCAGCTTGGAGGATGGCAACTTGACCACCGGGTGTTTCATCGAAAAGGCCTACATCGTCAGCGGCTACATCCAGTTCCTCAACAGCGTTCCGACCGGCGGCACTGAAAGCGGCCGTGATAACGCCATCTCGAATTCGACCACGGACACCAAGGAACTGACTGTGGGCATCGACTTTGTCGGCGCCGCAGGCACGGTCCGCGAGTGCTCGGCGCAGCGTCAGAAAGTCGTCAGTGTCGGTGCCGTCACGGCAAGAACCATTGCGACCGCCTCGCGATCGGGCACGACCGTCACAGTCCAGACGACCGGCAACCATGGCTTCGATACCGGCCAGGTTGTTTCGATCAACGGCACGACCGGCGGGTTGGACGGCAGCTTCACGATCACCAAGCTCAGCACTAACAGCTTCTCGTACACGTCCAGCGCCGGAACGAGTTCCAATGCCGGCACCGCGACGCTGGTGCAGGAACTCACTCTCGCAGAGTCAGCGACGGCCCCGTCGGGGTACAACGACGTGAAGTCCAGATTCGTCGCGTACATCTGCATCGTCCGCCCGTACGACGATGGCGACGCGACGACGGTCGACAAGTGGTCGGGCCAGATCCACCTGACGCCGCAGCCAACCGATTCGGTGGCATGGTCGTTCGCGGCGACGGGAGCGTACAAGGTCTGCCGGTTCACCGGCGACTACACGAACGACAACCAGATGGCCAACAGCGAGCATCCGCTGTACTACCGTGGCGTGACCGGCGCCCTCGACAACCAAAACTACCTCGTGGTGCCGAGTTCGGAAAGTTGTCCGACGGACGACGAATCTGCACCGATCAACGACGACTACATCAACACCAATGCCGTGCTGCACCAGAACACCGTGGCCGGGGTTGCGCCTTATGGCGGCTTGCCGTCGCAGGGAACACAATGGGGCGGGAGCACCGGTGGCGAACCGGCGGACACGTCAACCCCACTGCCCATGTTCGCTCCATGACGATCGCGTGAACACCGTCACCTAGAACGTCCCCGGATACGCCCCCCCATCCAGCAAGACGTTCTGCCCCGTCAAGTACCCCGCCTGCACGCTGCACAGGAACGCGCACACCGCGCCGAACTCATCGGCGCTGCCGAAGCGGCGCGCCGGGATCGTTTGCTCGCGCGCGAGCCAAGCGGCTTGCGGGTCCTGCCCGGCCTTGACGGCGCCGGCGCGCAAGGTGGTGCGCAGGCGATCGGTGTCGAACGCGCCCGGCAGCAAGCCGTTGATGGTCACGCCGCGCGCGGCGATGCTGCTGCGGGCGAGGCCGGCGACGAAGCCCGTCAGCCCGCTGCGCGCGCCGTTGCTCAGGCCGAGCACGCCGATCGGCGCCTTCACGGCGCCTGATGTGATGTTGACGACGCGGCCGTAGCCGCGCGCGGCCATCGCGTCGACGGTCGCGCGGATCAGCTCGATCGGCGTCAGCATGTTGGCGTCGAGTGCCTTGATCCACGCGTCCCGATCCCAGTCGCGGAAGTCGCCAGGCGGCGGCCCGCCGGCGTTGTTGACGAGGATGTCGACCTGCGGGCACGCCGCCAGCGCGGCCGCGCGGCCGGCTTCGGTCGTGATGTCGCCAGCGACCACGCGCACCTCGCCGCCGCGATGTTCGAGACTCAGGGTGCGCAGTTCGCTCGCGGTGGCTTCGAGCGCTTCAACGCCCCGCGCCGTGATCACCACGTTGACGCCCTCGCGCACCAGTGCGCTCGCGCAACCCTTGCCGAGGCCCTTGCTCGCGGCGCAGACCAGCGCCCATTTGCCTTTGATTCCCAGATCCATTTGCTTATCTCCATTTGGCGAGCAGCCAGATGCCCGCGAGTACCAGCAGCGTGCCCGCCGCGATCCACACCGTGAACGGCTCGCCGAGGATGACGACGCCCATCAGGATCGTCGACAGCGGCCCGATCATGCCGGTCTGCGCGGCGATCGTCGCGCCAATGCGCTCGATCGCCATCATCACCATCAGCACCGGTGCGAAGGTGCACAGCGTTGCGTTCAGCACCGACAGCCAGATCACCTCGGGTGCCACGGCGAGTGCGCCCAGCGGACGCAGCACCAGGAACTGGACGATGCAGAACAGGCACGCCACGGTGGTCGCCAGGCCGGTCAGGCGCAACGCGCCGAGCCGCTGCACCTCCTCGCCGCTGAACGTGAGGTAGACCGCGTAGCTGACCGCGCTGGCGAACACGAGCGCCGCGCCGAGGGCGGCGTTCGTGCCGAGCGAGGTCAGCTCGTGGCCGAAGACCAGCAGCACGCCGCAGTAGCTGACGCCGAGCGCCACCAGTTGCCGGCCCGTGACCTTGCGCTTGAAGATCAGCACGCCCATGGCGAGCACGAGCGTCGGGTTGAGGTACAGGATCAGGCGTTCGAAGCTGGCGCTGATGTAGGCCAGCCCCGCAAAGTCGAGAAAGCTCGCCAGGTAGTAGCCGGTGAAGCCCAGGCCGACGACCGCGATCCAGTCGCGTTTCACGAGCGCCGGCTTGCCGCGGCCGGCCCACCAGGCCAGCAGCAGGAACAGCGGCAAGGCGAACAGCATGCGGTAGGTGATCAGCGTCACGGCGTCGACGCCGTGGCGGTACGCGAGCTTGACGATGATCGCCTTGCCGGAGAAGGCGATCGCGCCGAGCGACGCGAGCGCCAGACCCGGCCAGACCGGACGCGCGAGGGCGGCAGCGCCGGCCGC
>JAZJZJ010000229.1:0-3445 GCA_040389925.1 Pseudomonadota bacterium
CGTCGGCGTCAACACCTTCCGCAACCCGCACGGCGACCCGGTCGCCGACACGCTCGAGCTGGCGCGCTCGACCGACGACGAGAAGCAATCCCAGCTGAAGCGCCTGGCCGAATTCCAGGCTCGCCACGCGAGCGAGTCGCCGGCGATGCTGGCGCGGCTTCAGCAGGCGGTGATCGAGAACCGCAACGTCTTCGAGGTGCTGATGGACGCGGTGCGCTGCTGCTCGCTCGGGCAGATCACGAACGCGCTGTTCGAGGTCGGCGGGCAGTATCGGCGCAGCATGTAGCGCCGGGGCGGGCGTTCAAGGCGCAAGGTCGATGTCAACCACGCGCGCGGCGTCGATCACGAGCGGCGACTCCGGGATCGCCACGCACGGCAGGATGAAGCCCTCGGCCTTTTCGTCCACGCTCAGGCCGGGCCAGTCGACGCCATAGCGCACGCGACCGCTGACGAGGCGGCAGATGCAGGCGCGGCAGGTGCCGTTGCGGCACGAGCTCGGCAGGATCAACCCGGCCGCGCGCGCCGCGCGCAACAGCGGCACGCCGGCCGGCGCGTCGAAGCGTCGGCCCGAGGGCTCGAGCAGGACCGCGAAACGATCGGCCGCATCCGACATACTGGACTCCTTCGACGCTGTTGCTCAGTGCAAGACGAGAATCGTAGGCGATGCCGGTCTCCACCAGCCCACCCGAAGCCGCCGGCGAACCGAAAGGGCGTTTCGCGCGCACGACGCGCGCGATCGGGCAACGCCTGGGCGACCGGCTGTTCGCGGAGATCGCGCGCGAGCCGATCACGGCGAGGCCACGGCGTGCACGGCGCGCGTCGGCCAGCCTTGCCCTCGCCTACGCGCTGGCCGCGCTCGTCCATCTCGGCAGCCTGTTGCTGGTCGTGGCCGCCGTGGTGCTTTGGACTCAGCCATGGAGCAATCTGTTCGTCGCGATCGCCGCGTTAGCGCTGCCGCTGCTGGCATGGGCTGTGCGGCCTCGGTTCACACCGGCGCCGCAGTGGCCGCTCGACCGCGCTGCCTACCCTGCCCTGCACGCCCTGACCGACCGCGTCGCACACGCGCTCGGCGCGCAGCCGGCGGATGGCATCGCGGTCTCGACCGAACTCAACGCCAACTTCCGCCGCGCGGGGTGGCGCGGCGAACGTCACGTGGAACTTGGCCTGCCCCTGTTGCTGCTGTTGCGGCCCGACGAGCGCACCGCCGTCGTCGCGCACGAGTTGGCGCACGGCGTCAACGGCGACCCGTTGCGCGGGCAGTTCCTGTACTCGGCCGTGAACACGCTGTTCACCTGCGAGGAGGTACTGCGGCCGGCTGCCATCGGCGAGTCGGGGCGCGAGCAGCAGCTCGGGCCATTCATTTCGCTGCTCGCGATTCCGGTCGATCTGGCGATGCTGGCGGTTTCGAAGGTATTCGGCCTGCTCGGTCAGGGCATGCTGCTGCTCGTATACCGCGAGTCGCAGCGCGCCGAATACCTCGCCGATCGGCTCGCGGCCACGGTCGCCGGTGGCGCGGCGACCCGGTCGATGCTGCAGGCCCTGAGCCTGACCGAAGCGGCAGACGGGGCCATGCACCGTGCCGCGCTGGTGCGCGGATTGGCCGACCTGCCGACGCTGTTGCAACACTTTCGACGCGACTTGCCCTCGGCCGAGATCGAGCGCTGGAACGCACGCTCGCGCAACGAGGGCTGGCGGGTCGACGCGACGCATCCGCCGACCGCGATGCGCATCGACATGCTGGCGCGCTTTCCCGAACGCGGCGGCGAGCCGATGCTGAGCGGGGCCGAGGCACAACAGCTCGACGCCGAGCTCGCGCGGCTGCTGCCCGATGTTCAGCGCGAGTTGACGAATCATTACGTGGTCGGCCTGAACGGCTGACGGCACAGCCCGGACCCGAACCATGAACCTGCTGCTGATCCGCCACGGCGAAACCGCATTGAACGTCGCGCGCGTGCTGCAACCGGCCGACACGCCGCTCAGCGCGCGCGGCATCGCCCAGGCCGAGGCGCTCGCGGCGCGCCTGGCGGCAATGGATGTGCGCGCGATCATCACGAGCGACCTGCCACGCGCGCTGCGCACCGCTCAGGCGATCGCGAAAGTGACCGGCGCGGTGATCGAAACCACGCCGCTGCTGCAGGAGCGCAACTTCGGCGACTGGCGCGGCCGGCCGTACGACGGCATGACTGTCGATCCGTTGACGACGACCGAAGCGCCACCGAACGGCGAGTCGACGGCGGCGTTCGCGCGGCGCGTCGCCGCCGCGTTCGCGCATGTCGTGGCGCGGCAGGCAGCCATCCGGGGCGAGACGAGCGGTGCGCTCGCGGTCGTCACCCACGGCCTCGTGATCCGCGCACTGCTCGCGGCGCACGTGCGGCTGGCCGACGGCATGCTGCAACCCACGCACCTCGGCAACACCAGCCTGAGCATCGTCGGCGCTCAACCACCGCACCTTGCCAGCCTGCTGAACTGCACCGAGCACCTCGACGCCACAGCGCCCGACGACGCGCGTGCACTGTCGGGCGGCTGACGCAGACGCTCCGGCCGGCGCTCAGCGCGGCGTTGACAAGCCCCAGCGCCCGTCGGCTTCGCGCACGACGCCGTCGTCGCGCAGCTTGAACAAATGGGCGCGCAACGAACGCATTGCCATCGCGAGCAGCTGCGGCTTCACGTCGTCGTAGACGCGCACCAGCAGCGTCTGTGCATCGACCGGGCCGAGTTCGCGCAGCGCGTTGACAACCTTGGCCTCGCGCCGCAACCGATGCGCGACGATCGCCTCCATCGCCTGTTTCGGGTTCGCCATCAGGAAGCCGTGACCGGGCGCGAGCCAGTCGAGGTCGTGCTCGACCAGCGCGCGCAGCGAGCCGATGTAAGCCGACATGTCGCCATCGGGCGGGTTGATCACGACGGTCGAGAGCTGCATCACGTGGTCGCCGGTGAACAGCAGCCGCTCTTCCTCGAGCCGGTAGCAGAGGTGGTTCGACGCGTGGCCGGGGGTGTGGATCGCGTGCAGCGTCGAATCTCCGGGCAGATCGAAGCGCTCGCCGCCGGTCAGGTGCACATCGGGGACGAAGCTCGCGTCCTGCCACTCGGCGTGGTCGGGCACGCGGCCATAGACGGTCGCACCGGTGCGTTCCTTCAGCGGCACGCAGGCCGGCGAGTGGTCGTTGTGGGTGTGGGTCGCGAAGATCCAGCGGATCGGGCCGGGTGCCGCGGCCATGATCGCGTCAACGTGCGCGTCGTCGAGCGGGCCCGGGTCGATCACCGCCCACTCGTTGCCCGCGCCGCCGCCAATCAGGTAGGTGTTGGTGCCCGGCCCGGTCATCAGGCTGCCGTTGTTCGCGGTCACGCGGATCAGCCGCGGCGAGAGCTGCACCGGCGTGCCGACCTGGATGTCGTAGCAGCCGCTGCCGTGGCCGGCCGGGTCGATGCGGCCGAGTTCGGCGAA
>JAZJZJ010000230.1:0-6425 GCA_040389925.1 Pseudomonadota bacterium
CGGTCTGGCTCTTGTTGCCGTGGATCGCCATCGCGCTGATGTCGGCCTTCAGCAAATGCTCGACCAGACGATTCGCGCCGTGCTTCATGCGCGTGAACACCAGCACCTGGTCCCAGTCGTTTGCCTTGATCAGGTGGATCAGCAGATCCTTCTTCATCTCGCGGCCGACCGGGTGCACTTTTTGTGCGATCGCATCGTTGGTCTGGTTGCGGCGCGCCACTTCGATCAGCACCGGCTTGTTCAGCAGGCGGTCGGCCAGGGCCTTGATCTCGTCGCTGAAGGTCGCGCTGAACAGCAGGCTCTGCTTCTGCGCCGGCAGCACCGCGAGCACCTTCTTGATGTCGTGCACGAAGCCCATGTCGAGCATGCGGTCGGCCTCGTCGAGCACGAAGATCTGCACGTGCGAGAGGTCGAGCGTGCGCTGCTGGTGGTGGTCGAGCAGGCGGTGCAGCATCGGCAGCACGAAGCCGGCGGTCTTGCCGGTGCCGGTCTGGGCGCCGCCCATCACGTCACCGCCGGAGAGCACGGCGGGAATCGCCTGCAGCTGGATCGGGGTCGGGGTGGTGTAGCCGTATTCCGCAACGGCACGCAGCAAGGGCTCGGCGAGGCCGAGGGTGTCAAAAGACATGGGATTCCAAACGGAGAGATCGGCCTGTCGCTCGTACATCGGGCGCCAGTCGCAGGCAGAGGGGTGTGGCGAGCACTGCGTCGGGAGGACGTTGGCTCAGTCAGAAATGACGTCGGCGCAGTGACTGAGACTGCGCCGGTGCCTGCATTCTACCTGCTGCGTGTGCAAGCGCGCAGCGAACGGCACGCCGATGCGTCTGCCGGCGCAGCGCGCGGCCGGTGTGCAAGAGGATGCAAGCGCCGTGTTGAAATACGGTGCGCCGCCGCGCCAACGGGTGCGACGAGTCAGGAGCTCACCTTTGCAAGAACCGGCCGAACTGCCCATGACCGAGACGATTCCCCCTTCGCCCGTTGCCGTCGCGCCGCCGCTGAGTGCGGCGGCCAGTGTCCACGCGCGGGCGCTGCGGGCGTCGCGCTGATGCAGGTCGAAGAGCAGGCGCGCTGGCGCCGCCTGAGCCGGTTGCTCGACGACGTGCTGGCGCGCGACGGCCTGGACCGGGCGCAGCGCATTGCCGAATTGCGCGCCGAGGATGCGACGCTGGCCGACGACCTCGAAGCGCTGCTGCTGGTGACGATTTCCGGCGTGGCGCACAAGGCCGGTCGCGGGTCCAGCGCGCCGCTGCTCGATGCGAGCTTCGCCGGCCAGGTCTTCGGCGCGTACACGGTCGAGCGCCAACTCGGGCAGGGCGGCATGGGCAGCGTCTGGCTCGCACACCGCAGCGACGGCCGCTTCGAAGGCCAGGTGGCGATCAAGTTCCTGAGCGCGGGCCTGGCGACGCCCGGCGCGCGCGAACGCTTCGCGCGCGAAGGCAGCATCCTGGCGCGGCTCGCGCACCCGAACATCGCGCGCCTGCTGGATGCCGGCGTCGGCGACGCGGCCCAGCCCTACCTCGTGCTCGAATACGTTGACGGCGTCACGATCAAGCGCTACTGCGAAGACAAGGCGCTCGACCTGGCCGCCCGCGTGCGCCTGTTTCTCGACGTGCTGGCCGCAGTCACCCATGCGCACAACCGGCTGATCCTGCACCGCGACCTGAAGCCGTCGAACATCCTCGTGAACGCGGCCGGCGAGATCAAGCTGCTGGACTTCGGCATCGCCAAGCTGCTCGACGACAGCGCCGGGCCGACCCCGGCGACCGAGCTGACGCAGCTCGGCGGGCGCGCGTTCACACTCCAGTACGCGGCGCCGGAGCAGTTGCAGGGCGGCGACGTCACGACCGCGACCGACGTCTATGCGCTCGGCGTGCTGCTGTACGTGCTGCTCGGCGGCGTGCATCCAACCACGGGCGGAACGATCGCGCCGCTGGACCAGATGCGCGCGGTGATCGAGGTCGAGCCGAAGCGGCTGTCGGACGCCGTGTTGCGCAACGGCGCCGCCGGCCCGGCGGCGGCCAAGCTCAGGCTCGCACGCGCGCTGCGCGGCGACCTCGACAACATCGTCGTCAAGGCGCTGAAGAAGTCGCCGGCCGAGCGCTACGCGAATGCGGCGCTGCTGGCCGACGATCTGCGCCGCTACCTCGACGACGAGCCGGTCGCGGCGCGGCCCGACTCGCTGCGTTACCGGGTCGCCAAGTTCGTGCGGCGGCATCGCCTCGGAGTCGCCGCGACCGGTGTCGTCGTCACGGCGCTGGCGGTCGGCGTCGGCGTCGCGCTGTGGGAGGCCAACGAGGCGCGGCGTCAGCGCGTGCTGGCCGAGGGCCTGGTCGAGTTCATGCTCGGCGATCTGCGCAAGAAGCTGCAACCGGTGGGCCGGCTCGACGTGCTCGATGCCGTTGGTGCCAAGGCGCTCGACTACTACGCCGCCCAGGAGATGGGCCGGCTCGACGCCGACGCGCTCGGCCGCCGCGCGCGCGCGCTGCACCTGATCGGCGAGATTGCCGAACGACGCGGCAGCCTGGACGAAGCGACGCGCGTGTTCCAGCGCGCCGCCGACAGCACCGCCGAGCTGGTGGCACGCGCGCCGCGCGACGGCCAGCGCATCTTCGACCATGCACAAAGCGTCTACTGGGTCGGCTACATGGCGCGGCGGCGCGGCCAGGTCGCCGACGCAGAAGCAGCGTTTCGCCAGTACCAGGAGTTGGCGCAGCAACTGACCCGCCTCGATTCGACCAAGCTCGACTGGCGCATCGAGACGGCCTATGCCGGCGTGAACCTCGGCGTCCTGTATCTCGAAACGGCGCGGCTGGATCAGGCCGAGAAGGCATTCTCCGCGGCGCGCGATGCGTGGGCCGGGACCGTCGGTGCCGCAGGCGGATACGGTTGGGAGCTTGCCAACGCCTGGGGCTGGATCGCCAAGGTGCGCGAGGCCAAGGGCGAGTTCGAGGCGGCGATCGACGCGCAGCAGATCAAGATCGCGACGCTCGCCAAGATGCCCGACATCGACAAAAACCGCAGCGCGCAGCAACTGCTCGCGAACGGCAGCTACGAACTCGGCCGGCTGCAATCGATGCTCGGCCACCCCGAGCTCGCGCTGCGGATGACCGAAGAGGCGCTGCCGCGGATCGAGGCGCTGGTCGCGTTCGATCGCAGCAACACCGAGTGGCTGGCGCACCTGATCTTCGTGCGCCTGAGCCTGGCCGAGAGCGAGATCGTGCTCGGCCGGACGGCCGCTGCGGCCGCGAACCTCGACCGCGCGACCGGTGACATGGCCCGGCTGCTGTCGACCGACGCCACGCGCAACAAGTGGAACATCGTGCTCGCGGGCAGCCTGCTGCTGGACCGGATCGCGCTCGGCCAGGCGACGCTGCCGACGCGCCGAGAACTCGAGGATTTCATCGCGACGGTGCAGGCGTCCGCGTCCGCCGGCACGGTGCTGGATGCGGAACAGACGCGCGTTGCCGCGGCGGTCGAACTCGCGCTCGGCGATCTGCTCGCGCGCGACGAACAGGCGCAGGCCGCTCGCATCCACTGGCAGGCGGTGGTCGAGCGCGTGCAGGCGCGCGCCGCAGGGGGCGATCTGCCGTCGATGACCTGGCTCGGCCAGGCGCGACTGCGCCTGGGCGCGATCGACGACGCCCGAGCGCTCGCCAAACGAATCGATGCGTCTCCCTATCGGCACCCCGCGTATGCCGATCTTCGCCAACGACTGGCTGCCGCCGCGGGGGCGGCACCAGCCCATCCTTGAACCTTTGGACAAACCAACCATGAAAAGCTCAGACCCGCACAAAGTGATCGTCACCGTCGATGCCGAGAAGAACGTCGTCTGCGACCCGGAGCGGGTGTCGGTCACCGACCGCAGCAACGCGGTGCTGAAGTTCGTGCTCAAGACCGACGGCTATGTCTTTCGCGAGCAGGACGCCGTGGTCGTCAGCGACCCGGGCAACCAGTTCCCGTTTCCGTCGCGAACGCTGCCCGGGAATCCGGCGAAGGCGACGCTGTACGACGACAACTCCGTCGGCGGCACGTTCAAGTATTCGGTGTACGTGAAAGATGCCGCGACCGGAGAAGAGTTGATGGTCGACCCGATGATCAGCAACGAGCCGTGAACCGCTGGCGCGCGTTTCGCCGGTGGGTCGCGCTTGCTTTAAGCTCGCGCGCATGACCCGCTCCCGCTTCGTTCCCGACAATTTCACGCTGCTGTTGACCGCGGTGGTCATCGCCGCCAGCCTGCTGCCGTGCAGCGGCACTTCGGCGCTGGTGTTCAACTGGATCACCAACATCGCGATCGGCCTGCTGTTCTTCATGCACGGCGCAAAGCTCTCGCGCGAGGCGATCGTCGCCGGCATCACGCATTGGCGGCTGCACCTGCTGGTGTTCGCCGCCACTTTCGTGATGTTCCCGGTGCTCGGCCTCGCATTGCGGCCGCTGCTGGAGCCGCTCGTCACGCCCGATCTGTACATCGGCATCCTGTTTCTGTGCGCGCTGCCGGCGACCGTGCAGTCGGCGATCGCGTTCACCTCGATCGCGCGCGGCAACGTGTCGGCGGCGGTGTGCAGCGCGTCGGCGTCGAGCCTGATCGGCATCTTCCTGACGCCGGCGCTGGTCGGGCTGCTGCTGGCGCAGCACGGTGCGGCCGCGTCGCTGGACGCGCTGCGCGCGATCGTGCTGCAACTGCTCGCGCCCTTCATCGCCGGGCAGATCGCGCGCCAGTGGATCGGCGGCTGGGTCGAGCGCCACAAGGTCGTGCTCGGCACGGTCGATCGCAGCTCGATCCTGCTGGTGGTCTACACCGCGTTCAGCGAAGCGGTGATCCAGGGCCTGTGGCAGCAGATGCCGCCCGCCGCGCTGGTCGGATTGCTGCTGGTCTGCGCGGTGCTGCTCGCGCTCGCGCTGTTCATCACAACCTTCGCCGCGCGGCGCCTCGGCTTCTCGAAGGAAGACGAGATCACGATCGTGTTCTGCGGCTCGAAGAAGAGTCTGGCCAGCGGCATCCCGATGGCGCGCGTGCTGTTCGCGAGCGGCACGGTCGGCGCGGTCGTGCTGCCGCTGATGCTGTTCCACCAGATGCAGCTGATGGTCTGCGCGGTGCTCGCGCAGCGCTATGCGAGGCGGGCGAAGGCGACCGAACTGGCGCCGGCGAAGTGAAGGGGGTTCGAGATGGCAAAGCGCGTGGCGGCGACGTGGAGCGCCTTGTTGCTGTCGGGCGCTGTGCTGGCGCAGCCTGATCTCGATGCGGCGACGCGCCAGGTCGAGGCCGCCGAGCGCGCGTTCGCGCAGACCATGGCCGATCGGGACGTGGCGGCGTTCGCGTCGCACTTGTCCGAGCACGCGGTGTTTTTCAGCGGGCCCAAGGTGTTGAACGGCAAGGCCGCGGTCGCCACGGCGTGGGCGCGCTTTTTCGAGAAGAAGGACGCGCCGTTCTCGTGGGCGCCCGACCACGTCGTCGTGCTCGCCGACGGCACGCTCGCGCACTCGACCGGCCCGGTGCGCGACCCCGCGGGCACGCCGATCGCGCGCTTCAACTCGGTCTGGCGGCTCGAAGCGCCCGGCGTCTGGCGCATCGTGTTCGACAAGGGCCAGCGTTGGGAAGAACCCGAAAATCCCTGAGCGGCGACAATAGCCGGTTGCGCCGGCCGGGTTCGCGGCGCCCAGCTTTCAGAACTTCTCAGAGAAACCCATGGCCCAGTACGTTTTCACAATGAACCGCGTCGGCAAGATCGTGCCGCCGAAGCGGCAGATTCTCAAGGACATCTCGCTCAGCTTTTTCCCCGGCGCCAAGATCGGCGTGCTCGGCACCAACGGCTCGGGCAAGTCGACGCTGCTGAAGATCATGGCCGGCATCGACAAGGACATCGAGGGCGAAGCCACGCCGATGCCCGATCTGAAGATCGGCTACCTGCCGCAGGAGCCGGTGATGGCGCCCGACCAGACCGTGCGCCAGGCCGTCGAAGAAGGCATCGGTGGCGCGCTGGCCGCGAAGAAGCGGCTCGACGAGGTTTATGCCGAATACGGCGAGCCCGACGCCGATTTCGACAAGCTCGCGGCCGAGCAGGCCGATCTGGAGGCGATCATCGCCGCGTCCGGCAGCGAGAACTCCGACCAGCAACTCGAGATCGCCGCCGATGCGCTGCGCCTGCCGCCGTGGGATGCGGTGGTCGGCAACCTGTCGGGCGGCGAGAAGCGCCGCGTCGCGCTGTGCCGGCTGCTGCTGAGCAAGCCCGACATGCTGCTGCTCGACGAGCCGACCAACCACCTGGACGCTGAATCGGTCGACTGGCTCGAGCAGTTTCTGCAGCGCTACTCGGGCACCGTCGTTGCGATCACCCACGATCGCTACTTCCTCGACAACGCGGCCGAATGGATTCTCGAACTCGACCGCGGCCGCGGCATCCCGTACAAGGGCAACTACTCGACCTGGC
>JAZJZJ010000231.1:0-26304 GCA_040389925.1 Pseudomonadota bacterium
TGCGCGGGCAGCACGTCGGCAATGTGCTCGGGCAGCAGCCAAGCAGATGACATGTGAAAACGCCGGGGGGTTAAAAAACAGATTGTACCGGCGTGTCTTGCGCGATCCGTCGCCCGATCACGACAGGAAGACACAGAGCAAAACGAGTCCCGAGAGCATGCTCGACAACGCAATGAAACGGATTTGCCCGTCGCTCAGCTTCACCGCCTGCGCGAACACCGCGCGCCAGCGTGCCGGGCTGATGAAGGGCAGCAGCCCTTCGACCACCAGCATCAGCGCGAACGCGCCGAGCAGCAGCTCCCAGAGCCCGGTGGCCGCCACCGCTACTTCTTGGGGGCAGTCGCGCCGGAGCCGGGACCGCCGCCGCGCATCGACTGGAAGAACTCGCTGCTCGGGTCGACCACCATCAGATCCGACTTGTTGCGGAAGCTGGCGCGGTAGGCCTCGAGGCTGCGATAGAACTTGGCGAACTGCGCGTCGCGCCCGAACGCACCGGCGAAGATCGCCGACGCCTTGGCGTCGCCCTCGCCCTTGACCTTCTGCGCATCGCGGTAAGCCTCGGCGACGATGACCTCGCGTTGACGATCGGCGTCGGCGCGAATCTTCTCGCCTTCGGCGCCACCGGTCGAGCGCAGCTGGTTCGCGACCTGCTTGCGTTCGGAGGCCATGCGGCTGTAGATCGAGTCGGTGATGTTGGCGACGAAGTCGACTCGCTTGATGCGGACATCGAGAATCTCGATGCCGAACGACTTGGCCTCGTCGGTGAGCCGCCCGCGCACGTCCTGCATGACCTTGTCACGCCCGCTCGACAGCACTTCGCCGACAGTGCGTTTCGTCACCTCTTCGTTGAAGGCCGCGTGCACGATCGGGCTCAGACGCGTCTCGAGGCTGCGCATGTCGGAGCCGTTGTTGCGAATGAACTGCCTCGGGTCGGTGATGCGCCACTTCACCAGCCAGTCGATCACCAGGCTCTTCTTCTCGGCGGTGAAGATCGGGCGCGTCTCCGGGCTGTCCATGGTCTGGATGCGGCGGTCGAGAAAAACCACGTTCTGGAACGGCGGCGGCAGCTTCCACTTCAGACCCGGCTCCTGGATCACTTCCTTGATCTCACCGAGCGCGTAGACGACGGCCACCTGGCGCTGGTCGACCACGAACAGGGTCGAGGCCAGCAGCATCAGCACCAGCAGGAAGGCGCCGACGATCAGGACGATGCGGTTCATGTTCTTGTCTCCCGAGCTCAGCGGCTCTCGCGGTCGCGGCCGCGTTGGTTGTCGCGCGAGCGCGCATCGGCGGCACCCGCCACGGGCGCGGTCTCGGTCGCCGGCGCGGTGGGCGTCACGACCGCCGGTTGACCGGTGCCGGTGGCCTGCAGCAACTTGTCGAGCGGCAGGTACAGCAGGTTCGAGTTGTTGCGCGTATCGACCATCACCTTGCTGACGTTGCTGTAGATCGTCTGCATCGTGTCGATGTACATGCGGTCGCGGGTCACCGCCGGCGCCTTCTGGTACTCGGCCAGCACGCTGTTGAAGCGCTGCGCATCACCCTCGGCCTGCGCCACCACGCGCGACTTGTAGCCCTCGGCCTCCTCGCGCAAGCGCGCCGAGGTTCCTTGCGCCTTCGGGATCACGTCGCTCGCGTAGGCCAAGCCTTCTTTCTTCAGCCGGTCGCCGTCCTGGCCGGCCTTCAGCGTGTCTTCGAACGCGGCCTGCACCTGCTCGGGCGGCTGCACGCTCTGCACGTTGACGTTGACGATCACGATGCCGGCCTTCAGGCGATCGAGTTGCTCCTGCACCGACTTTGCCACCTCGGCGGCGATCGCGTCGCGCTGCTCATACAGCACCGAGTCGATCCGGCTGCGGCCGACGATCTCGCGCACCGCCGATTCGGCGGCCAGCGTGACCGCCGTCTCGGGGTCACGGTTCTCGAACAGGAAGGCGCGCGCGTCTTTCAGCCGGTACTGCACCGTAAAGCGGATGTCGACGATGTTCTCGTCCTGCGTGAGCATCGACGAATCGCGCAACCCGGTCGCGGCGATCACCGCATTGCGGCCGACCTCGGTCGAGCGCAACTGCGTGAAACTGACGACCTCGTTGGCCTGGAACGGGTACGGCATGCGCCACTGAAAACCGGCATCGGCCGTGTGGCTGTACTTGCCGAACGAGGTGACGACCGCTTGCTGGCCTTCCTGCACGATGAAGAAGCCGCTGCCGAGCCAGATCAGGGCGACCACACCCGCCACCAACCCGGCGCCGATGCCGGCGCTCTTCATGTCGGGCTGGAAGTTCGGTCCGCCGCCACCGTTGTCGCCTGAGCCGTTGCCGCGCGGCGCATTGCCACCGCCCTTGCCGCCGAACAGGCCGCTGAGCTTGCGGTTGAAATCGCGCCAGAGTTCGTCGAGGTCGGGCGGGCCGTCGCCGCGCCCGTTGTTCAGCACCCAGCCGGCCGCGCGCGCGCGCAGGCGCTGGAGGCGGCTTGGAGAAGTCGGATGGCTCATGGTCATGCGAGGGAGTGGTGGGTTGCCGAGGGCATCGGAAGTTCGTCGTCGTCGCTGTCGTCGACGGGATCGTCATCATCGACAGGCAGCAAGCGGATGTCATCTGGGGCCGCTTCGGCCCGGTTCAAGAAGCCTTCGAGCGTGCCGGCGACCGCTTCGGCCAGGATCGCACGCAACTCGGCCATGCCTTCGCCGGTCTGCGCGCTGATGAACACGCGCGGCACACGCAGCCCGGCATTGACCTCGAGCACGTCGCGCAGTTCCCGCGGGCGCTGGGTTTGTTCGAGCCGATCGAGCTTGTTCCAGACCAGCACCTGCGGGATGTGGGCCGCACCGATTTCGGTCAGCACCCGCTGCACCTCGGCCATCTGCTCGGCCAGTACCGGGCTGGCGCAGTCGACGACATGCAGCAGCAGGTCGGCGTCGTTGGCTTCCTGCAAGGTGGCCTCGAAGGCTTCGATCAGCTTGTGCGGCAGGTCGCGGATGAAGCCGACCGTATCGCTCAACGAGGCCGAACGTGCGGATGCGGCTTCGGATCCTTCCGGCCCTTCGAGATACAGCTGGCGCGTCGTCGTGTCGAGCGTCGCGAAGAGTTGATCGGCGGCGTAGGTCTTGGCGTTGACGAGTGCGTTGAACAGCGTCGACTTGCCGGCATTGGTGTAGCCCACCAGCGAGACGCGGAAGGTCTGATTGCGCTCGCGCGAACGCCGCTGCGTACTGCGCTGCTTCTTGACGCGCTCGAGCTGCTTCTTCACGCCCTTGATGCGCTCGCCGATCATGCGGCGGTCGAGCTCGATCTGCGCCTCGCCCGGGCCGCCGCGCATGCCGATGCCGCCGCTCTGGCGTTCGAGGTGGCTCCAGCGCCGCACCAGCCGCGTCGACAAGTACTGCAACCGCGCCAGCTCGACCTGCAGCTTGCCCTCGTGGCTCTTCGCGCGCTCGCCGAAGATTTCGAGAATCAGCATCGTGCGGTCGGCCACGGCCACGCCCAAGTGCTTTTCGAGGTTGCGCTGCTGGGCCGGCGACAAAGCCTGATCGAACAGCACCGCCTCGGCCTGGTAACCGAGCACCAGCGCCTTGATCTCGTCGGCCTTGCCCGAGCCGATGAACAGCGCCGCATCGGGCGCCTTGCGGCGCGCAATCACGCGCGCCACCGCCACATCACCGGCCGATTCGGCCAGCAACGCGAGCTCGTCGAGCGAAGCGTCGAAGGATTTGCCGCGGCCGAAGTCGACCCCGACCAGGATCGCCCGGGCGGGGCCATTCGGCCCGTTCGGGGCGATCGATTCCGTGGAACTCAAGGTGCGAGGCGTCGGACCGGATTCACGCTCACGGCGCGGGTTCGGTCGGTTCGGCAGCGTGAAAGTTGACCGCGCGACCTGGCACGACCGTCGAGATGGCGTGCTTGTAGACCATCTGCGTCACGGTGTTGCGCAGGAGAACCACGTACTGATCGAAAGACTCGATGTGGCCCTGCAATTTGATCCCATTGACGAGGTAGATCGAAACCGGAACATGCTCCTTGCGCAGCAGGTTCAGGAAGGGGTCTTGTAGGAGTTGCCCTTTGTTGCTCACGATATTCTCCGTGATGAAGCTTCAGAAGCGGTCACGTTAACACAGCGATCTCGCGACACCGAGGGTTTGCGTGAATGGCCCCTGGGAACTCAGTCCTTGTCGAACGGGTTCTTCGACGAGCGCAACTCGATCCGCATCGGCGTGCCGGTCAGCTTGAAATGCTCGCGGAACCGCCCTTCAAGAAAGCGCTTGTAGGTCTCGCTGATGTGATCGAGCGAGTTGCCGTGGATCACGATCAGCGGCGGGTTCATGCCGCCCTGGTGGGCATAGCGCAGCTTCGGGCGGAACGCGCCGGCGCGCTTCGGCGCTTGGTGCTCGACCGCCTCCTGCAGCAAGCGCGTCAGCACCGGCGTCGGCATCTTCTTGATCGCCGACGCATGCGCGTCGCCGATCGCCTTCCAGACCGGGCCGAGGCCTTGGCGCTTGATCGCCGAGATGTGCAGCACCGCGGCGAACTTCAGGAACGCCAGGCGCTGCTCGATCGAGCGCTGCAGCGTTTCTTTCTGGTAGGCGTCGACAGCGTCCCACTTGTTGATCGCGATCACGACCGCGCGGCCGCTCTCGAGGATGTAGCCGGCGATGTGCGCGTCCTGGTCGGTCACGCCCTGGGTCGCATCGAGCAGCAGCAGCACGACGTTCGCATCGGCGATCGCTTGCAAGGTCTTGACGACCGAGAACTTCTCGATCGCCTCGAAGACGCGCCCCTTGCGGCGCAGCCCGGCGGTGTCGATCAGCTCGAACTTCTGGCCACCTCTCTCGAACGGCACCGTGATCGCATCGCGCGTCGTGCCCGGCTGATCGAACGCGACCAGGCGTTCCTCGCCGAGCCAGGTGTTGATCAGCGTCGACTTGCCGACGTTCGGCCGGCCCGCCACCGCGAGCTTGATCGGCCCGCCGTCTTCGGGCGTGACTTCGTCTTCGTCCTCGAACTCGAAGTCCGCGAGCGCCGCGTCGGTCAGGCTGCGGATGCCCTGCCCGTGCGCGGCCGAGATCGGATGCGGCTCACCGAGACCGAGCTCGAAGAACTCGCCGAGCAGCGGCGACTCCTGCATGCCCTCGGCCTTGTTGACTGCCAGGATCACCTTCTTGCCGACGGTGCGCAGATAGCGCGCGATGTCGTGGTCTTGCCCCGACACGCCCGACCGCACGTCGACGACGAAGATCACCGCGTCGGCCTCGGCCACAGCCTGGCGCGTCTGCTTCGCCATCTCTTTGACGATGCCGGTCGTGCTGTCGGGTTCGAAGCCGCCGGTGTCGACGACGATGAACTCGTGCTCGCCGCTGCGCCCGTCGCCGTAGTGGCGGTCGCGCGTGAGGCCGGAGAAGTCGGCAACGATCGCGTCGCGGCTTTTCGTCATCCGGTTGAACAGCGTGGACTTGCCCACGTTCGGGCGTCCGACGATGGCGATCACCGGTTTCATGAAGAGGCAGGCCTCGCGCTTACTGGCGGAAGGCGAACAGGCCGCCTTTGCGCGTGACGACCAGCAGCGTGTTGCCCGAGACTGCCGGCTGCACCGTGATCGCGCTGCCGTCGGTGGTCGAGCGCAGTTGCGCCACGCCCGCCGCGCGCGAGAGCCAGTGCAGCATGCCGTTCTCGTCGCCGAACACGACCGACAGGTTGAAGCTCACCGGCGAGCTGAGCGTGCGGTAGAGGAGCTTGTCAGTGGTCCAGACCACGTCGCCGCTGTCGGCCTTCCAAGCCGTGATGCGATCGGACGCGTCGCCGGCGATCACGAGCTGCGCATCGCCCGCGATGGCATCGGTGCCACCGACGTTCTTGCTCCAGACCAGCGTGCCGCGCTCGGCATTCACGCAGCCGACCGCAGCCTGGAACGAACGCGCGCAGATCACGTCGCCGTTGCGCACCGACGGGCCGACCAGATCGGCCAAGCGCTCGAGCTCGTTGGCGCCGCGCGGCGAGCCGACCGTCACGTCCCACTTGACCGTGCCCAGCGTCGGGTCGACGCCGGCCATGCGCGGGCCTTGCCCGACGATCAGCGTGTTCTTGAAGGCGCCGAGCACGCCCGACTGCGACAGGGTCAGCGGCTCGCCCGGGCGCTGCAAGACCCAGAGCTTGCGCCCGTCGAGCGCATCGAAAGCCTGCACCGAGCGATCGACGCCGAGCACGAACACGCGTTCGCCGGCGACCAGCGGCGCGGTCGCGACGCGCGACCCGAGCGCCTTGCGCCACTTGACCTGGCCCTGCTCGAACACGACGAGTTCGCCGCCGCGCGTGACGACCGCGGCGAATCGGCCGTCGCTGCCGACGCCGGCGCTGAGCTTCGCACCGGCGCTGCCGCGCCAGATTTCGCGGCCGGTTTCGGCGTCGAGCGCCAACACCGTGCCGTCGTCGCCGGCGACCGTGAACATCCCTCGCGACACCGCGATCGCGAGCGGAAACCGGACGCCGTCGACCCGCTGCGTCCAAGCGGTGCTGGCGGCGATGGTCGGCGTCAAGGGCTCGAGCGGCTGCGGGTCGGGCTTGTTGCGGCTCGCGCAGCCGGCGACCAGCGCCAGCACGGCCAGCGCGGCGCCTGCCAGATGCGCGCGACGCCCCGTCACTTCGCCACCTCGGCGACCTTGGCAGCCTCGGTCGGCGCGGCGCCGAGCGCGATCAGCTTGGCATCGATCAGGCGGCGGTAGCCGACAGTCGGGTCCATCGCCTGCCACGCCTTCGTGTACGCGGCTTTTGCGTCGTCCTTCTTGCCTTGCGCGAGCAGCACGTCGCCGCGCCGATCGGCGACCAGCGCGGCGAAATCGGGGGCGATCGCACCATCGAGCTGCTTCAGCGCGTCGTCGTATTTTTTCTGGTCGAGCAGGATGCCGGCCGCGCGCAGCTTCGCGACGGTCTGGTACTCCGGCTCGGCGGCATTCGCGCCGACCCAGGCGAGGGTCTCGAGCGCGGCATCGGCCTTGCCCTTCTCGACCTGCACCTTCGCGGCGGTCAGCCCACCCTGTTCGGTGAACGCGGTGCGCGGATAGCGCTCCTTCATGTCGGCGAAGACGCGGCTGGCCTGGTCGACATCGCCGGCTTGCGCCGCCTTGTCGAGCTGGTCGAACATTGCGCTCGACTTGCCGGCCTGCTCGCGCTGGTACCAGCTCCAGCCGTTCCACGCCGCGAAGCCGCCGAGCACGACGATCAGCAGCCAGGTGATCAGGTTGCCGTAACGCTTCCAGAAAGCTTTCAGCTGGTCGAGCTGTTCTTGTTCTTCGAGGTCGAGATGCGTGGCCATGGACGGGATGTTTCGAGTGAAGGCGGGATTATGCGGTGCGGAGTTCGGCGGCCCACACGGCCACCTCGGCGAGCTTGACGGCGCGTTGCGGCACCTCGGCGTCGCGCAACGACTTCAGCGCCACTTCGCCGCGCGCGAGTTCATCGGCGCCGAAGATCAGCGCGAAACGCGCACCGCTCGCGTCAGCGCGCTTGAACTGGCTTTTCATGCCGCCCCACGACTCGGCGCCGGCGCCGTGCATCTGCACGTCGACGCCGGCGGCGCGCAAGGCTTCGCAGGTCGTCATCGCGGCGGTCATCGCGGCGGCGGACGGCACGATCGCGTACACGTCGGGCGCGCTGGTCGGCGGCAGCACGCCGACGGCTTCAAGCAGCAGCAGCATGCGCTCGATGCCCATGCCCCAACCGACCGCGGGCGTCGGCTTGCCGCCGAGTTGCTCGAACAGGCCGTCGTAGCGCCCGCCGCCGCAGACCGTGCCCTGCGAGCCGAGCAGATCGGTGACCCACTCGAACACGGTCAGGTTGTAGTAGTCGAGCCCGCGCACCAGGCGCGGATTGATGCGGTATTCGAGGCCGACCGCGTCGAGCACCGCGCGCACCGCGTTCAGGTGCGCGAGCGAGGCCTCGCCGAGGAAATCCATCAGCTTCGGCGCGGCTTCGACCATCGCCTGCATCGCGGGGTTCTTGGTGTCGAGAATGCGCAGCGGGTTGCTTTGCAGGCGGCGTTTCGCGTCCTCGTCGAGCACCTCGGCATGGGCCTCGAAGTGTGCGATCAGCGCGGCGCGGTGTGCCAGACGTTCGTCGGCCTGGCCCAGGCTGTTGAGTTCGAGCCGCACGTTCGCCATCGGAATGCCGAGGTCCGTCAGCAGCGCGCGGCACATCAGGATCTGCTCGGCGTCGACATCCGGGCCTTTGAAGCCGAGCGCTTCCACGTCGATCTGGTGGAACTGCCGGTAGCGGCCTTTCTGCGGCCGCTCGTGGCGGAACACCGAGACTTCGGACCAGACCCGCAGCGGCCCGTTGTACAGCGCGTTGTGCTCGACCATCGCGCGCACGATGCCGGCGGTGGCCTCGGGGCGCAGCGTCAGCTTGTCGCCGTTCATCGCATCGGTGAAGGAGTACATCTCCTTCTCGACGATGTCGGTCACTTCGCCGATGCCACGCACGAACAACGCGGTCGGCTCGACGATCGGCGTGCGCACATTGGCGTAGCCGTATCGCGCCATCAGCGCGCGCACTCGGGCCTCGAACCACTCCCAGCGCGCCGATTCGGGCGGCAGGATGTCGTTCATGCCCTTCACCGCCTGCAGCGGCTCGGGTCGTTTGGTCTTGATCGGTTCAGTCATGGCAATGATCGGGTCAACAGTGGGCATCGCCGCCGTGGGCGCGGCGGGCATCGGCATGAAGCGCAGGCCGTCAGACCTGCGCGACCGGATGCTCGACCACCGTCGCGCCGAAGCGCTTGTCGATGTAGCGCTCGACCAGCGCGTGGAATTCATTCGCGATGTTGTCGCCGCGCAAGGTCAGCGCCTTCTCGCCGTCGATGAACACCGGCGCGGCCGGCGCCTCGCCGTTGCCGGGCAGGCTGATGCCGATGTCGGCGTGCTTGCTCTCGCCGGGCCCGTTGACGATGCACCCCATCACCGCGACCTTCATCTTCTCGACGCCGGGGTACTTCGCCTTCCAGACCGGCATCTGCGCACGCAGGAAGTCGTCGATCTGCTTCGCGAGCTCCTGAAACGTGGTGCTGGTGGTGCGGCCGCAGCCCGGACAGGCGGTGACACTGGGGTTGAACTGGCGCAGCCCGAGCGCCTGCAAGATTTCGAGTGCGACGACCACTTCCTGCGTGCGCGCCTCGCCCGGCTGCGGCGTCAGCGACACACGGATCGTGTCGCCGATGCCCTCTTGGAGCAGCACGCCGAGCGCGGCGGTCGACGCGACCGTGCCCTTGGTGCCCATGCCGGCTTCGGTCAGACCCAAGTGCAGCGCGTAGTCGCAACGTTTCGCGAGTGCGCGGTAGACGCTGATCAGATCCTGCACGCCCGACATCTTGCACGACAGGATGATCTGGTCGCCGCGCAGACCGAGCGACTCGGCGCGCCGCGCCGACTGGATCGCCGAGGTCAGGATCGCGCGGTACATGATCTGCTGCGGCTCGAACGGTTCGGCGAGCTTCGCGTTCGCGTCCATCATGTCGGTCAGCAGCTCCTGATCGAGGCTGCCCCAGTTGACGCCGATGCGCACTGCCTTGTCGTACTTCGCCGCGGCCTCGACCATCTGCGCGAACTGGCGATCGTGCTTGTCGCCCTTGCCGACGTTGCCGGGGTTGATGCGGTACTTGCTGAGCGCCTCGGCACAAGCCGGGTAGTCGGTCAGCAGGCGGTGGCCGTTGTAGTGGAAATCGCCGATCAGCGGCACGTCGATGCCCATGCGATCGAGCTGCTCGCGGATGTAGGGCACCTGCGCCGCGGCTTCGGGCGTGTTGACGGTGATGCGCACCATCTCGGAGCCGGCAATCGCCAGCTCCTTGACCTGGATCGCGGTGCCGATCGCGTCGACCGTGTCGGTGTTGGTCATCGCCTGCACCCGCACCGGCGCGCCGCCGCCGACCGTAACGATGCGCGAACCCCACACCACTTTCGCCTGGCGCGTGCGGTGCACGGGCGGCAGTGCGGGCTCGACGAAATCATCGATCGCATCGAGGGCCGACGAAGGCAGGTTCATGTCGCTCATGGTTCGCGCGCTACTTGAGTTCGAGCTTGGCCAGGTTGTCACGCGATTTCGCGAGTTCCACCGGCTGGCCCTTGAAGGTGACCTGAGTGCCGCTGACGTTGCCGATCCTCACCTTCAACGGTGGTACGCCATCGATCCCGACGTTCTCGCCCGGCTCCAGCACACGCGCAATCAACGACTGGCCGCGCGCGTCGATCACTTCAACCCACGATTGCGCGGTGGTGCGGAACTGCAGCACTCCGGAAGCCGCGTCGGCAGTGACCGCGTCGGGCGCGCTGACCGCGACCGGTTCGGATGCGGCCGGGGCGGTCGGCTCGGGCAACGCCGACGCAGCCGCGTCGGGAGCAGGCGCAGCAACCAGCGGCTGCGCGACGCTCGGCGCCACCGCATCGGCCGCGCGCGGCCGCGTGACGGCCGCCTTCGAGAAATCCAGCCACGCCGCCGGCACCGCGTAGACCGCGACCGTCATCACGACGATCAGCCCGGCAATCCACAGCACCGGGCTGGAGACATTGGCAAAATCCTTCGGCACAAGGCGCCCCGGGCGGTCCAGGAACGGTGTGTTCAGACCTTCGGCGACCTGCTCGAGCCGATGCCCTTTCGGCGGCGGCAACAGCGCGAGGATCGGCGCGGGGTCGATCTTCAGCGTGCGGCAGACGGTGTGCGCCAGCGCGCGGGTGAAGGTCGCGTCGGGCAGTTGATCGAACTGGTCAGACTCGAGCAACTCGAGCTTGCGCGGCACGACCTTGATCGCGGCGGCGAGCGCGGCAATGTGCAGACCCTGGGCCTGGCGCGCCTGGCGCAGCAGGCCGCCGGCGGTGGTCGGCGTCGCGGGCGCCATCGCCGCGGATGCGGGCACGTCACTCATCGAAGTTGCCTCGCTCGAACGACCCGGCTTCGCGTGAATCGGGAAAGCGCCGGCGCAGTTGAGCGCCCAGTTCCTGGGCGCCCGAGCGGTTGCCCAGACGCTGCTCGATGCGCGCGGCCAGCCACAGCGTTTGCGAGCCGGTCAGCTCAGGTTTTGAATTGATGCGGCGGATGTAGAAACGCGCGCGCTCGTAGTCGCCGCGCCGGTACAGCACTTCGGCCAGGTTGACCGAGGTCGACGGGTTCGCCGGATCGAGCCGGTACGCCTGCAGCAGCGTCGCCTCCGACTCCGCCAACTGCCCGGCGAACGCTTCGCACACGCCCTTGGTCAGCAGCGTGCGCGATTGGTCGCGGTACTGCGGCACCGCGAGCGCCTGGTCGAACAGCGCGCTCGCCTCGGGATAGCGCTTCTTCTGGCACAGGTAGTAGCCGAAGTTCTGCATCGTGTCGGCATCGCGCGGGTTCAGTTGCAGCGCGCGCCTGAAGCTCTCTTCGGCGAGCTTGTCGTCGCCGAGGTTCGCGTAGATCAGGCCGCGCAGGTTATAGGCCTCGCTCATCGTCGGATCGGCTTGCAGCGCGAGCTTGACCTGGTCGAGCGCGGTCGTCATCTGGCCGCGGCCGAAGTAGCCGGAGGCGAGTTCCATGCGAATCCGGGCGCGCTTGCTGGCGTCGGATTCGTCCGAAGCGGTGACCAGATCCTTGCCGTCGCCGACCGACTCGGTCACCGTGGTTTTCGTCGTGCAACCCGCGAGCAGCGCGATCAGCATCAACGCCACGGCGTTGAACACAGGCCGGCGCCCCGGGCGGCCCGGCATCGGCAACAGCGTCATGCGTTTGTCTCCTGTCGGTTTTCGGCGCGGCCGGCGGCGACGCTCAAGGCCACCTCGGAGCCGCTGCGGTGCACCTTCACGGGCGCACGCGTCATCCGAACTTTGGCGTTGGTGCGGTCCTGGACTTCGCCGGCGAGTTGGCCGCAAGCGGCGTCGATGTCGTCGCCGCGGGTCTTGCGTACGGTGGCGATCAGGCCGCCCTCCTGCAGCACACGCGCGAACGCGCTCACGCGCTCGTTCGGCGAGCGCGTCAGGCCGGATGCCGGGAACGGGTTGAACGGGATCAGGTTGAACTTGCACGCGATGCCTGCATGCTTGTCGTTCACCAGCGCGAGCAGTTCGCGCGCGTGCGCATCGCTGTCGTTGACACCGTCGAGCATGCAGTACTCGAACGTGATGAAGTCGCGCGGCGCCTTCGCGAGGTAGCCACGGCAGGCCGCGAGCAACTCGTGCAGCGGGTACTTGCGGTTCAGCGGCACCAAGTCGTCGCGCAGTGCGTCATTCGGGGCGTGCAGCGAGACCGCAAGCGCGACCGGGCAATCGTCGCGCAGCCGCTCGATCATCGGCACCACACCCGAAGTCGAGACCGTCACACGCCGGCGCGACAGGCCGTAGCCGTGATCGTCGAGCATCATGCGCAGCGCCGGCACCAGCGCCGAATAGTTCTGCAGCGGTTCGCCCATGCCCATCATCACGACGTTCGTGATGACACGCTGGCCTTCAGGAAGATTCAACCGCTTGCGCAGCTGGTGCTCGGCGAACCAGAGCTGGCCGATGATCTCGCCGGTCGTGAGATTGCGGCTGAAGCCTTGGTGGCCCGTCGAACAGAAACGGCAACCGACCGCGCAGCCGGCCTGCGACGAGATGCACAAGGTGCCGCGATCGTCTTCCGGGATGAACACGGTCTCGATCGCGTTGCCGGCGCCCGCATCGAACAGCCACTTGATCGTGCCGTCGGTCGAGGCCTGCTCGCTGAGCACCGGCATGGCCGCGATCGTCGCGCGGCCAGCGAGCTTGTCGCGCAGCGACTTCGCCAGATCGGACATCTGCGCGAAATCGGCCGCGCCCTTCTGGTGGATCCAGCGAAACAGCTGGGTCGCACGGAAGCGCTTCTCGCCGAGCTGCTCGCAAAATGCAGCCAGCGCGTCGCGATCGAATTCGAGCAAATTGGCTGGTGCGGTCATGGCGAGCCTCGGGGCGAGGCGCTTCGAGTCTTCAGCGGCTGTAAACGTTCAGGCCGGCGAAGAAGAAGGCGATTTCGACGGCAGCCGTTTCGGCGGCGTCGGAGCCGTGCACCGCGTTCGCGTCGATGCTGTCGGCGAAGTCGGCGCGGATCGTGCCCTTCTCAGCCTTCTTCGGGTCGGTCGCGCCCATCAGGTCGCGGTTCTTCAGGATCGCGCCTTCGCCTTCGAGCGCCTGGATCATCACCGGGCCCGAGATCATGAAGTCGACCAAGTCCTTGAAGAACGGGCGCGCCTTGTGCACGGCATAGAACGCTTCAGCTTCGCCGCGCGACAGGTGCACCATCTTCGCGGCGATGACCTTGAGGCCGGCGCCTTCGAAGCGGGCATAGATCTGACCGATCACGTTCTTCGCGACGGCGTCGGGTTTGATGATCGACAGAGTGCGTTCGATGGCCATGTTTTTCTCTCCTGAAATCAAGTACTTGGCAAAGCCTTGGATTGTAGCTTGCGAGCGTTGCCGGGCGATGACCCGGCCCAGCCTGCGCCGCGTCGGTCAGCGCCCGCCGCGGCGACCACCGCCGCCACCGCCGCCACCGCCGCCGTAGCCGCCACCGCCACCGCCACCACCACGGTTGCCACCGCGGCCACCGCCGCCTTGGCCACCCCCACCGCCACCGCGGTTCTTGCGGTGGAAGGCATCGGCGCCGAAGACGCCGAGCGAGGTTTGCAGCGGATCAGGTTGCTTCGGCCCACCGCCCTGCCCGCCACCACGCTTCGGCCCCGGCGCCGGGCCGCTGCCGCCGGCACCGAACCCGCCGCCACCGCCGTTGCGGAAGCCGCGCCCACCCACCGGGCTGCGCGGGTTCGAGACGAAGCGCTTGTCGAAAGTCTGCTCGAGCGGGTTCGGAATCGATGCCGGGTCGAAATCGATGTCCTCGTCGTCGTCACGCCGGTCGGTGGCGCGATCGACCACGCCTTCGTTCGCGAAGTTCTGGGGCGCCTGCTGCGGCGGACCATCACGGCGCGGGCCGCGTTGGCGATCGTTCTGCCGGCCGCCTTGGCGGTCATTGCGCTGCTGCTGCGGCTGCTGACCGCCTTGGCGCGGCTCGTTGTTGCCGCGGCCACCCGACCCGCCCGGGCGCTGGTTGGTGTTGTCGTTGTGACGTTCGCCGCGCGGCGCGCCCTCGCCGCTCGCGAGGCGGCGGATCATGCGCACGTCGCCCTCCTCGAGGTCGACCCAGACGCCACGCTTCAGCCCGAACGGCAGCACCACCGTGCCATAGCGGATGCGGATCAGCCGGCTCACCGTCAGCCCGCAAGTGTCGAACAGCTTGCGCACTTCGCGATTGCGACCTTCGGTGATGACGACGCGGTACCAGTGGTTCGCGCCATCACCGCCGCCGTCGACGATCGACTTGAAGCTCGCCTTCTGGCCTTCGACATCGACGCCTTCCAGCAGCTTCGCCTTGTGTTCTTCGGTCAGCGTGCCCAGCAGGCGCACCGCGTATTCGCGCTCGACGCCGAAGCGCGGGTGCATCAGCTGGTTCGCGAGCTCGCCCGAGTTCGTGAACAGCAGCAGGCCTTCGGTGTTGATGTCCAAACGACCGACCGATTGCCACTTGCCCTGCTGCAGACGCGGCAGGCGGCGGAACACGGTCGGGCGGTTCTGCGGATCGTCGTGCGTGACGATCTCGCCGACCGGCTTGTGGTACGCGATGATGCGCGGCGGCGGCGGCACGATGCGCAGCTTCACTGGCTTGCCCTTGATCTGCACGCGGTCGCCGAACGAGACACGCTGACCGACGTGCGCCGGCTCGCCGTTGACCGTCACGTGGCCGTCGGCGATCAGGTCTTCCATGTCGCGGCGCGAGCCGATGCCCGATTGCGCGAGCACCTTGTGCAGCTTCGGCGCATCGGCGTCGGGCAGCAGCACGCGCTTCGGTGCAGCGGGATCGTCTTCGGCCACTTCCACTTCGGGCTCGGGTTCGCCGTTGACGTCGAACTCGCCCGACAGCACTTGTGCGAACAGCGCGCCGGTCTCGACCGGTGCCGGTGGCGCGACGGCGACTGCGCCGCCGGATTCGCCGGCCTCGGCATTCGGCGCATCGCCACGCTCACCCCGCTTGCGGTCGCGGCGACCGCGGCGTCGGCTGCGCGGGCCGTCACCGGCCTCGGGGTTGGCCTCGGCGTTGACGTCAGTCTCGGCATCGGCAGCGCCTTCGGTCGCGGCCGCATCGACCGACGGAGCGGCTTCGGCAACCGCCTGGACCACGGGCGCTGGCGTCGGCACCATCACGGCTTCGGCCGGGGTGGCCCCAGCACCCTCTTCGACCGGCGCGGCGCTGGCGGCCGCGCGGCGACGCTTGGGCTTGGGTGCCGGCTCGGCAGCAGATTCTTCAGCCACGGGAGCCTCGACCGCCGACGCGGTCACTGCGACAGCCTCTTCGCTCGCCTTCGTCGTGCGGCGCTTGCGCACCGGCTTCGCGGGCGCTTCGGCACCGTCGGGGGTGGCGGCATCGGCCTCGGGCGGCAGCGACGTTTCAGGATTGACGTTCATTCGTGGGTTCCATGGGAGCGGCATCCGCCGCAGGCTCGTCGGGGAGTTCGGGAGAAATCGAGGGGTTCGGTGCGGCGCTGCGTTCAGCGGGCACATCGAGGTCGGCGGGTGGCGCTTCGAGGCTGGCTTCGGCCGCGGCTTCAGCTTCTGCGTCAGCCTCGGCGACCGGCGCATCGAGCAGCGAGGCCTGATCCGGCATCACGCCGGCGAGTTGCTCGGCATCGGGCATCGCGCCCGCCAGCAGCGGCAGTTGCTCCAGGCTGGCGAGGCCCAGGTCGTCGAGAAACTGCTTCGTCGTCGCGAGCAGCGCCGGGCGCCCGGGCGATTCGCGGTAGCCGATCGCATCGACCCAGCCGCGGTCTTCGAGCTGCTTGATGATCTGGCTCGCGACCGTGACGCCGCGGATGTCCTCGATGTCGCCGCGCGTGACCGGCTGCCGGTACGCGATGATGGCCAGCGTCTCCATCACGGCACGCGAATACTTTGGCGGCTTTTCCGGGTTGAGTCGGTCGAGGTACTCGCGCATCTCGGGCCGGCTTTGCAGACGCCAGCCAGTGGCCAAAGCGACCAGCTCGACGCCACGGCCGTCCCATTCACGCGTCAGCTCGTCGAGCAGCGAACGCAAGGTGTCGGGGCCGATCTCGTCGGCGAACAGAACGCGCATGTCGCGCAAGGGCAGCGGCTGGCTTGCGCAGATCAGGGCGGTCTCGAGGACGCGCTTCGCATCCTGGCTATTCATGGGCTTCGTTCACATCCTCGGCCGGCAGACCCGGCTGGTATTCGACTGACATCGGTGGATCAGTGCGTTGGCGGCTCGTCGCTCGCGGAGGCTGCCCGGCTGGTTCAGCGTGGGCGTCGCGTTTCGTGGCGGGAGCACTTGGCAAGTGGGCGACGCTTCTCGCGTCGCACCGGTTCGGGGCACCTTCGGTGCGCAACTCACTTCTCGATGGCTTCGTCGCTGGTCGCTGGTCTGGTGTCACTGGACCGGGGGCACCGCGAGGTGCCGCCGCGAGGGTCGGCGTCGAGAAGGATTCCGCGCATTGTACCCAAGGTCGCCCCAGCGCGTGCGCTATCGCGCGGCGACGCCCGCCACGTTGCGCCATGCCGACGCCAGATCGGCCGGCGGCAGCGCGTCGAACGAGACGGTCTCGCCCGACACCGGGTGCACGAATGCCAGCCGCGTGGCGTGCAGCGCCTGGCGCGTCATCCCCAGCGCCGCCTTGCCACCGTAGACCGCATCGGCCACCAGCGGGTGGCCGCGCGAGGCCAAATGCACGCGGATCTGGTGCGTGCGACCGGTGTGCAGCTTGCAGCGCAAGGCGCTGAAGCCGTCGGCACGCGCCACGGCCACGACATCGGTGCGCGCGGCCTTGCCCGAGCCGACGATCGCCATGCGCACGCGCGACTGCGGGTCGCGCCCGATCGGCGCGTCGATGCTGAATTCGGCCGACCGCACCTCGCCGTGGGCGATCGCGAGGTACTCGCGGTGCACCTCGCGCGCCGCGATCGCGCGCGACAGCGCGGTCAACGCGGGCAGGGTCTTGGCGACGACCATCAGGCCCGAGGTGTCCTTGTCCAGCCGATGCACGATGCCGGCGCGCGCCAGGCTCGCGGCGGCCCGGTGATGCGCCAGCAGCGCGTTCAGCAAGGTGCCCGACCAGTTGCCGGCGGCCGGGTGCACGACCATGCCCGCGGCCTTGTCGACGATCAGCAAATGCTCGTCCTCGAACACGATCGCAATCGGCAGCGCCTCCGGCCGGAAGGCCCGGCTCTCGGCGGTCGGCACCAAGTCGACCGCGATCACCTGCCCCGCCAGGACCTTGCGCGAGGCGCTGCCGGCGATCACCCCGTTCACGCTGACGTGACCCGCTTCGATCAGGCCCTGCAAATGGTTGCGCGAGAACTCGCCGGCGATCGTGACGACAGCCTTGTCGAGCCGCTGCCCGTGCAGCGCCGAACTCACGGTCGCCTCGCGGCGCTCGGGCTGGGCGGCCCAAGGGGCTTCGAACTCGGCGTCGTCGGCGGGCACCGGGTCGGCGGCCGGGGCCGCGTGGGGCTGAACCATATAATCGGGACTCGTTTTCTGACAGGATGGCGCCGCCTCGCGGACTGCCCCGGACCCATGATCCAAATGAGTGTGCTGCGACGGCCCCGTGCCCATCTCGGTCGTCGATTTTCGCTGGCGATCCTGATGGCGGTGCTCGCGGGCTGCAGTTCGACGCCGAAGGAGCCTGAGTCGCAGTGGAGCGCCGAGCGATTGTATGCAGAGGCCAAGGAAGAGTCGTCGCTGGGCAACTTCGAGCGCGCGGGCAAGCTGTACGAGCGTCTCGAAGGCCGGGCGTCAGGCACCGCGCTGGCGCAACAGGCCCAGATCGAGCGCGCCTACATGCTCTACAAGGGTGGCGACAAGGCCCAGGCGCTGTCGACGCTCGAACGCTTCATCAAGCTGCATCCGACCTCGGCCGCGGTCGACTACGCGCTCTATCTGCAGGGCCTGATCAACTTCAACGACAACCTCGGCCTGCTCGGCAGTTTGGCGCGCCAGGACCTGTCCGAGCGCGACCAGCAGGCCGCGCGCGATTCGTACCAGTCGTTCAAGCAGCTCGTCGATCAGTTCCCGCTGTCGCTGTATGCGGACGACGCGCGGGTTCGCATGAACTACATCGTCAACTCGCTGGCGGCCTACGAAGTGCACGTCGCGCGGTACTACTACCGCCGTGGTGCATTCGTCGCCGCAGCGAACCGGGCGCAGCAAGTCGTGGTCGAGTTCCAGCGCTCGCCGTCGGCCGAAGAGGCGCTCTACATCCTGGCCGAAAGCTACGACAAGCTCGGCCTGAACCAGCTGCGCGACGACGCGAACCGCGTGCTGCAGAAGAACTTCCCCGGGACCACGATCCAGACCGACGGCGTGGGCTCCGTCAAGAAGGCGTGGTGGCAGCTCTGGTGATGAGCCGCTGACCTGACGGCCTACCAGGGCAGCGCGGCCCCGGCGAGTTCGCCGAGCCAGGCCAGCGCCTCGGTTTCGGTGGCAACCATCGTCATCGGTGGCAAGGCCTCGCGCAAGCGCTTGCCGTAGTTCATACCCGCCATGCGCGGGTCGCACACGACCAACAAGCCGCGATCGGTCTCGCTGCGGATCAGGCGCCCGGCGCCCTGCTTCAGCGACACCGCGGCCTCGGCGACGAAGTAGTCGGCAAACGGATTGCGGCCTTCACCTTCGAGCCGCTTGACGCGGGCCTCGACCAGGGGATCGTTCGGCGGCGGGAACGGCAGCTTGTCGATCAGCACGCATTGCAGCGCGTCACCGGGCACGTCGATGCCCTCCCAGAAGCTTTGCGAGCCGACCAGCACCGAGCGCGGCTGAGCGAGAAACTGCTGCATCAGCTGGCGCTTCGGGATCTGCCCCTGCACCAGCACCTGCAGCGCGTCGCCGTTCGCGTCGAACTCCTGTTTGAGGCGCTCGCCGATCGCCTGCAGCGCCCGCAAGGTCGTCGTCAGCACGAAGGTGCGACCGCCGAGCGCGCGCGCGCAGCGTGACGCAAGCAGCGCGACCGAGGCCGCGTGATCCGGCTCGTTCGGCTTCGGGAAGCCACGCGGCACGTACAGCCGCGCGTGCGCCGCGTAGTCGAACGGGCTGCCCAGGCGCAGCGTGCGCGCATCGGTCAGGCCGGCCGATTCGGTGAACCACGAGAGCCGCTCGTCGTCACCGAGCGTCGCCGACGTGAACACCCAGGCCTTCGGCGCCGCGGCCATCTGCTCGCGCAGCGCATCGCGAATGTCGAGCGGCGATTCGACAAGACGCGCTTGGTGCGGCGAGACATCGATCCAGCGCACGTTGCCGTCTTCGGCCGGCTCGGTGAAGGTCTGCGCGAGCGCAGCGAAGTGAGTCGCGCGCTCCATCAGCTTGCCGAAATCAGGTGCCATGTCGACGACCACCTTCAGGCTCGCCGCGGCGGCCTCGCAAGCCTGGCGAACGCCGTCGAGGCCCAACGTGAACTCCTCGAGCCCGCCGCGCTCGCCCCAGCGCAGCTTGATCGTGCCGCGCAGGTCGCGCAGCCGGCCGGCCGCGGCGATGCGCAGATCGCGAGCCGCACGGTCGCAGGCACCAGCGAGTTCCTGCCACGGCTGCAGCCCGCGCGCCTGCTGCAAGCCGATGCCCAGCATGTCGCGCGCGAAGTCGATCACCTGCGCGGTGCCGAGCGTGGTACCGAGAAACTGCACGCCGGCCTCGGTGAGCTGGTGCGCCTCGTCGAACAGCGCCACTTCGACGCTCGGCAGCAACTCGGCCACGCCGGTGTCGCGCAGGCTCATGTCGGCGAAGAAGAGATGGTGGTTGACGACGACGATGTCGGCCAGCATCGCCTCGCGCCGCGCCTTCACCACGTGGCACTGACGGAACTGCGGGCACTCCTGGCCGAGGCAGTTCTCGCGCGTCGACGTGACCAGCGGGATCACGCTGCTGCGCTCGTCGAGGCCGTCGAGTTCGGCCAGATCGCCGCTCACGGTCACATGCGACCACTGCTCGACCTTCGCGAGCGTGCGCACGGCCCAGCGGTCGGGCAGCGTCTCGGCGTGGCGTGCCTGGTTCAATCGATGCAGGCACAGGTAGCTGCTGCGGCCCTTCAACAACGCCACCGTGACCGGCAACTTCAGCGCCTCGCGCAGCCGCGGGATGTCGCGCAGAAAGAGCTGGTCCTGCAGGCTTTTGGTTGCGGTGCTGACCAGCGCGCGGGCGCCGCTGAGCAAGGTCGGCACGAGGTACGCGAAGGTCTTGCCGACGCCGGTGCCGGCTTCGGCGACCAACGCGGTTCGGGTATCGATCGCCTGCGCAACACCCAGCGCCATGCGCAACTGGACCTCGCGCTCGACATGGCGGTCATCGGCCTGCGCGAGCGCCCCGCCGCGCGCGAATGCCGCCGTGACCGCCTCCTCGAGCGGTGTCACGCCGGCTCGGGCGGATCGAGCTCCGCCTCGATCTGCGCGATCTGGTCGCGCAGCAACAGGCGACGTTTCTTCAGGCGGCGCAGGCTGAGCTCATCGTCAGGCAATACGAGCGCGGCCTGATCGATCAGGTTGTCGAGATCGGCATGCTCCATGCGCAACTCGATCAGGCGACGCGGCAGGGAATGCAGGTTGAGGTCCATGGGCGCGCGCTGTGGGGGCGGTTTCTGTGCGTAATTGGGCGGTGTAGACGGGAACAGAGCGAATGCAAACCGATTATAGTTTTCGACCATGAGCACAGCGACCTTGGGCTATCGCCTGAACGGCACCACCGGCCTGCACCGAGGCGACCGTGCCTACCAGCAAGACCAGGTCGGAATCCTCCCGCACGACCGCATTCCGGGCTGTTTGATGGTCGTGCTCGCCGACGGCATGGGCGGCAAGAGCGGCGGGCGCAAGGCCGCCGACCAGGTGCTGCTGACCGCCAACCAGCTGTTCGAGCGCTACGCACCGGGACGAGACGATGCCGGCGAAGCCCTGAAGCAACTCGTGCTCGAAGCGCACCTGATGATCAAGCTCACCGCGATCACCAGCGAAGAAGAGCCGCACAGCACGGTTGCCGCGTTCATCCTCGGCCCGTCGCAAGGCTGCGACATCATCCATGCGGGCGACTCGCGCGTGTATCACTTTCGCGGTGCCGAGCTGGTCAGCCGCACCATCGATCACTCGTACGTGCAGCGGCTGGTCGACGAAGGCCAGATCACCGAAGACGAAGCGAATTCGCACCCGCAATCGAACCTGCTCACAGGCTGCCTCGGCACCAACGCCGACCCGCCGCTGACGCACCACCGGGTCGGCCGGATCGAAGTCGGCGACAGCCTGCTCGCCTGCAGCGACGGCCTGTGGCACTACTTCACCTCGCGCGAACTCGGCGCGATCGTGCACGCGCTGCCGCCGCGCGAGGCGAGCGAGATGCTGGTCAGCAAGGCGCGGCAGCGGGCCCGCGGCGCTGGCGACAACCTGTCGCTCGCGCTGGTGCGCGTCGAAGCGCTCGAGTAGCCGGTCTCAGCGCGGCGCCGAGGCGCCGGCCGGCGGCAACGGTGCCGCGACCGTGCCGCTCGCCGCCCGCTGCGCATTGCGGCGCTCGACCACTTCGCGGTGCGCCTGCGCCTCGCGCCGCCGGGCCTCGAACTTCTCCTGGTTGCGCTGCTCGACCTCGCCACGGTTGGCGGCCGACGCCTTGGCGCCCGGCAACGGCGGTACCGCGCCGGAGTCGGTTCGATCGACGTGCGCGGCCGCGCGGCGCACGCGAACCCGCGGTGCATCCGGCGCCGGGTCGCTGGCCCGAGCCTGCTGCGCCTGCGCCTTGTCGGCGAGCGTCTTGCGGCGGGCCTCGGCGACTGCGCGACGTCGGGCCTCGTCGAGCTGCAGTTCCTGCTGGCGCAGCTTCTTCAGTGCCTCGCGGTGGTCGGTGCGCGCATCCGCGACGCAGGCGGCGACGATGAACCGGGTCGCGCACTCGCGCTCCTGCTCGAGCAGTTTCGCGTTGACGGCCGCGCGCTCGCCGGCAATGCGCTCACGCTCGGCGTCGGCGCGCACGCCAAACGCGGCGCTGCAGAGCAGCGCGAACCCCAAGAGCCGAATTTTCATGTGAGCGAAGTATCCACATCGCGCCGCGCCAGTGCCAGGAACTCGGCCGACTGCATCTCACGCAAGCGTGACACCGTGCGCGGAAACTCGTGCGCCATCGGCCCTTCGGTGTACAGACCTTCCGGCTCCGTCTCTGCCGACAGAATCAGCTTGACGCGCCGGTCGTACAGCACGTCGACCAGCCAGGTGAAGCGGCGCGCCTCTGACGCCATGCGCGGCGACATCGCCGGCACGCCCGACAGCAGCAGCGTGTGGAACTGGGTCGCAAGCTCGAGGTAGTCGTTCTGCGAGCGCGGACCGCCGCACAGTTCCTTGAAATCGAACCAGACGACGCCGCCGGCGCGCCGCCGCGCGCGGATCTCGCGGTGTTCGATGTGCAGCAGCGGCGATTCGTCCTTCGCCTCGGCGAGGCGCTCGAACGCGTGCGTCATCAAGGCTTCGGCCTGTGCGTTCAGCGGCGTCTGGTACAGCCCGACTTGCGCCAGCGTGATCTGCCGGTAGTCGTTGCCGTTGTCGACGTTGACCACTTCGAGCTTGTCGTTCAGCAATGCGATCGCCGGCAGGATGCGGTCGCGGTGCAGGCCGTTCGGATACAAGTCGTCGGGCTTGAAGTTCGAGGTCGTGACGATGCTGACGCGGTTCTCGAACAGCGCTTCGAGCAAGCGATACAGGATCATCGCGTCGGTCACATCCGACACATGAAACTCGTCGAAGCAGATCAGACGGTAACGCCGCGCCATGCGCTTGCCGAGTTCCTGCAGCGGATTCACCGTCCCTTGCAGCTCGCTCAACTCACGGTGCACCTCGCGCATGAACTCGTGAAAGTGCAGCCGCGTCTTGCGCTGCAGCGGCACGGCGTTGAAGAAGCAGTCCATCAGAAAGCTTTTGCCGCGCCCGACACCGCCGTACATGTACACGCCGCGCGGGATCGGCGGGCGCGCGATCAGCTTGGTCAGCGCGTTGCTGCGCCGCGCCTTGTAGTCGGCCCACTCGCTCTCGCAGCGCTCGAGCGAGTCGACCGCGCGCAGCTGCGCCGGGTCGGCTTCATAGCCGCGCTCGGCGAGGGTCTGCTCGTAGAGAGCGCGGACGCCCACGTCAGAACTTCAGCATCAGAAGTTCAGCGCGCGCTTCTCGACCGCCAACGCCGCTTCCTTCATCGCTTCGCTGAGCGTCGGGTGGGCGTGGCAGATGCGACCGATGTCTTCGGACGAGGCCTTGAATTCCATCGCCATCGCGGCCTCGGCGATCAGCTCGGACGCCATCGGGCCGACGATGTGCACGCCCAGCACCTCGTCGGTCTTGTCGTCGGCGATGACCTTGACGAGGCCGGTCGTGTCGCCCATCGCGCGCGCACGGCCATTCGCCATGAACGGGAAGGTGCCGACCTTGTAGCCACGGGCCGCGGCCTTGATCTGCTGCTCGGTCTGGCCGACCCACGCGATCTCTGGCGAGGTGTAGATCACCCACGGCACGGTGTTGAAGTCGACGTGCGGGTGCTGGCCGGCGATGCGCTCGGCCACCGCCGAGCCTTCTTCCTCGGCCTTGTGCGCGAGCATCGGGCCACGCACCACGTCGCCGATCGCCCAGACGTTCGGCAGGCTGGTCTTGCAGTCGCCGTCGACGGTGATGAAGCCGCGCTCGTCGAGCTTCAAACCCACCGCTTCGGCGTTCAGCCCGATCGTGTTCGGCACGCGGCCGATCGAGACGATCAGCTTCTCGACGTCGAGCGTCTGCGCTTTGCCGGCGGCATCGGTGTACGCGATGCCGACACCGCCCTTGGCCGATTTCACCTCGCTGATCTTCACGCCGAGCTTGATCTTCAGGCCCTGCTTCGTGAACGCTTTCAGCGCCTCCTTCGCGATCTGCTCGTCGACCGCGCCGAGAAAGGTCGGCAGCGCTTCGAGCACCGTCACGTCAGCGCCGAGGCGACGCCAGACCGAACCCATCTCCAAGCCGATCACGCCCGAGCCGATCACGCCGAGCGTCTTCGGCACCGCGCCGATGCGCAGCGCACCGTCGTTCGACAGGATCGTGCTTTCGTCGAACGCGGCGCCGGGCAACGCGCGCGCATTCGAACCGGTCGCGATGATCACGTGCTTGGCGCTCAGCGTGTCGGGCTTGTCGCCGGCAACCGCGATCTCGTACTTGCCGCCTTCGGCTTTCACGAACGAACCGCGGCCGTGGAAGAACGTGATCTTGTTCTTGCGATACAGATACAGGATGCCGTCGTTGTTCTGCTTCACGACGGCAGCCTTGCGTGCCAGCATCTTCGCCACATCGACAGTCAGCCCGCTCACGCCGATGCCGTGATCGGCAAAGCCGTGACCGGCGTGCTCGAAATGCTCGCTCGACTGCAGCAACGCCTTCGACGGGATGCAGCCGACGTTGGTGCAGGTGCCACCCGGCGCCGGGCCGCCCTTGTCGTTCTTCCACTCGTCGATGCAGGCCGTGTTGAAACCGAGCTGGGCCGCACGGATCGCCGCGATCTGGCCGCCCGGGCCGCTGCCGATGACGACGACGTCAAATTCTTTGCTCATGGATAAGGACTCGATTGTGAGATTCGCGGCGGGCCGAGCGCCGGGCCGCTGTGGGCCACGAAGGGGCCCCGCGTGGCCCTCGGCCGGCCCGCGTCCCCCGGGGGGGGACCGACCGGCGTACTCGTCGGTCGAGGGGTTCCATTTCTTCAGATGTCGAACAGCAGACGCGCCGGATCTTCCAGCGCTTCCTTCATCGCGACCAGCCCCAGCACGGCTTCGCGGCCGTCGATGATGCGGTGGTCGTACGACATCGCGAGGTAGTTCATCGGGCGCACCACGACCTGGCCGTTCTCGACCATCGCCCGGTCTTTCGTCGCGTGCACGCCGAGGATCGCCGACTGCGGCGGGTTGATGATCGGCGTCGACAGCATCGAGCCGAACGTGCCGCCATTGCTGATCGAGAACGTGCCACCGGTCAGGTCGTCGAGCGAGAGCTTGCCCTCGCCGGCCTTCTTCGCGAACTCGGCGATCTTCTTCTCGATGTCGGCGAAGCTCATCTGGTCGGCATTGCGCAGGATCGGCACCACCAGGCCGCGTGGCGAACCGACCGCGATGCCGATGTCGAAGTAGCCGTGATAGACGATGTCGTTGCCGTCGACCGACGCGTTGATGATCGGGTACTTCTTGAGTGCTGCGACCGCGGCCTTCACGAAGAAGCTCATGAAGCCGATCTTGACGCCGTGCTCCTTCTCGAACTTCTCCTGGAAGCGCTTGCGCATCTCCATCAGCGGCGCCATGTTCACTTCGTTGAACGTGGTCAGGATCGCGTTGGTCGATTGCGATTGCACCAGGCGCTCGGCGATGCGCGCGCGCAGGCGGCTCATCGGCACGCGCTGTTCCGGGCGCTCGCCCAGCGATTGCATCGCCGGTGCGGCAACGCTCGGCAGCGCGGCCTTCGGTGCAGCCGCTGCAGGCGCTTTCGCGACCACCGGCGGCGTCAACGCGACCGGCTTCGCGCCGCCCTCTTCCATGGCCGCGAGCACGTCGCCCTTGGTCACGCGACCGTCCTTGCCGGTGCCCGGCACCGAACCGGCCGGAATGCGGTTGTCAGCCATGATCTTCGCGGCAGCCGGCATCGCCGGCGCGGCCTTGGTCGCGGCATCGAGCGCGGGCGGCGGCGTGACGCCGGGCGTCGCGCCGGGTGCGGGCTCGGCCGTCGGCACCGGCGTGACGTCGAGCGGGCTGACCGCCTCGACGCCTTCGGTGTCGATCTTCGCGATCACTTCGTCGGCGATGCAGCTCTCGCCGTCGTTCTTCACGAGCTGCGCCATCACGCCGGCGGCCGGCGCGGGCACTTCGAGCACGACCTTGTCGGTCTCGATCTCGACCAGGATCTCGTCCATCTCGACCCGCTCACCGGGGCGCTTCTTCCATTGCAGCAGGGTCGCCTCGGCGACGGATTCGGACAGCTGCGGACACTTGACTTCTACGATTGCCATGTTGTTTGCTCGATTGTTCCTTGGGATGCGAAGGTCTGCGGCTTACTTCGAGAGCACGAAGCCCTTGAGCTTGCCGTAGGCCTGCTCCAGCAGCGCCTTCTGCTGCTCCTGGTGAAGGTGCGCGTAGCCCACCGCCGGTGACGCCGAGGCCGGGCGGCCGGCGTAGCCGAGCTTCTGGCCGTCGGCCATGTTCTCGTGGATGTAGTGCTGGACGAAGAACCAGGCGCCCTGGTTCTGCGGCTCGTCCTGGCACCACACGACCTCG
>JAZJZJ010000232.1:0-2244 GCA_040389925.1 Pseudomonadota bacterium
CATCCAGAGCAACTACATGGGCTTCGGCTCGGGCATCGTCGTGCCGGGCTACGGCCTGTCGATGCAGAACCGCGGGCATGGGTTCAGCCTCGATGCGACAAGCCCGAACCTGGTTGCGCCCGGCAAGCGGCCGTTTCACACCATCATCCCGTCGTTCCTCACGAAGCGCGTGGGCAGTGCCACCGAAGCCGTGATGAGCTTCGGCGTGATGGGCGCGAACATGCAGCCGCAAGGCCACTTGCAGACGATCCTGCGCATGCTGGCTTGGGGCCAGAACCCGCAAGCCGCCTGCGACGCGCCCCGCTGGCGCTTCAATGCCGGGCTCGAGATCAACGTCGAGGCGGCGATGAACCCGGCGACGGTTGCCGGCCTGCAGGCGCTCGGCCACCGCGTCGAGGTCATCAACGACAGTTACCAGGATTTCGGCGCCGGCCAGTTCATCTGGCGACTCGGCGACCCGGCGGTCGAGGGCTGCGTGGCCGCGAGCGACCCGCGCCGCGACGGCCAGGCCGTGGCGTACTGAGCCGCGGCGATGTTCAGCGCGCCGCGCTCGCTCGGCTGGCGCACCGACCTGATCTTTGCGCGCTTCGACGCCGAGGTCATGCCGCGCCGTGACCACCTTGTGATCCGCACGCCGCACAACCCGACGTTCTGGTGGGGCAACTTCCTGCTGTTCGACCACGCACCGCGCGCGGGCGACGCGCCAGCGTGGCTGGCGCGCTTCGACGCGGAGATCGCCTCGGCGCAGCCCGAGTCCCGTCACATCACCTTCGGCGTCGACAGCGAGGCCCCGTTCGAGCTGCCGGCCGATTTCGCGGCGGCCGGGTTCACGCAGTTCTCGTCGACCGTGCTGACGATGCGGCGCGCGCAGTTGCGTGCAGCGCGCAAGCCGTTCGGCGGCGCGTTCCGCATCGCCGCGCTGCGCCTGCCCGAGCAGGCGGCGGCAGCGGTCGAGTTGCAGGTCACGGTCGACGCGGGCGAATCCGAATCCGAGGCCGCGTACCGCGTGTTCCGCACGCGCCAGATGCGCCGCTACGAGACGATGGTGCGGGCCGGCATGGGCGACTGGTTCGGGGTCTTCGCGCGTGCCGACGACGGCCGCGAGGCGCTGGTCGCCGACTGCGGGCTGTTCCGCGCGGCGGGCGAATCGCTCGGCCGCTTCCAGCATGTCGTCACGCACCCGGCGTGGCGGCGCCGCGGGCTGTGCTCGGCGCTGGTCCACGCGGTGTGCCGGCATGGCTTCGAGCGCATGGGGCTGGAGACGCTGGTGATCGTCGCCGACCCCGATGACGTGGCGATCGGTTTGTACGAGTCGCTCGGCTTCGAGCGCGGCGCCAGCACCTGGCATCTGGAGAAGGCCCCGCCCCGGTCAGCGTGAAACGCGGGCGCTCCGTAGAATCCGGCGCAATGTCTTCCACCACCACGGCAGCCGCCATCGCTGCCGCTCCCGCGCGCCCGGTCTGGCCCGGCCTCGCGCTCGCTTCGATCGGCGCGATCGCGTTCTCCGGCAAGGCGATCATCGTCAAGCTCGCGTACCGACACGGTGTCGACGCGGTCACGCTGATCATGTACCGCATGCTGTTCGCGCTGCCGCTGTTCATGCTGCTCGCGTGGTGGGCCGGGCGCGGCAAACCGGCGCTCACCAGGCGCGACTGGATCGTCGTGATCGGCCTCGGCTTCACCGGCTACTACCTCGCGAGCTTTCTCGACTTCGCCGGGCTGGCCTGGATCAGCGCCAGTTTCGAGCGCCTGATCCTGTACCTGAACCCGACGCTGGTGCTGGCGATGGGCCTGGTGATCTTCAAGCGCAAGGTCACCGGCCGGCAGTTGATCGCACTCGGCGTGAGCTACTGCGGCGTGCTGCTGGTATTCGGCCACGAACTCACGTCGCTCGGCGCGAACGCGGCGCTCGGCGCGGCGCTGGTGTTCGCCAGCGCGGTGAGTTACGCGATCTACCTCGTCTACAGCGGCGAGGAGGTCAGGCGCCTCGGCGCGTTGCGCCTCACCGGCCTGGCGACGACCGTGGCCTGCCTGTTCTGCATCGCCCAATTCGCGCTGCTGCGGCCGCTCAGTGCGCTCGCGGTCGCGCCCGAGGTGATCTGGCTCTCGGTGCTCAACGCGACGCTCTGCACCTTCGCGCCGGTGCTGATGGTGATGATGGCGATCGAGCGCATCGGCGCGACCGTGGTCGCGCAGACCGGCATGATCGGGCCGCTGTCGACGATCCTGATGGGCGTCGTCATC
>JAZJZJ010000233.1:0-3808 GCA_040389925.1 Pseudomonadota bacterium
GCTACCGCAAGCTGCTGCTCGAGCTGTACCACGTGGTCTGGCACTTCAACCCGGTGTGCGCCGCGGCCGCCAGCCGTGTGCCCGATACGCACGCCCAAGTGCGCTACTTTCTCTACGAACACATGCACGAGGAATCGGGGCACGAAGCGTGGGTGATGAACGACCTCGAAGCGATCGGCGTTGGCCACGCCGACACGCGCGCTCACCCGGCCTCGACCCACACGCTGGCGCTGAATGGCTACAACTATTGGTCGGCCGACCGGCGCCACCCGTGTTCGGTACTCGGCATGATGTACGCGCTGGAAGTCATTGCCTCGGTCTACGGCGGCACCTTCTCGTCGGCGATTCGCGAGTCGCTGCTGCTCGAAGGCGACCGTGGCGTCTCGTTCATCAGCTCGCACGCCACGATGGATGCCGAGCACATGGTCGCGTTGCGCAAGATCCTGAACACGATCACCGACGAGGCGGCGCGCGAAGCGATCGTCGAGTCAGTAACGTTGAACTTTCACCACATCACGCGTGTGTTCGAGGCTGTATGACACGAGAGCAGAGTGCCCACTTGGCAGCGTTGATGACGCGGCGCTACAAGTACATCCGACTCGAATGGAGCCCTGATCTGGCCGCGCTGCGACTGCGCACCTGTGTGACGCCGATCCAGTGTTACAGCCTTGCGGCAATGGCCGAGTTGCAGCGCGTGTTGCAGGACATCGCAGAGTGCCCCGGCCTGGTACGCCACTTCATCCTGACCTCGGACGTGCCGGGTGTCTTCAATTTCGGTGGTGACCTGTCGCTGTTCGTGCTGTTGATCCGGGCCCGCGATGTCGAATCCCTGCGCATGTACGGCCGCCGCTGCGTCGACCTGGTCTGGTGGATGGAGAACGCCTCGAAGCTCGGCGTCCACACCACCGTGCTGGTGCAGGGCGACACGCTGGGCGGCGGCCTGGAGTCGGTGATGCCGTTTCACAAGGTCATCTTCGAGCGCAGCGCCCAAGCCGGCTTTCCGGAAGTGTTGTTCAACCTGTTCCCGGGGATGGGCGCCTGGAACTTCACGATCCGCAAGGCCGGGTTTGCCATCGCGAACGAGATGATCCTGTCGGGTCGTCTCTACACGGCGGATCAGCTGTTTCGCCGTCAGTTGGTCGATCTCGTCGTCGACGACGGCGAAGGCGAGGCCGCGATCGAAGCGGTGATTCAGAGCGTGGATCCGAGGTTGAGAGGCACGTTGGCGGCCCTCGAGGCACGGCGCCACGCGGCGCCGATCACCTACGAATCGCTGATGACGATTGTCGACCAGTGGACCGAGACCGCGCTGCAGCTCACCGACCGCGACCTGCGCCTGATGGAGCGCCTGGCGCGCGCCCAAGTGCGCAAGGCGGGCGGTGGCAGCGAGGGTGCGGTGGCCGAAATCAAGCAGATCGAACTCGACACCGCGTGGGGCGAGGAACGCACCGGCATCACCGAATGGGGCGCGCTCGCCTGAGCGGTGGTCAAACGCGCCGGCACGGCGCCCGGCCGCGCGTCTCAGAGCCAGGCCTTGAGCAGTTCCTGCAGCTGATCGCGGGTGTAAGGCTTGGCCAGATGGCCGTCCATGCCTGCCTCGCGCGAGCGCTCCGCGTCCTCCGCGAACGCATCCGCGGTTAGCGCCAGCACCGGCAGCCGCGGCAGGCCCATGCGGGCCTCGCGCTTGCGAATCTCCTGGGTCGCCGCGTAGCCGTCCATGATCGGCATCTGGCAGTCCATCAGCACGACGTCGACGCTGTGCAGCGCGAGCTGCTGCAGCGCTTCGCGGCCATCGCTCGCCTCGATCACGTCCAGGCCGAGCGACTGCAGCACCTCGCGCGCGATCATCCGATTCACATCGTTGTCTTCGACGACGAGCACGCTGCCCATCAGCGACGAATCGCCGTCGAGCGCGCCGAGCGCGGAGTCGTTCTGCGGCGCGTGCACGTCGGAGCGATCGGCTTCGAGCGCCAGCGCGAAGCGGAAACGCGACCCTTGCCCGGGACGGCTCTTGATCTCGATGCGTCCGCCCATCGCCTCGACGATGCGCTGGCTGATCGCCAGCCCGAGGCCGGTGCCACCGCGGCGTCGGCTGCGCGTCCCGTCGACCTGGTGGAAAGGCTGGAACATGCTGTCCATCGCCGCCGCCGGAATGCCGATGCCGGTGTCGCGCACCTCGAACAGCACGCCGGCCAGACCGGCCGCGGCACGCTGCGGCGCCACGCGCAGCACGACCTCGCCGCGCTCGGTGAACTTGATCGCGTTGCCGACCAGATTGAGGAGCACCTGCTTCAGGCGCTGTGCATCGCCGATCACCCACTCCTCGACGTCGGGTTCGAGGTCGAGCGCGAGCTTCAGCCCCTTGGCCTCGGCATTGCCGCGAAACAGCGAGATCACCGACACCGACAGCGCGTGCAGCGAGAACGGTGCCTGCGCCAGGTTGAGCTTGCCGGCCTCGATCTTCGAGTGATCGAGCACGTCGTTCAGGATCGTCATCAGCGACGAGCCCGACGAGGCCGCCGTGCGCACGAGCCGGCGCTGATCGGTGTCGAGCGGCGAGCGGCGCAGCAGTTCGAGCGCGCCGAGCACGCCGTTCATCGGTGTACGGATCTCGTGGCTCATCGTCGCCAGGAATTGCGACTTGGCCATGTTGGCCGATTCGGCCTGCTCCTTGGCCTGCTTCAGCGAGGTGCTCACCGCGTCGGCCTCAAGCGAATGGCGGATCGCCCGCACGGCGGTGGCCTTGAACTCGGCCGATGCGCGATAGACGGTGATGCCGAAAATCAACGCGAGCGTCGCCACGGGAAGTGAGCGGACCGGTTCGCTGAACAGACTGGCCAGAATGAGCGCACCCACCTGGACGCCGGACAGAATCGCAAACGAGCGCCCGACCAATGGCATGAAGAACGATGCCACGGTGATCGAGCCAAGCACCATGCCGACATAGGTGGTCCCGGTCGTGCCGCTCAACGCCGGGTAGATTCCCAGCGTGCCAACCGTCCACATGGCACCGGCCAGCACGGCGTTCCCCTCGAGTCTGCGCTGCAGTTGCCGGAGTGTGGGCTCGGTGATCGTTGGTGCGTCGACGGCATAGCGTCTGGATATCATCAACCGCCAAACTGCGACGACGACCCCGATCAATCCGGCCGCCATCGCAGGCACCGGCCGCGCGTTGGCAACGCCAAACAAGACAATGATCCCCACGGCTGCCAACTGCATCAGAACGCTGCGAGCGGAATTCCGCATCGCCAGCTGCATCAGCTCGCGACGCACCGCTCCTTCAATTGACGCCTCACCGGTCATAGGTGATCAGCATAGCGCGCAGCGAGCGCCGGTCGGAACTCTTTGATCGATCCGTTGGAACGATGCGTGAACGGCTGTGTGCCTTGCTTGCGCAGATTGGGCCGGGCGTCAGGCAAGCCGGCCGTGGCACTGCTTGTACTTCTTGCCGCTGCCGCACGGGCACGGGTCGTTGCGCCCGACTTTCGGCACCTCGGCGGCGAGCGTCGACAGGTCGGACTCCTGCGAGACACTGCCGTCTTCGTTGGGGTGCGTGTAGGTGACGTTGCTGATGCGCTCGGCACTCGCCTCGATCGCCTCGGCCGCCTGCGCGACCTCTTCCTGTGACTGGATGCGCACCGTCATCAGCACGCGCGTCACGTCCATCTTGACCACGTCGAGCAGTTGCGAGAACAGCTCGAAGGCCTCGCGCTTGTACTCCTGCTTCGGATTCTTCTGGGCGTAGCCGCGCAAGTGGATGCCCTGGCGCAGGTAGTCGAGCGCGGCCAGGTGCTCGCGCCAGTGCGAG
>JAZJZJ010000234.1:0-9707 GCA_040389925.1 Pseudomonadota bacterium
GCGGCGCTTGCGGATGTACCAGCCGATGTCGTTGCCGGCCAGGTCGCCCATGCGGAACGGGCCCATTGCCATGCCGAACTTCTCCATCGCCTTGTCGACCTGCGCCGGCGTCGCGCCTTCGTCGAGCAGAAAGCCGGCCTGACGCGAATACTGCTCGATCATGCGGTTGCCGATAAAGCCGTCGCACACGCCCGAGACGACCGTGGTCTTCCTGATCTTCTTGCCGATCTGCATCACGGTCGCGAGCACGTCTTTCGCGGTCTTCTCGCCGCGAACCACTTCGAGCAGCTTCATCACGTTGGCCGGGCTGAAGAAGTGCATGCCGATCACGTCTTGCGGGCGCTTCGTGAACGCGGCGATCTTGTTGACGTCGAGCGTCGACGTGTTCGAGGCCAGGATCGCGCCGGGCTTCATCACTTCGTCGAGCGTCTTGAACACGGTTTCCTTGACGCCGATGTCCTCGAACACGGCCTCGATCACCATGTCGGCGTCTTTCAGATCGGCGTAGTTCAGCGTCGTCGTCAGCAGCGCCATGCGCGCGTCGAGCTTGTCCTGCTTCAGCTTGCCCTTCCTGACCTGCGCGTCGTAGTTCTTCTTGATGATCGCGACGCCTTTGTCGAGCGCCTCCTGCTTCATTTCGAGCATCACGACCGGGATGCCGGCATTCAGGAAGTTCATCGCAATGCCGCCGCCCATCGTGCCGGCGCCGATCACGGCCAGCTTCCTGATGTCGCGCACCGGCGTGTCGGCCGGCACATCGGGGATCTTGGTGGTCGCGCGCTCGGCCATGAACGCGTGGCGCAGCGCCTTGCTCTCGGGCGTGAACATCAATGCAGTGAACAACTCGCGCTCGAGCTTCATGCCGGCGTCGAACGACAGCTTGAGCGAGCCCGCGACCGCCTCGACGCACTTCAGCGGCGCCGGGAAGTTCTTGCTCATGCCGCCGACCATGTTCTTGACGAACTGCACGTAGGCGTCGGGGTTCGGGTGCGTGACCTTCAGGTCGCGCACCAGCGGCAGCGGCCGCTTGTCGGCGATTTCCGCGGCCAGCGCAAGGGCTTCGGTCATCAGGTCGCCGGTCGCAATCTTGTCGAACAGTTTCTGGCCCGGCGCCATCGCGAGCATCTCGCTCTTCACGGCCTCGCCGCTGACGATCATGTTCATCGCGTTCTCGACGCCGATCACGCGCGGCAGGCGCTGCGTGCCGCCGGCGCCCGGGATCAGCCCGATCTTGACTTCAGGCAGCGCAACCTGCGTGCCGGGCGACGCGACGCGGTAGTGGCAGCCGAGTGCGAGTTCCAGCCCGCCGCCCATGCAGACGCTGTGGATCGCCGCGACGATCGGCTTCGTGCTCGCTTCGAGCGCGAGGATCACGCTCAGCAGGTTCGGCTCGGCCAGTGCTTTCGGCGAGCCGAACTCCTTGATGTCGGCGCCGCCGGAGAAGGCCTTGCCAGCGCCGGTGATCACGATCGCCTTCACGGCCGCATCGGCCTGCGCCTTCTCGAGCCCCTGCGTGATGCCGAGACGCGTCGCGTAACCGAGGCCGTTGACGGGCGGATTGTCCAGCGTGATGACGGCGACGTTGCCGCGGAGTTCGTAGGTGGCGCTCATGCTTGGTGTCCTCGGCGAATTTCGGGTGAAGCGGCAGAAAAAGAACGATCGTTCGATTCTAGGTCGGGAAGAAAAGAAGGCGCTGTCTCTGCAGTGACAGCGCCTTCTGGTCGGACAGCGTTCGCCTGTGTGGCTACACCTCCAACCACTCCTTGCGAATATCGGCGTCGGCGCGCAGTTCAGCTGGCGTGCCTTCGAACACGATGCTGCCATGCCCCATCACGTAGCAGCGTTCGGAAATGCTCAGCGCAATGGTGAGCTTCTGCTCGACCAGCAGCACCGAAACCCCGCGGCCCTTCAGGGTCTTGAGGTACTCCGCGACCAGTTCGACGATCTTCGGCGCGAGGCCCTCGGTCGGCTCGTCGATCATGATCAGATCCGGGTCGCCCATCAGCGTGCGGCACAGCGTGAGCATCTGTTGCTCGCCGCCCGAGAGCACGCCGGCCTCGGTGTGCTGGCGCTCCTTCAGGCGCGGGAACATCCGGTACATGTCGTCGAACGACCAGCGCGGCGTTTTCTTGCCGCGCTTCTCGCCGAGCATCAGGTTCTGCTCGACCGTGAGTTTGGGGAAGATGTCGCGGTTCTCGGGCACGTAGCCGATACCGCGATGGGCAATGTCGAAGGTGTGGTGGCCGAGGATCTCCTGGTCGCGGAACCTGACCGAGCCTTCGCCCGCCACCAGCCCCATGATCGTCTTGACCGTGGTCGAGCGGCCCGAACCATTGCGTCCGAGCAGCGCGACGATCTCGCCCTCGCCGACCTTCATGTCGACACCGTGCAGGATGTGGCTCTTGCCGTAGTAGGCGTGCAGTTGATTCAGTTGAAGCATCTCAGTGTCCCGCCTCTGCCACTTGCGCATCGGCCAATACCGACCCGAGATACGCCTCCTGAACCTTCGGATTCGCGCGCACCGCCTCGGGCACGTCGAAAGCGATCACTTCGCCGTAGACCAGCACCGCGATCTTGTCGGCCAGACCGAACACCACGCCCATGTCGTGTTCGACCGTCAGCAAGGTCTTGCCGACCGTGACCTCGCGGATCAGCTCGATGAAACGCGCGGTCTCGCTCTTGCTCATGCCGGCGGTCGGCTCGTCGAGCAGCACCACGGTCGCACCGCCGGCGATCGTGATGCCGATCTCGAGCGCGCGCTGTTCGGCGTAGGTCAGGTTCATCGCCAGCGTGTTGCGCTTCTTGTCGAGGTGCAGATCGCGCAGCAATTGCTCGGCGCGCTCGTTCGCATCGGTCAGACCGGCGAGGAACTTCCAGAACGCGTACTTGTAGCCCATCGACCAGAGCACGCCGCAGCGCAGGTTCTCGAACACCGAAAGCTTGCTGAACAGGTTGCTGACCTGGAAGCTGCGCGCCAGACCCAGGCGGCTGACCTCGTACGGCGCCATGCCGTCGATGCGCTGACCGTTCAACACGATCTCGCCGCTGGTGGGACCGAAGCGGCCGCTGATGAGGTTGAACAGCGTCGACTTGCCGGCGCCGTTCGGGCCGATGATGGCGACGCGCTCGCCGGGCGCGACCGCGAGGCTCGCGCCGCGGATGATTTCGGTCTTGCCGAACGACTTGCGCAGGTCCTTCAATTCAATGGCGTACTGGCTCATGCCGCCTCCCGCGCGCGGATCGCCGCCTCGATCTCACCCTGCACTTCGCCCCAATGCAGCGCGAAGCGGCGGCGCGTGAACTCGAACAGGCCGATGCCGACCAGTGCGACGACGGCGGCGCCGATCCAGCTCGCGCTCGACTTCACGTTCAACTCGATTCCCAGGAATCGCATCATCGGCCCGAGCGCCTCGTTCAACTGGATGTGATAGATCATCTCGATCATCGCAGCGACGCCGAAGAACATCAGCGCGCCGGTCACCGCGAGCAGCGCGTACCAGCCGAGCACACGGCCGATCTTGCCGAACTTCCAGACCCGCAGGTTCAGCATGATCAAGCTGGCAATGCCGCCGGGCGCATACATCACCATCAGCAGGAAGACCAAGCCGAGGTAGAGCAGCCACGCCTTCGTGATCTCCGACAGCAGCACCAGCGCGAGCACCATCAGCGCCGCGCCGATGATCGGCCCGAAGAAGAAGGTCGCGCCGCCGAGAAAGGTGAACAGCAGGTAGGCGCCCGAGCGCGCCGCGCCCACCACTTCGGCCGTCGCGATCTCGAAGTTCAGCGCGTACATGCCGCCCGCCACGCCGGCGAAGAAGCCGGCAATGATGAACGAGATGTAGCGCACCCGCTGCGTGTTGTAGCCTATGAACTCGACCCGCTCCGGGTTGTCGCGCACCGCGTTCAGCATGCGCCCGAGCGGCGTGCGCGTGAACGCGTACATGCCGGCGGTGCAGATGATCGTGTAGACGGCGAGCAGGTAGTAGACCTGTATCTGCGGCCCGAAGCTGATGCCCATCACCGGCTTGCCGATGACCCGGTTCGCGCTGATGCCGGCCTCGCCGCCGAAGAACTCGGCCATCATCAGCGAGGCCGCGAACACCAGCTCGCTGATGCCGAGCGTGATCATCGCGAAGGTCGTGCCCGACTTCTTCGTCGTCACGAAGCCGAACAGCACCGCGAAGAACAAGCCCGCAACCCCGCCGACCAGCGGCAGCAGGCTGACCGGGATCGGGAACGAGCCGTCGCCGATCGCCTTCAGCGCGTGGATCGCGACGAACGAGCCCAGGCCCGAATACACCGCGTGCCCGAAGCTGAGCATGCCGCCCTGCCCCAGCAGCATGTTGAACGACAGGCAGGCGACGATCGCGATGCCCATTTGCGACAGCATCGTGATCGCCAGACTGCTGCTGAAGAGCAGCGGTGCCACGAGCATCACGACGAGCCCCAGGCCCCAGATGATCAGGTCGCGCAGGCCCATGGCCCCGAATTTGATGGCTGATGCGTTCATCGGGTCAGCCCTCTCGCGTGCCCATCAGGCCCTTGGGCCTGAAGATCAGGATCAGCACCAGGAACAGGTACGGAAGGATCGGCGCCACCTGCGAGATTGTCAGCTTGAGCAGCGAATGGTCTTGCGCGGCCTGGCTCAGCGAAACGCCGAGCGCGCCGAGCGCACTGGCCACCGAGTAGTCGAGCGCGACCGCGAAGGTCTGGATCACGCCGATCAGGATCGACGCGACGAATGCACCGGCCAGCGAACCCATGCCGCCGACCACGACGACGACGAAGATCACCGAGCCGACCGTCGCCGCCATCGACGGCTCGGTCACGAAGGTGCTGCCGCCGATCACGCCGGCCAGGCCCGCGAGGCCGGCACCGGCGCCGAACACCAGCATGAACACGCGCGGCACGTTGTGGCCGAGCGATTCGACCATCTCCGGGTGCGTCAGCGCGCTCTGGATCACCAGGCCGATGCGGGTGCGCGTCAGCATCAACCACAGCGCGACCAACATGATCAGCGCGATGAACATCATGAAACCGCGCGTCGCCGGGAACGGCGAGCAGACGACGCGCACCGTGGCGTCGGCGGCCGAGCACATCGCCGCCGGCGCCGCACCCCACAGCAAGCGCAGGCCGTCGATCGACGAATTGATCAGCGTGAACATCGGGCCGCGCAGCGCCTCGGGCGGCTGGAAGTCGACTGCCGTGCGGCCCCAGATCAGCTGCACCAGTTCGAGCATCACGTACGACAGGCCGAAGGTGATCAGCAACTCGGGCACATGGCCGAACTTGTGGACGCGACGCAAGCAGTATTTCTCGAACGCCGCGCCGAGTGCTGCGACCACCAGCGGCGCGAGAAACAGCCCCGGCCAGAAGCCGACGATGCGCGTGATCGAGTACGCGACGTAGGCACCGACCATGTAGAAACTCGCGTGCGCGAAATTCAGCACCCCCATCATGCTGAAGATCAGGGTCAGGCCCGAACTCAGCATGAACAGCAACAGCCCGTAGCTCAGGCCGTTGAGCATCGATATCGTGAAGAACTCCATCGTGGGCGGTCTCGCGGGTGCGATTTCGGAAAGGTCAGGTCAGTTCGAGCCGACGACAGGGACAAACAAGGCCCGACGGGTCATCCCCGATCGGGCCCTGCGGCAGAGCTGCGAGTATCAGCCGCCGGCCGGACGCACCATTTGGCAACTGGTCGGCGTGCTCGACACATACGGCTCGTAAGTCGCGACCGGCGCCAGCGTCATGCCGGTGTTCTCGGGCGAGTACGGGTTCTTCGCGTCGGTCTTCTGCCAGACCGTCATGTACAGCGTCTGCTGCAACTGGTGGTCGGTCTTGCGCATTTCGGTCTCGCCGCCGAACGCGCTCTTGACCTTCATGCCTTCCATCGCGAACGCCACCTTGACCGGATCGATCGACTTGGCCTTGGCCATCGCCGCGCCCAGGTACTCGAACTGGCGCACCACCGAGCCGGTGTACAGGTCGTCGTTGAACTTGTCCTTGAAGCCCTTCATGATGGCGTTCATCTCGCCGCCCATGTTGTAGTGGGCGTAGGCGATCTGGTAGACCTTGCCGGCGCCGGTCTGGCCCAGGGCCGAGGGCGTGCCGGTCACACCGGTGTAGTAGGTGAAGAACTTGCCGGTGTAGCCGCCTTCGTTCGCCGCCTTCACGAGCAGCGCGAGGTCGGAGCCCCAGTTGCCGGTGATCACGGTGTCGGCGCCCGAGGCCTTGATCTTCGCGATGTACGGCGCAAAGTCGCGCACCTGCGCGAGCGGGTGCAGTTCGTCGCCGACGATCGCGATGTCCGGGCGCTTGCGCTTCAGGTACTCCTTCGCGTACTTCGAGACCTGATGGCCGTGCGAATAGTTCTGGCCGAAGATGTAGACCTTGTGGATGTCCTTCTGGTCCTTGATGTAGGTCGTCATCGCCTCCATCTTCATGGTCGTGTCGGCGTCGAAGCGGAAGTGCCAGAAGCTGCACTTGCTGTTGGTCAGGTCGGGGTCGACCGCGGCCTCGTTCAGGAACACGATCTCCTTGCCGGGGTTGCGCTCGTTGTGCTTGTTGATCGCGTCGATCAGCGGCACCGCCACTGACGAGCCGTTGCCCTGGATGACGTAGCGGATGCCTTGGTCGATCGCCGACTTCAGGGCGTTCAGGCTCTCGGTCGGCGACAGCTTGTTGTCGACCGGCACGATCTCGAACTTCACGCCGGCCGCGTTGGTCGCGTTGAAGCGCTCGGCGAGGAACTGCTGGGTCTTGACCTGGTTCGTGCCGACGGGGCCCATCAGGCCGGTCAGCGGATCGATCCACATCAGCTTGACGACTTGGCCCGCGAGCGGCTTGGCCTGGGCCATTGCGACGCCGGCGGAAGCGACCAATGCGGCCCCGACGGACAGGGTGAACACGCTTCGGGTCAGCGAGCGGCGGGCAAACTTCATGGTTCTCTCCGGTGGGAATGTGAAACGCCCGCAAAGGTACCGGATGTGGCCGGCGTGGGGTTACAGGGACTACCCCAAAGCCCTGTCGCCGCGGGGACAACGCGCGCCGCGGACGGTGCACCGACGTGGTGACAGAAGCCGCTTGACCCCGGGGCCCGTGCAGGCACGGGCCGCTCGCTAAACTCCGCCGATGAACCTGCTCGATGCTGTGGCCGACCCCGCTGTTCGCCTGACCTGGCCAAATCGGTTCCGCACGCTCGGCGACGCGTTTTTCACCGCCCTGCCCGCCGAACGGATGCCGGATCCGCACTGGGTTGCGACCAGCGCCGATTGCGCTGCGTTGCTCGGTCTGCCCGCCGACTGGGCCACGCGCTTCGACCTGAATGCGCTCGACGTGTTCAGTGGCAACCGCCTCTGGCCCGGCATGCAGCCGCTGGCGAGCGTCTACAGCGGGCACCAGTTCGGCGTCTGGGCCGGCCAGCTCGGCGACGGCCGTGCACTCTGGCTCGGTGAGATGGACACGCCGGCCGGCCCGCTGGAGCTGCAGCTCAAGGGCGCCGGCCACACGCCGTACTCGCGCATGGGCGACGGCCGCGCGGTGCTGCGCTCGTCGATCCGCGAGTTTCTCGGCTCGGAGGCGATGCACGGTCTGGGCATCCCGACGACGCGCGCGCTGTGCGTCACCGGCTCGGCGCTGCCGGTGCGGCGCGAGACGATCGAAACCGCAGCCGTGGTGACGCGCGTCGCGCCCAGCTTCATCCGCTTCGGCCACTTCGAGCACTTCGCACACCACGAGCTTCATGGCGAACTGCGCCGGCTCGCCGACTTCGTCATCGCGCATCACTACCCGGCCTGCCGCGACGCCGCGAACCCGTATGTCGCACTGCTCGAACAGGTCACACTGCGCACCGCCGCGCTGATGGCCGACTGGCAGGCCGTCGGCTTCTGCCACGGCGTGATGAACACCGACAACATGGCCATCCTCGGCCTGACGATCGACTACGGCCCGTTCGGCTTTCTCGATCAGTTCGACCCCGGCCACATCTGCAACCACTCCGACACCCAAGGCCGCTACGCGTGGGCGCGCCAGCCGAACGTCGGCTTCTGGAACCTGCACGCGCTCGCGCAAGGCCTGATGCCGCTGATCGAGGATTCGGACCTGGCATTGGCCACGCTCGAGAGCTACAAGACCGCGTTCGCCGAGGCGCTGCTCGCGCGCTGGCGCGCCAAGCTCGGGCTGCAGGCGCGCGAGGATGCCGATCGCGAACTGATCGACGACCTGCTGCGTTTGATGGCGGCCGACCGCTGCGACTTCACGATCACGTTCCGCCGCCTGGCCGGCTTCTCGGCCGAGGCCGGGGCAGCCAACGACGCGATCCGCGACCTGTTCATGGATCGCGCGGCATTCGACGCGTGGGCGCAGCGCTACGCCGGGCGACTTGCACGCGAATCGAGCTTTGATGCGAACGCCAGCGCCGCGCGGGCCTTGCGAATGAACCGCGTGAACCCCAAGTTCATTCTTCGCAATCATCTGGCCGAGGTCGCGATCCGCGACGCGCAGGCCGGCGACTTCGCCGAAACGCAGCGGCTGCTGACAGTTCTGCAGCACCCTTTCGACGAACAAGACGCGGCCGCGAGCGCTGCTTACGCCGGCTTCCCGCCCGATTGGGCGCAATCCATCGAGGTTTCCTGCTCATCATGAACAGCCACGACGACAGCAAGTACAAGGTCAGGAAGTCCGACGCCGAATGGCGCGCGCAACTCGACCCGATGCAGTTCGAGGTCGCCCGTCACGCCGCGACCGAGCGACCGTTCAGCGGCAAGTATTGGGACGAATGGGGCGCGGGCAACTACAACTGCGTCGGCTGCGGCACGCCGCTGTTCAAGTCCGACACCAAGTTCGATGCCGGCTGCGGCTGGCCGAGCTACTCGGAGGCGATCAACAGCGAGGTCGTCGAGCGCATCGTCGACAAGACCCACGGCATGGTGCGCGTCGAGGTGCGCTGCAACAACTGCGGCTCGCACCTCGGCCACGTGTTCCCCGACGGCCCCGAACCCACCGGCGAGCGCTTCTGCATCAACTCGGCCGCGATAGACTTCGCGCCCAAATGATGCTGCTTCGCCACCCGCTGGCTCGCCGATGAAAATCTTTTTCGACTTCCTGCCGCTGCTGCTGTTCTTCGCCGTCGGCAAGTACGCCGACCACAATTCGGAGTGGGCCGCGCGTTTCGCGACCGATCACTTCGGCTTCATGGTCTCGGGCGGCGTGGTCGGCACCGAAGAGGCCTCGGCGCTGCTGGCGACGATCGTCGTGATCATCGCCACCGGTGTGCAGATCACCTGGCTGCTGGCGAGCCGCAAAAAGGTCGACATGATGCTGTGGATGACCTTCGCGCTGGTCGTCGTGCTCGGCGGCGCGACGATCTGGTTCCACAACGCGACCTTCATCAAGTGGAAGCCGAGCGTGCTGTACTGGGCGATGGGACTGGCGTTCTGGGTCAGCCAGACGATCTTCCGCAAGAACCTGCTGCAGACGCTGATCGGCGAGCAACTGACGCTGCCGGTGCCGGTCTGGCAACGCCTGAATTTCGCGTGGATCGCGTTCTTCGGCCTGCTCGGCTTGTTGAATCTTTACGTGGCCTACAGCTTCCCGATCTCGACCTGGTTCACGTTCAAGGCCTTTGGCGTGACCGGGCTGATGCTGGTGTTCATGCTCGCGCAGGGCTTCTACATCAGCAAGCACCTGCCGCCCGAGGCCGAGCC
>JAZJZJ010000234.1:9807-17532 GCA_040389925.1 Pseudomonadota bacterium
CGGCACCGGCTCATATATGATGCGCTGCAACTTTTGATCCCGCGCGGCATCCATGCCTTGGCCATCGAGGCGGATGCGCCAGATGACTCCCGGTGAATCAGAGTGAAACCCCCAACTCCCTACATGCTCATGAAGAAGACTTCTTTCGCCGCGGGCGCCGCACTCCTCGTGTCCGTCGCGCTGGCACTGCCGCTGGCGGCGCAGGCCCAGAACATCGCGATCGTGAACGGCAAGGCCGTGCCGAAGGCGCGCGTCGATGCGATCCTCAAGCAGGTCCAGGCCCAGGCCGCGACGCAGAACCAGCAGTTGCCGCCCGACCTCGACCAGCGCGTGCGCGACTCGGTCGTGCTCGGCGAAATCTTCTCGCAAGAGGCCGAGCGGCGCGGCCTCGCGGCGACGCCCGAGTACAAGACGCAGATGGAGCAGGCACGCCAGCAGGTGCTGGCGAACGCGCTGTTCGCCGACTTCGCCAAGGCGCATCCGGTGGCCGACGCCGACATCAAGGCCGAGTACGACAAGTTCAAGGCCCAGTCGGCCGGCACCGAGTACCGCGCGCGCCACATCCTCGTCGAGAAGGAAGACGAGGCCAAGGCGCTGATCACGCAGATCAAGGCCGGTGGCAACTTCGAGGAGCTGGCGAAGAAGAACTCGAAGGACCCGGGATCGGGCGCGAACGGCGGCGACCTGGATTTCGCGGCCGCCAACGCCTACGTGCCCGAGTTCTCGCAGGCCATGGCCAAGCTGAAGAAAGGCGAGATGACGCAGGAGCCGGTCAAGACCCAGTTCGGCTACCACATCATCCGCCTCGACGACACGCGCGAGGCGCAGTTCCCGGCCTACGACGACGTCAAGGGGCAGCTCAAACAGCGCATGGAGCAGCAGAAGCTGTCGGCCTACCGTGACGAGATCCGTGTGAAGGCGAAGACGGACTACAAGTTCACGAACTAGGCGCTTCGAGAACTGGGCGCTTCGCTACAGCTACAAGGGCGCCGATGGCGCCCTTGTTCGGTTCTTGGGCTTGCCTTTTGGCTACGCCTCGGCTTCTGCGGCGACGCGGCCCGCTTCGATCCGCAATTGCCGATCGCAACGCGCCGCGATGCTGCGGTCGTGCGTGACCAGCACGAGCGTCGTGCCGGCCTCGCGGTTCAGCGCGAACATCAGTTCCATCACGGTCGCGCCGGTCGCGAAATCGAGGCTGCCGGTCGGCTCGTCGGCGAGCAGCACGGCCGGCTGCACCACGAACGCGCGGGCCAGCGCGACGCGCTGCTGCTCGCCGCCCGACAGCACCTTCGGGTAGTGCCGCAAGCGCTCGCCGAGGCCGACGCGCTGCAGCATCTCGGTGGCGAGCACACGCGCATCGTGGCGGCCCTGCAGTTCGAGCGGCAGCATCACGTTCTCGAGCGCATTCAGGTTGCCGAGCAGCTGGAAACTCTGGAACACGAACCCCACCTTGGCAGCACGCACCGCCGCGCGCGCGTCTTCGTCGATCGTGAACAGGTCGGTGCCGGCGAGCCGCACGGTGCCGGTGGTCGGCGTGTCCAGGCCGGCGATGATCGCCAGCAAGGTGCTCTTGCCCGAGCCCGACGCACCGACGATCGCCGCCGACTGGCGCGGTGCCAGCGAAAAATCGATCTCATGGAGAATGGTCAGCGTGCCGGTGGAGTCTTGGACCTGCTTGGTGACGCGTTCGACGGCAATGATGGGTTCAGACATGAATGACGGTGGGGTTCTTCGACAATCTCGACGGCAATGGCTGGCGCACTGTACCGCGTTGGCCTGCACGGTCGGCCTCGCGCCGGTTGCACCCGCACGCGCACAAGGGGCGCGCAAGGCCGGCCCGCTGATCCTGGTCGTCGGCGACAGTCTCTCGGCCGAATACGGCCTGAAGCGCGGCAGTGGCTGGGTCGCCTTGCTCGAGGCGCGCCTGGTGCAGAAGAAGATTGCCGCGCGTGTCGTCAACGCCAGCATCAGCGGCGACACCACCTCCGGCGGCCGCACCCGCCTGCCGGCGCTGCTGACCCAGCACCGGCCCGACATCGTCGTGCTCGAACTCGGCGCCAACGACGCGCTGCGCGGCCTGCCGCTCGCGATGACGCGCGCCAACCTCGACGTGATGGCGAAGGCCGCGAAGACCGCTGGCGCGAAGGTCGTGATCGCCGGCATGCAACTGCCGCCGAACTACGGCCGCCAGTACGGCGAGCAGTTCGCCGGGCTGTTCGCGACCGTGGCGAAGGCCGAGGGCGCGGCGCTGGTGCCGTTCCTGCTCAAAGGCGTGGCCGACGGCCCGCAGGCCGACACGCTGTTCCAGCCCGACCGCATCCACCCGACGGCGGCCGCGCACCCGACCATCCTCGACAACGTCTGGCCGGTGCTGGAGCCGCTGCTGAGTCGCTGAGTGCTGCGCTTGGCGGGCGTCGGTCAGCGCTGATCGCCTCGGCGCGTGTCATCTGCGCGGTCCGGGCGTTGCGATCGCGGTGAATCCTGGCGCGACTCGGCGCGCGGTGGCGGGGTCGGCTGCGCCTGCGGCTGCGGCGGCGCGGGCACCGCGGCAGGTGCGGCCGGCCGCGGCACGTCGACCGGTCGCGGCGGCGCTGGACGCTCGACGCGCGGCGGCTGCACGACCTGCGGCATCTCCGGACGCTGCGGGCGCCGATCGTCCATGCGGCGCTCGTCGCCACGCCGCCCGTCGCCGCGTTCGTCGCCGCGCTGCACCGGCAGTGCGCGCATCGTCGGCCGTTCCTGCGTTTGAGCCGGTGGCGGCACGACGACCGGCGGGCTCGCTGGCCGCACGGCCGGCGGCGTGACCGGCGCCACCGGCGCACGCGAACTCGCGCCGGGCGTCTCGCCCGGATCGCGCTGATCGCGCTGATCGCGATTACCGAATCTGCGGCCGGGCTCGAACGGCGGACGGATCGGCGCCGGCGGCTGAACCGTGGCCGGCGAATTGGCGATCGGCGCGGTCGGCGGCGGCGCTGCCGGCGCAGGGCGATCGGCGCCAGGCGCCGGCCGATTCGGCTCCGCCGGGCGGGTCGAGTCGACCACGTTCGGCTGCTGCGCCAGCCCCGGCGGGCGTTGACCCGGCGTGACGCCGCCGCGTTCGGGCTCGCGGTCGCGCCCTGGCTGCGGTCGGCCATCGCGGTCACGGTCACGATCGGCCTGGTTGCGCTCACGCGGCGACGTGCCCGGCCGCTCGGCCAAGCCCGGGGCGCGGTCGCGCCCATCCGGCCGCGCCCCCGGCGGCGGGCGCACGCCACGCGTGTCGGCGCTGCGCGCCGGCAGCGGCGGCGTGGCGATCTGCGGCGCGAGCATCACCGGCGCACGCCCGCGGTCGCTGGCGATCTCGCGTACCCACGGCGTCTGGCGGTATTGCGCCGCCGCCGGACCGACCGGGCGCCGTTCGGCCATCACGTTCGACGGCACGACCGTGATCGCGCGCGGCTGGCGCCGGTTCTCGAACTCGCGCGGCCCTTGCGGGTTGCGAAAGACGTTGTTGATGATCGTCACGTTGGTGACGTTGGTGATGTTGAGGTTGCGCGCATAGCGCGAGCTGACGCGGTAACTCGGCACGTAGACCTCGCGCGGTGCGAGCGGGAACCAGCCGACCGCCGGCCCGCCACCGATCGTGACCGACACGCTGCCGCGCGACCCGCCGACCCAGCCGACCAGCGCCGGCGCGTACACCGGACGCGCGACGCGCGTGCCCGGCGTCCAGCACCAGTTGTTGCGCAGGTAGACCCAGCGGCCGTAGTGGAACGGCGCGAAGCCCCATGGCGCGGCGTCGACCCAGGTCCAGCCCCAAGGGCGAACGAAGGTCCAGCGGCCCTGGCTGTAGGGTGCCCAGTCGGCGGCCACCGTCGTCGGGATCCAGACCGTGCCGTAGTCGGGCGTCTGTTCCCAGCGGCCGTAGGCATCCAGCTCGGCCGCCCCGGTCATCTCGGGCGAGACGTAGCGCTCGGCGATGCTGCCGGCGAAGCGGCGATCGCGGTCGTTGCTCCACGCCGCGAATGCATCGTTGACCGGTGACAGCATGCTGTACTGCGCGACCCCGCCGGAGTCGATCCAGAACTCGGCGCGCCGCCCGGCGTCCACCGTCAGCCCGCTGTTCGGCCCTTCGTAGCGCGCCTGACCGCTGTAGACCGTGACGTCGGTGCGGCCGTTGTCGCGATCGAAACGATACGTGCCATCGCGCAGCGTGATGACGCGCCCTTCCTCGGTACCGAGTTCCAGTTGGCCGGCGCCATTCAGGTCGCGCACCCGCGCGATCACGCTGCCGTCGATCAGCTCGAGCGCGACGTGTTCGTCGTCGAGCTGCGCGATCTCGAGCTCGCTCGACGCGTCGAGGCGCACGGTCGTCGAACCGATCTGCAACTCGGCGCGCGCCCCGACGTCGGTAGCGAGCCGGTCGCCAGTGGTCAGCGGCTGGTTGCGGGTAGCGGCGAGCCACTCGGCGCTTTCGGGGCTGTAGAGCCAGACCTGCCCGTTCACCTCGGAGAGCCGCGCGACGCGGCCGGGCGGGTCGACATCGGTGTCTTGCGCGTGCGCGCCACCGACCAGGGCCACAGCGGCCAGCAGCATCTGCGCCCAGCCGGCGAGTCGTCGTTGCATCGTCATCATGGGTGTCTCTCCTGCGTGCGCGGCACGGCGCCTCGATGGCGCGATCCTGCCTACCCACAACGCAAATGGCCAGCCTGCGGACGACCCGCAGTCTGTAAGAGATACGCTCGTTTACGTTCGCAGATCGTCAGTCGTCGTCGGCCGGGTCAAGTTCGGGGAACAACACGCTGGTGTAGCCGAAGCGCGAGAAGTCGCGCACCCGCATCGGATAGAGCTTGCCGATCAGGTGATCGCACTCGTGCTGCACCACGCGGGCGTGAAAACCCTCGGCTTCGCGGTCGATGAGCGCGCCGTCGGCATCGAACCCGATGTAGCGGATGCGCGCAAAGCGGGGCACGATGCCACGCAGGCCCGGCACCGAGAGGCAGCCTTCCCAGTCGTCTTCCTCCGCATCGCCGAGCGGCGTGATCGTCGGATTGATCAGCACGGTTTCGGGCACCGGCGGCGCATCGGGGTAGCGCTGGTTCTGGCGAAAGCCGAAGATCACGAGTTGCAAATTGACACCGATCTGTGGCGCCGCGAGCCCCGCACCGTTGACCGAGTGCATGGTCTCGAACATGTCGGCGATCAGCGTGCGCAGCTCGGGCGTGCGGAAGTTTTCGACCGGTTGGGCGATGCGCAGCAGGCGCGGGTCGCCCATCTTCAGAATCTCGCGAATCGTCATCGCGGCAGGCTCGACAAGGCCTCGATGACATCAGCGGGCGCCTGAACCAGCTCGATCAGGACGCCTTCGCCGCCGACCGGAAACTCGGCGTTGCTCTTCGGGTGCACAAAGCAGATGTCGTAACCCGCCGCACCCTTGCGGATGCCACCGGGCGCGAAACGCACGCCGTTCGCGGAAAGCCATTCAACCGCGCGTGGCAAGTCGTCGATCCACAGCCCGACGTGGTTCAGCGGCGTCGCGTGCACGGCCGGTTTGCCGTTCGGGTCGATCGGCTCCATCAAGTCGACCTCGACCTTGTGCACGCCGCGACCGATCGCGCAGATGTCTTCGTCGACGTTCTCGCGTTCGGAGCGGAAGTTGCCGGTCATCTCCAGGCCGAACTTCTCGACCCACAGCGTGCGCAGCTTCGCCTTGCTCGGGCCACCGATCGCCACCTGCTGGATGCCCAGCACCTTGAACGGCCTGGTTGTCATTGGAACTCCATGATCACCTGATCAACCGACAGGCTCTCGCCCTTGGCCGCCTTCACCGCCGACACGACACCGTCGTGCGCCGCGATCAGGATATTCTCCATCTTCATCGCCTCGATCACCGCGAGCTTCTCGCCGGCGCGCACGGTCTGGCCGGCCGTCACCGCCACGTCGACCAGCAGGCCCGGCATCGGCGACAGCAGGAACTTCGAGAGATCGGGCGGCGCCTTGAACGGCATCAGCGCATTGAGTTCGGCGGCACGCGGCGACAGCACCCGCACGTCGACTTGCGCGCCGTGGTGCGTGACGCGGTAGGCCAGCATCAGGCGCTCGATCTGCGCGCAGAACGGCTGGCCGCCCAGGTCGCCGTGCATCGCGGTGTCGCGCAGCGGCCGGGTGAAGCGGATCGGGTACGCACGCCCGGCGACCGCGACGTTGAACACCTCGCCCGCGACCGACACGCTGGCCGGCGTCTCGTGCCGCGTGCCATCGGCGTCGGTCTGCACGACGATGAAGTCTTCGCCGACCTGAAGTTCGTGGCCGCGCATCTGCCCGCTGATGCCGGCCGAGCGCGCGAGCACGCGGCGATTCGTCGCGACCGCGAGCGCGAGCAGGAAGTTCGGGTCGTCGTGGCTGACCGACGCGCGCGTGAACCCCTTCGGGTAGTTCTCGGCAATGAAGCCGGTGTTGAAGTCGCCGGCGACGAACTTCGGGTGCGCCAGCAGCGCGGCCTGGAACGGGATGTTGCTCGAGATGCCCTGAATCACGAACGCATCGAGCGCGTCGCGCATCTTCGCGATCGCGTCCTTGCGGTCTTTGCCGCAGGCGATCAGCTTGCAGATCATCGAGTCGTAGAACATCGGAATCTCGCCACCTTCGTAGACGCCGGTGTCGACGCGGATGCCGCCGTCTTTCGGGACCGGCAGCGAGGCGGTCATCGTCTGCGCTGGCGGCTCGAACGCGACCAGTCGGCCGGTGCTCGGCAAGAAGCTGCGCAGCGGGTCTTCCGCGTTGATGCGGCACTCGATCGCCCAGCCGGTGCGCGCGATCTGATCCTGCGTGAACGCGAGCGGCTCACCGGCCGCGACACGGATCATCTGCTCGACCAGATCGAGCCCGGTGATGCACTCCGTCACCGGGTGCTCGACCTGCAGCCGCGTGTTCATCTCGAGGAAGTAGAAGCTCTGGTCCTTGCCGACGACGAACTCGACCGTGCCCGCGCTCTGGTAGTTCACCGCCTTCGCCAACTGCACCGCCTGCTCGCCCATCGCCTTGCGCGTCGCCTCGCTGATGAAGGGCGACGGTGCTTCCTCGATGACCTTTTGATGGCGGCGCTGGATCGAGCACTCGCGCTCCCACAGGTACACACAGTGGCCGTACGCATCGCCCAGCACCTGGATCTCGATGTGGCGCGGCTCCTCGACGAACTTCTCGATGAACACGCGGTCATCACCGAAGCTGTTGCGCGCCTCGTTGCGGCACGAGGTGAAGCCCTCGAACGCCTCTTTGTCGTCGAACGCGACGCGCAAGCCCTTGCCGCCGCCACCGGCCGAGGCCTTGATCATCACCGGGTAGCCGATGCCTTTCGCAATCTCGACCGCCTGCTCGGCGGTGTCGATCGCGGCGTTGTGGCCCGGAATCGTGTTGACCTTCGCAGCGCCCGCGAGCTTCTTCGATTCGATCTTGTCGCCCATCGCCGCGATCGATTGGTGCTTCGGGCCGATGAAAACGATGCCTTCTTCTTCGACCTTGCGCGCGAACTCGGTGTTCTCGCTCAGGAAGCCGTAGCCCGGATGCACCGCCTGCGCCCCGGTCTGTTTGCAGGCGGCGATGATCTTGTCCATCACCAGGTACGACTCGCGGCTCGGCGCCGCGCCGATGAAGACGGCCTCGTCGGCGAGTTCGACATGCAGCGCATCGCGATCGGCCTCGGAGTACACCGCGACCGTCGCGATGCCCATCTTCTTCGCGGTCTTG
>JAZJZJ010000235.1:0-7507 GCA_040389925.1 Pseudomonadota bacterium
TGCATCGTCAACGGTCAGGTCGACCTCTGGGCGCAGGACAACCCGGAATTCGGCCGGCGCATCAACGCCGAGCTGACCGGCGTGCAGTTCGTTCGTGACGGCGAGGCCTTCAGCGGTGGCGCACCGGCCAATCCGGATGACTTCGATGAGGTCGAATCCGAGGAAGACGAAGATAGCCTCGTCTGACCACTATCGGAGGGGTTCCTGGTTGGTCCCCGACAGGCGCGGCGCCGGCTGCGCGGCCTGCTGGGGGACTTGGCATGACCCACGCCGAACTCGTCGAACGCATCCAGGCCGTGCTCGAAGGCGCGGCGTCGCCGGCGCAGCGACGCGAGCTGGAGCAGCGGCTCGCCGCCGACGCCTCGGCGCGCGTCGAGTTCGAGCAGTGGCAGCGCCTGTTCGTCGCGCTTGACCGCGTGCCGCAAGCCACGCCGCCCGAAGGTCTCGTGGCTGCCATCACGGCAGCCGCGGCACAGCATTTTTCGCCGACGCGTCAAACGCACCAACTTTTCGATCGCGACCACGTAATTGGGTACAGGGCACCGGAACGTCGCAACGCGATGTCCTGGTTTCGAGCAACCATCCGTCCGCAGAATCGGCCGGGTCCACAGGAGAGAGAGAACATGAGCGAACAAGAACGCATTGGCTCCCGTCGCAGGTTGTGGGCGGGTGGCGCGGCCGCGGTGCTGGCCGTCGGCGTCGGACTGATCGCCTTCGACTACCCGCCGAAGAGCCAGGACGTGACCGGCACGATCGCGCCGGCCGAGCGCTATCGCGCGCCGCAGGCCACGGCCGAGCCGGTCAAGCTCGGCGACCAGACGATCGCGCAGCTGATGCAGAACGACGGTTTCGACAAGGCGATCAAGGATCCGCAGATGCAGTCGCTGTCGCAGGACGCGAGCTTCCGCATGCTGGCGCAGGTGCTGGCGCGCAGCCCCGCGGCCAGCCGCATGATGCTCCTCAGCATTGAGGCGACGCGGGCGACGGTCGAGAACCAAACGCTGGCCAAGATGATGCTGGAGAACGTGGCCGCCGGCCGGATCGCGCTCGAAGCCGTGGCCGCCGACAAGACCGCGACCGCCGCCGTCCGCGAGGCCGCGATGGTGGCGGCGCTGGCGGCTGCAGCCGAGCGCACCCAGAGTGCCGAGGCCCGCGTCAACCTCAGCGTCGCGCAGCGCACCGACCTGGCCCGCGCGATGGCCGAGAAGATGGACGCCAGCCGCCAGATCCTGCAGAGCGTCGAGGCGAGCCGCATGGCGATGAGCTCCCCGGCGGTCGCGCAGGCGGTGCTGGCCAATGTCGAGGCGAGCCGCGTGCTGATGAGCACCGACGCCGCGCGCGTGCCGAGCAAGGCCGAAGCCGCGCTGATGTTGCAACGCGCCGAGGCCAGCAAGGCACAGCTCGAACGCGCACAGGCCGAACGTTCGGTGGCGGAGCGCATCGCCCAATAAAACGACCGACCCGCAGGGAGGTGAAACCGCCGGCCGCGTGCCGGCGGTTTTCATTTGGTAACGGAAGCCGGTATCCTTCGGCGCTGGCGTCACCAGGAGTCGTTGTTTGCGCCCAGGCCCGATCGTTCTCATCGCCGCACTGATCGGCGCCACCGCCGCGGCGGCCGACGACAACAATCCGCTCGGGCTCGGCATGGTCGAAACCCCCGACCTGCGGTTGATCTACCAGACGCCGACGCTCGACTATCTGCTGCCGCACACGATCCAGACCTTCACCAACTCGCTGCGCTGGCAGCGCGAGCGCTTCGGCTGGGCGCCGTCGCAGCCGGTCACGGTGATGCTGAAGGACTTCTCCGACTACGGCAACGCCGGCGCGACGCCGATGCCGTTCAACACGCTGCGGGTCGAGGTCTCGCCGGCGTCGAACGCGTTCGAGACCAACCCGAGCAGCGAGCGCATGTACTCGCTGATGAACCACGAATTGGTCCACATCGCGACCACCGACACCGCCACGGCATCGGACCGCCGCTGGCGCGGCCTGCTCCTCGGCAAGGTGCCGCCACAGCCCAAGCATCCCGAGACGCTGCTCTACAGCTACCTGACCGTGCCGCGCTTCAACGTGCCGCGCTGGTTGCTCGAAGGCGCCGCCGTGTTCATGGAAACCTGGATGGGCGGCGGGCTCGGCCGCGCGCAGGGCGGCTACGACGAGATGGTGTTCCGGGCCATGGTGCGCGACGATGCCGCCTTTCACGACCCGCTCGGGCTGGAATCACGCGGCGTGCGCATCGACTTTCAGGTCGGCGCCAACGCCTACCTGTACGGCACGCGCTTCATCACTTGGCTCGCGTACGCGCACACGCCCGAGAAAGTGGTCGAGTGGTTGCGCCGCGACGAGGGCAGCCTGCGCCACTATGCCGACCAGTTCGAGCAGGTGTTCGGCATGCCGCTCGACACGGCATGGGCACAGTGGGTCGGGTTCGAGCGCGACTTCCAGCGTCGCAATCTCGTCGAGGTTCGCAAGTACCCGATCACGCCGCTGCGCGCGCTGGTGCCGGTGGCGGTCGGATCGAGCTCGCGCACCTATTTCGACGAGGCGAGCGGCACCTTGTACGGCGCGTTCCGCTACCCCGGCGTGGTCGAGCACGTCGGCGCGATCGACACGCGCACCGGCGCGGTGCGGCGCTTGGCCGACATCAAGGGCGCGATGCTCTACTCGGTGACGTCGTTCGCCTGGGACCCGGCGCACCGCACCGCGTTCTTCACGACCGACAACCTCGCCTACCGCGACCTGGTCGCGCTCGACATCACGACCGGCAAGACCACCGAACTGCTGAAGGACGCGCGCATCGGCGAGCTGGTGTTCAACGCCGCCGACCGCTCGCTGCTCGGCGTGCGCCACCAGAACGGGCTGGCCACCCTCGTGCGCATCCCGTACCCGTACGCCGAGTGGAATCAACTCCACACCTTTGCGTACGGCGTGGTGCCGACCGACCTCGACGTGTCGCCCGACGGCCGGCGCGTCTCGGCCTCGGTCAGCGAGGTCCACGGCGACCAGTTCGTGCGGGTCTGGACGCTCGCGCCGCTGCTAGAGGGCCGGCTCGAGCAGGTTAGCGAATTCCGCTTCGGCCAGGCCGCGCCCGAAGGCTTCGTGTTCTCGCGCGACGGTCGCTACCTCTACGGCAGCAGCTACTACACCGGGGCGTCGAACATCTTCCGCTACGAGGTTGCGAGCGGCAAGACCGAGGCGGTGACGAATGCCGAAACCGGCCTGTTCCGGCCGGTTCCGACGGCCGATGGGCGCCTGATGGTGCTCAACTTCACCGGCCAGGGCTTCGTGCCGAGCGTGGTCGAGCCGCGGGCGCTCGAGGATGTGAGCGCGGTGCGCTTCCTCGGCGCCGAACTCGCGGCCCGCCACCCGGTCGTCACGCGTTGGCAGGTACCGCCGCCGAGCACGGTCGACGACGAGAAACTGGTCACGCGGCGCGGCCACTACGCGCCGCTGCAGCATCTGCGCCTGCAAAGCGCTTACCCGGTGTTGCAGGGCTACAAGGATTCGATCGGCGTCGGCTACCACGCCAACATCGACGACCTGCTCGGCTTCGCGCACATCGGCATCACGGCCGCGTACACGCCCGGCGCGACGCTGCGGCAGGACGAGCGCGCGCATGTCCAGATCGACGGCCGCTACCTCGGCTGGCGCGGCGCGCTGTCGTGGAACCGCTCCGATTTCTACGACCTCTCGGGCCCGACCAAGCGCAGCCGCAAGGGCCTGGCCGTGAAGCTCGGCTATGACCAGCCGCTGGTTTTCGACGCGCCGCGCCGCCTCGACCTGAAGCTCGATGTCGCGTACTTCGACAAGATCGATACGCTGCCCGACTACCAGAACGTCTCGAGCGGCTTCACGCGGCTGACGACCGCGTCCGCCGGCCTGTATTTCACCGACGTGCGGCGCTCGCTGGGCGGGGTCGACGACGAGAAGGGCGTGCGCGCCACCGGCGTCCTGTCGGCCAGCCTGGCGCAGCGCCGCACCACGCCGCAATTGCGCGGCAACGTCGACGCGGGTTACGCACTGCCGTGGGCGCATTCGTCGATCTGGTCGCGCACCGCGCTCGGCGCGGCCAGCGGCAATCGCAACAACCCGCTCGCGAATTTCTATTTCGGCGGCTTCGGCAACAACCGCATCGACGACGGCGAGGTCAAGCGCTACCGCGAGTACGACGCCATGCCGGGCTTCCGTCTCAACGAGATCGCGGGCCTGTCGTTCGTGCGCCAGATGATCGAGTGGAATCTGCCTCCGCTGGTGTTCGAGTCGGCCGGCGTGCCGGGCTTCCATGCCACGTGGCTGCGCCCGGCGGTGTTCGGCAGCGCACTTTGGACCGACCCCGGCCGCGCTGCACTGCGCAAGCGCTACACCAGCTTCGGCACGCAGGTCGACCTGCGCTTCAGCGTGCTGCATTGGTACGAGATGATCCTGTCGGCCGGCGTCGCAGTCGGCTCGGAGCGCGGTGGGCGCACCGGGCACGAGTGGATGCTGTCGCTGAAGATCATGTAGTGCGCGCGTCCGACCCATGCTGTCCACGCCCCTGATCGCCGCGCTGCTGTGCCTGCTGCCGGTGCTGTGCTTTCTGACGACGCTGTTCTGGCTCGACAGCTACAAGCTCGTGCAGCCCGGCCTCGTCATCGTCGTGCTGGGCAGCGGCATTGCGGCCGCGCTGCTGGCGTTCTTCGTCAACAAGGCGCTGCTCGGGCGCATCCCGATCGATCAGGTCGCGTACACGCGCTACCTGTCGCCGGTCATCGAGGAGGCGCTGAAGGCATTCATCATCCTCATGTTGATCCGACGTCACCGGATCGGCTTTCTGGTCGATGCCGCGATCCTCGGCTTTGCGGTCGGCTGCGGCTTCGCGCTGGTCGAGAACCTGTACGTGCTGTGGCACGCGCCCGATGCCGGGTTGGCCACCTGGGTCGTGCGCGGCTTCGGCACGGCCATCATGCATGGCGGCGCCACCGCGATCGTCGCGGTGATCGGTCTGGCCGTCATCGAGCGCGACGAGCGCCGCGGCCTGCTCGCGGCGCTGCCGGGCCTGGCGGTGGCCGTGCTGCTGCACTCCGCGTTCAACCACCTCGCCGAAGCGCCCAAGGCCGCGACGCTCGCGGTGTTGATCGCGGTGCCACCGACGCTGCTGTTCGCGTTCCACCACGGTGAGCGTGCGCTCGGCGACTGGCTCGGCCGCGGTTTCGATGCCGACGCGCAGATGCTGGCGTTGATCCACTCGGGCGAACTGTCGGGCTCACCGGTGGGCCACTACCTCAAGAGCCTGCGCAGCCACTTTCACGGGCCGGTGGTTGCGGACTTGCTGTGCTACCTGAGCCTGTTCTCCGAGCTGGCGTTGCGTGCGAAGGGCGTGCTGATGATGCGCGAGAACGGCTTCGAGCCCACGCTCGACGACGAGACCCGCGCCAAGTTCGCCGAGATGCGCTACCTCGAAGCCGGCATCGGCCGCACCGGCATGCTCGCGCTGCAGCCGCTGCTGCCCATGCGCCGCAAGGCCTTGTCGCAAATCTGGACGCTGGCCGACTGACGCGGCCGCGTCAGCCGTTCTCGTTGCGCCGCGCCAGCGCCCCGGCGTGCGCCACCGCGAGCGCCGTCATGTTGACGACGCGCCGCACCGTCGCCGCCGGCGTCAGGATGTGGGCCGGTGCGTTGCTGCCGAGCAGGATCGGGCCGACCGTCACGCCTTGCCCGCCGGTCATCTTCAGCACGTTGTAGAGGATGTTCGCGGCGTCGAGATTCGGCAGCACGAGCAGGTTGGCGGTGCCGGCCAGCGTGGTGTCGGGCATCAGCGCGTTGCGCAGCGAATCGTCGAGCGCAGCGTCGCCCTGCATCTCGCCGTCGGCCGGCACGTCGGGCATGCGTGCGACGAACAGGTCGCGCGCTTTGCGCATCTTCACCGCGCCCGGCCGCTTGCTGCTGCCGTACGACGAGTGCGACAGGAACGCGACGCGCGGCTCCAGCCCGAAGTGGCGGATCGCGTCGGCCGACATCACCGCGATCTCGGCGAGTTCCTCGGCGCTCGGGTTCTCGTTGACATACGCGTCGGTGATGAACAGGGTGTGCTTGGGCAGCATCAGCGCATTCAGCGTCGCATAGACCGGCGCGTTGGCGCGCTTGCCGATCACCTCGTCGATGTGGCCGAGGTGGTTGTCGAACCGGCCGACCAGGCCGCACAGCATGCCGTCGGCGTCGCCCAGCTGCACCATCAGCGCGGCGATCGTCGTGTTCGAGCGCCGCACCACGGCCTTCGCCATCTCGGGCGTCACGCCGTTGCGCGCGTTGAGCTGGTGGTAGGCCTCCCAGTATTGGCGAAACCGCGTGTCGTCTTCCGGGTTCACGACCTCGAAATCGCGCCCCGCCTGCAGTCGCAAACCGGCGCGCTCGATGCGCGACGCGATGACCGCCGGCCGGCCGATCAGGATCGGCTTCACGAGCTTCTCGTCGAGCGCGATCTGCACCGCGCGCAGCACGCGCTCGTCTTCGCCTTCGGCATACGCGATGCGCGCCGGCGCGGCCTTCGCGGCGCCGAACACCGGCCGCATGAACATGCCGGTGTGGGTGACGAAGCGCATCAGCGATTGCCGATACGCCTCGAGGTCGGCGATCGGCCGGGTCGCGACACCCGACGCTTCGGCTGCCTTCGCCACCGCCGGCGCAATGCGCAGGATCAGGCGCGAATCGAACGGGGTCGGGATCAGATAGTCGGGCCCGAAGCGCAGCTCGCGGCCGGCGTAGGCGGCGGCCACTTCGGCGCTGATCTCGGCCTTGGCCAGGTCGGCGATCTCGCGCACGCAGGCGACCTTCATCGCCTCGGTGATGCTGGTCGCGCCGCTGTCGAGCGCGCCGCGGAAGATGTACGGAAAGCACAGAACGTTGTTGACCTGGTTCGGATAGTCCGAGCGGCCGGTCGCGATGATGCAGTCGGGCCGCACCGCCTTCGCGAGTTCGGGGCGGATCTCGGGCTCGGGATTCGCGAGCGCGAGGATGATCGGCTGGCGCGCCATGCTCTTCACCATGTCCTGCGTCACCGCACCGGCGGCCGAGCAGCCGAGCAGCACATCGGCACCGTCCATCACGTCGGCGAGCGTGCGTGCCGCGGTTTTCTGCACGTAGCGCTGCTTCGAGGCGTCGAGCGTGTCTTCGCGCCGGTCATGCACCACGCCCTTCGAATCGCAGACGAAGATGTTCGCGCGCGCCACGCCCAACTCGACCATCAAATCGAGGCAGGCGATCGCCGCAGCACCCGCGCCGGAGACCGCGATCTTGACCTCGCCGATCTGCTTGTCGACGAGTTCGAGGCCATTCAGCAGCGCCGCGGCCGAGATGATCGCGGTGCCGTGCTGGTCGTCGTGGAACACCGGAATCTTCATCCGCTCGCGCAACTTCTTCTCGATGTAGAAGCACTCCGGCGCCTTGATGTCTTCCAAGTTCACGCCGCCGAGCGTCGGCTCGAGCGCGGCGATGATCTCGACCAGCTTGTCGGGGTCGCGCTCGGCGAGTT
>JAZJZJ010000236.1:0-4278 GCA_040389925.1 Pseudomonadota bacterium
CGGGCGCAGCCTGTTCATCGAGCAGTACAACATGGCGCGCTTCGCCGCGTTCGCATGGGCCACGCTGGCCTGGGTGTTCCCGCGCATGAAGTTCCGCGTTACCGCAAAAGGGGCGCTGGCGAGCCGGGTGCTGCGCTTCACCGCGCCGCAATGGGCGGTGCTGGGCCTGAACGTGCTGGCGGTGCCGATCGGCGTCGTCCTGTACCTCGGGTCGAGCTCGCTGCCGCTCGACGGGCTGATCGCCAACTCGGTCTGGGCCCTCGTGAACGGCGCGCTGGCGCTGGCCGTCATCCTGTTCACCGCCGTTACGCAGCGCAATGCGCGCTCGCGCTACCGCTTCCCGGTGCCGCTGGCGGCCGAGGTCACGCTGACCGATGGCACGCGGGTGCGCGGCACGATCGACGACCTCTCGGACACCGGCATGCGCTTCTATGGCAACCTGCCGGCCGCGCTGGTGCGCGGCAGCAAGCTGACCGGCCACCTGATGCTGCCCGGCGGCCCGGTCGCGTTCTGGGGCGAGGTGCGCGGCTTGGTCGCGCTGGCCGGCAGCGACGATATCGCCAAGGCCGTCGGCTGCCAGTTCTCGACCAGCACCGAAGGCCGCCACCGGCTCGAGGAATTCCTGTTCGGTTCGGACCTGCAATGGACCATGAACGGTTACACCGATCAGGTGCCGACGCCGATGAGCCGTTTCTTCGGCAAGACCATCCCGGGCCCGGTGTTCAACCCGCTCGCCAGCGTGCGCTGGAACGCCGCCGAGCTGCGCCTGCAGGCCGACGGGCCGGCCGAATCGGCGCTGCTGTCGGCCGGCGGGGTCGAGGACGGCACCACGCTGGTGCTGAGCCACAATGCGTTGCCGGAGCATCGCAACCTGATCGTCGACGTGTTCCGGCGCACCGACACGCCGCGCCAGACCGTGCAGTTGCAGCGGCTCGCGTTGCCGGGGGTGGCGGGCGCGTCGACGGTGTTCGTCTACCGCCTCGCACCGGCAGCCGTTGCCGCTGCCGTTGCTCCGGCCGTGCCCCGTCCTGCCGTGGCGCCCGTGCGCTTCGACGCGGCCCCGTCGACCTATTGATCCGCGCCGCAGGAGAACTCCCTTGAAGCTTCATTCACTCTGGCCGCTCGCTGCGGCGGCGGCCCTCGCGTCGTTGCCGGCAGCGGCGCTGGCGCAGGTCGTCGATTTCGCCCAGCTCGACGCGTCGTCGGACGCCTCGACGCTGGTGCTGGTGCGCGCGCTGCCGCGCAGCACGACGGCGGCGCCGGCGCCGCTGCTGTCGGCGACGGCGACGCGCTGGTCCAGCGGCGAGGCCGTGGCGCTGGGCTATGTCTACCGCTGGACGCTCGTCGGCGGCGAACAGCAATGGGTGCTCGGCGCCGGTGCCGGCGCCAACACGTTCCGCAGCCGCGCCGAGGGCGACGCATCACACGAGTCGGCGTTGTCGGCGCGGGTCCAGTTGGAGGGTTCCGGGCCGGCGCCCGGTGGCAGCTACTACGCGCTGGCGCAGGCCTCGAGCTTTCGCAACGCCTGGTTCGGGCTGCTGCAATACAGCCCGTCGGGTTGGCCGCTGGCGCTCGAGTGGTCGCGTTACCACGAGGACACGTACCAGGCGACCGGTGTCGGCGTGCGCGTCGCGATCGGCGTGCCGAACTGGTTCGTGCGAGTCGGCGCGACGCGTGCCGACGGCCGCACCCGGCCGTTCGTCGGCGTGGCCTGGAACGGTTTCTGACGCTGCGCGTCAGGGCGCCGGCCGGCGCCCGAACATGCCCCAGCCCTGCATCGTCAGCACCGTCTCGTGCTGCTGGTTCAGCACCTCCCACTTCGACAGGATCAGCCCGACCGTCGGCCGGCTGCTCATCGGCCGCGCCTCGAGCACGGTCATGCGCACGCTGAGCACGTCGCCGACCAGCACGGGTTTCGTCCAGCGCAGGCTGTCGATGCCGGGCGAGCCGAGGCTGCTCGATTCGAGCAGGTAGGCGTCGCACATCATGCGCATCGACATCGCGCAGGTGTGCCAGCCGCTGGCCGAGAGCTGGCCGAACAACGAGGCTTCGGCGGCCACGTCGTCCAAGTGAAAAGGCTGCGGGTCGAACTGCGACGCGAACGCGAGGATCGCGTCGCGCGTGACCGGCATCGCGCCGAACTCGCGCAGGTTGCCGACCGGGAAATCCTCCCAGTACCAGCGGATCGTGTGCGTCGCGGGCGCGGCGGTGGGGCGTGCTTCGCTCATGCGGGCGAGGATACCGATTCGCGCTGCACCGCGCCCCACACCAGCTCGGCCGCGGCGAGGTCTTCGAGCGCGCTGCCGACGGCCTTGAACAGCGTGCGCTCGGCGGGGTCGAGCCGGCCCGGGCGCGTGCCGGCGCAGAGTTCGGCGAGCGTGCCTTGCAGGTCGTTGGCGCTGAACGCGCCGGCGGCGATCGCGTCGAGCAGGTCGCCCGACTTCGCGAGCGCTTCATCGGTGTCGACGAACACGCGGCAGCGCGCGAAGCAGGTGGCGTCGGCCTCGCGCATCTGCGGCGTGAAGCTGCCGATCAGGTCGAGGTGGGTGCCCGGGCGCAACCATTCGCCGCGCACCAGCGCTGCGGTCGACAGCGTGGCGCAGCTGACGATGTCGGCGGACGCGACCGCCGCTTCGAGCGTGTCGCTGGCACGCGCATCGAAGCCCGCGGCGCGCAACGCGGCGGCGAGCGCCTGCGCCGACGCGGGCCGGTGGTTCCAGACCACGACCGCGTCGATCGGCCGCACCGCCCGCATCGCTTCCGCCAGCAGCGCGGCGACGCGCCCGCTGCCCAGGATCAGCAGCCGGCGCGCGTCGGCGCGCGCCAGGTACGACGCCGCCAGCGCGGCCGCGGCCGCGGTGCGGCGCGAGGTGATCTCGTTGCCGTCGAGCTGCGCCAGCGGCACGCCGGTGGCCGCGTCGAAGAGCAGGTAAATCGAGTGCAGGCCGGGCAGGCCGTGCGCGCTGTTGCCGGGGAAGATCGTGACCGTCTTGATGCCGAGCCGCGCACCGGCGCGCCACGCCGGCATCAGCAGGATCGTGCCCCCACCGTCATCTCCGCCGATGCGGTGCGTGCCGCGCAACGGCACCTCGCACCCGGCGACGAACATCGCGCGCAGCGCGTCGATCAGCGCATCGAACGGCAGGTGCCGGCGCGTCGTCGCGGCGTCTATCAGTTGCATCGGGTCCGCCGCATCGGGTCAGGTGGCGAGGTCTTCGGCCGGGCGGTTCAGCGTCCAGCGCGTGCACAGGCCTTTGTCGAACACGATGCGCACTTCGGCGCCCGACTCGTCGGCCCAGGCCCAGACTTCCGGCGATTCGCTCAGGCGCGTGCCCAGGCTCTTCGTCAGCTTGACGATCTGCAGCATCGGCAGGCCGATGCGCAGTTTCGAATGCAGCATCACCGCGCTCGGCACGTAGCCGATCGGCGCCTCGCCGGCGTCGCGCATCACGCGCACCGAGCGGTTGAACTGGATCAGCAGCCAGAACACGATCACGCTGAACCCGAGCGCCAGCCCCGGCCAGCCGTAGCTGAACCAGCCCGCCACCAGCGCGGCGAACGCCAGCCCCCAGCCGATGACAGGATTCATGCGGCGCGCGGCCCCGCGCCGAGGTCGGCGCGCAGCTGCGCCGGCAGCCGGTTCAGCAGAAAGCGGATCGCCAGCGGCACCAGCACGATGTCGTCAAGCACGCCGATGATCGGGATCACGTCGGGGATCAGGTCGATCGGCGAGAGCAGGTACAGCGCGATGCCGAGCGTGCCGAGCTTGAGCCAGCCGGGCGACTGCGGATGGCGCAGCGCCCGCCACAGCAGGCGGGCGTCGCCCCTGACCAGCGACCAGAGCAGCGAGATGCGTTTGAACATGGAGAACTCCGATCAAGGCGACGCGCACGTGCGGCCGGTGTTCAAGGTGCGGGCGCGCGCTTTGATGACAAGCCGCCGCGCGCGCTGCGGTTGTAACCGAGGGTCGGTTTCACAGCCCGCGCACCAAGTCGATCGCCTGCTCGATGCGCTCGACCGGGTGGATCGTCAGGCCTTCGATCGCTTTCGTCATTCCTTTCGGCGCGTTCGCCTTCGGCACGATCGCGACCGAGAAGCCGAGCTTGGCCGCCTCCTTCAGCCGCTCCTGACCGCGCGGCGCCGGCCGCACCTCGCCCGCCAGCCCGACCTCGCCGAACGCGATGAAGCCGCGCGGCAGCGCCTTGCCGCGCAGGCTGCTCTGAATCGCCAGCATCACCGCCAGATCGGCGGCCGGCTCGCTGATGCGCACGCCGCCGA
>JAZJZJ010000237.1:0-90044 GCA_040389925.1 Pseudomonadota bacterium
TGTCGACGATGATCTTGCGGCCGGTCAGGCCGCAGTCGCCCTGCGGGCCGCCGATCACGAACCGGCCGGTCGGGTTGACCAGGTAGCGCGTGTTCTTCAGCCACTCTTTCGGCAGCACCGGCTTGATCACTTCTTCGATGACCGCTTCGACGAACGAGGCTTTCATCTTGGTCGGGGTTTCGCTCTGGTCCGGGCTGTGCTGGCTCGACAGCACGACGGTGTCGATGCTGTGCGGCTTGCCGTCGACATAACGCATCGTGACCTGGCTCTTCGCGTCGGGACGCAGGAACGGCAGGCGGCCGTCCTTGCGCAATTGCGCCTGGCGCTCCATCAGGCGGTGGGCGTAGTAGATCGGCGCGGGCATCAGCTCGGGGGTCTCGTCGCAGGCGTAGCCGAACATCAGGCCCTGGTCGCCGGCGCCGATGTTGAGGTGATCGTCGCTCGCGTGGTCGACGCCCTGCGCGATGTCGTTGCTCTGCTTGTCGTAGGCGACCAGCACCGCGCAGCCCTTGTAGTCGATGCCGTACTCGGTGTTGTCGTAGCCGATGCGCTTGATCGTGTCGCGCGCGACCTGGATGTAGTCGACGTGCGCGTTCGTGGTGATCTCACCGGCCAAGACGACCAGGCCGGTGTTGGTCAGCGTCTCGGCGGCGACGCGCGAGCGCGGGTCTTGCGCGAAGATCGCGTCGAGGATCGCGTCAGAGATCTGGTCGGCGACCTTGTCGGGGTGGCCTTCGGAAACGGACTCGGATGTGAAAAGGAAATCGTTCGACACTCTTAAACTCCCAAAGGTTGCGCGGTTGCAGTTCTTCTGCGTTGCCGGCCTGGAACTCAAGGAGGAGCGGCGAACGCTTTAGCGGCATTTGTTGAATGGCGCTTGGGTGCCATCCGGCGCCGGCCTCGGCGGGAGACCCTGCGCATCGCCCGCAAGTAGTTCAAATTAACTCGGCGATGGGCCGATTATAAAGAAGATGCTCAGCCTGTTTCGCTGGCTTGCCCGCCGGCCCCTGTGGTTTCTGCACGCGATCGGCGCCGCACTGGGCTGGATCACCTACTGGGCGTCGCCCTCGTACCGACGGCGCTTTGACGAAAACGCGCGCCAGGCCGGCGTCGCACCCGGCGACGCGCGGCCGGCGATCGCCGCGGCCGGGCGCATGGTCGCCGAGGCGCCGTTTCTGTGGATGCGCCCGGCCGATCAGCCGATCGGCCCGCAGCTGAACTGGCAGGGCCGCGACCTGATCGAGCAAGCGCTGCGCGCCGGCAAAGGCGTGGTGCTGCTGACGCCGCACATGGGCAGCTTCGAAGTCACCGCGCAGGCGATCGCGCAAGACCTCGCCGCGGCGCACGGCCCGATCACGGTGCTGTATCGGCCGGCGCGCAAGGCGGCGCTGCGCGAGGTGATGGACCAGTCGCGCGCCCGCCCGGGCGTCGCGACCGCGCCGGCCACGCTCGCCGGCGTGCGCCAGATGATGCGGGCGCTGCGCCGCGGCGAGGCCGTCGGCCTGCTGCCCGACCAGGTGCCGCCCGACGGCATGGGCGTGTGGGTGCCGTTCTTCGGCAAGCCGGCCTACACGATGACGCTGGCCGCGCGGCTGGTGCAACAGACCGGCGCGGTGCCGTTGCTGATCTGGGGCGAGCGCCTCGCGCGCGGCGCGGGTTACACGGTGCGGGTCAGCGAGCTGGGCGAGAGCTTGCCGGCAACCGGCACCACTCAGGCAGAATCCGCCGCGATCATCAACCGCGCGATGGAGCGCTTGATCCGGCAGTGCCCGCAGCAATACCTGTGGGGCTACAACCGGTACAAGCAGCCGCGCTCGGCAGAACCGGACGTCTGATTCGGTCGAACAAGAACGAGGGGTGAACGTTGGGCGCGCGAATCCTGCTGGCGTTGCTGTGGCTGTTGCATTGCCTGCCGCTGGGCGCGCAGGCCTGGCTCGGCCGCGGCCTGGGCCGCCTGCTGTACCCGCTGGCGAATGCGCGCCGCCGCATCGCGCTGCGCAATATTGCGCTGTGCTTCCCCGAGCAGACGCATGCCGAGCACGAGGCGCTGGCGCGCGAGCACTTTCAATGGCTGGGCCGCAGCATCCTGGAGCGCGGGCTGCTCTGGTACGCGTCGCCCGCGCGGTTGAAGCGCCTGATCCACGTCGAAGGCGACGTGACGCTGGCCGAACGCAGCGAGCGCCCGGTGATGTGGCTGGCGCCGCATTTCATGGCGCTCGACGTGGCCGGCGTGTCGGTGCTGCTGTTCCAGACCCGCAAGGGCATCTCCATCTATCAAACGCAAAGCGATCCGGTGATGGACGCCGCGATCCGCCGCGGCCGCTTGCGCTTGGGCAATGCCGAGATCTTCCCGCGCGACGAAGCCGGCAAGGCGCTGTTCCGCGCGATCCGCCGCGGCGACGCGTTCTTCAACCTGCCCGACATGGACTTCGGCGAGCGCGACGCCGCGTTCGTGCCGTTCTTCGGCATCCCCGCGGCCACGCTGCTCGCGCCGTCGCGACTCGCGCGCGCGCTGAACATGGTCGTGCAGCCCGTCGTCGCCGAGACGCTGCCGGGCGGCGCGGGCTACCGCGTGCGCTTTCTGCCGGCATGGACCGACTTTCCGACCGACGACCCGCTGGCCGACACGGCGCGCATGAACGAATGGATCGAATCCGAGATTCGGCGGCTGCCGGCGCAGTACCTGTGGGTGCACAAGCGTTTCAAGACACGACCGCAGGGGCAAGACACGCTGTACTGACGGCCATAATCGCCGGATGAAGCTGAAGTTCACCAAGATGCAGGGCGCCGGCAATGACTTCGTCGTGCTCGACGGCACGCGCGCCAAGGTCGAACTCGGCCCGGAACAGATCCTGAAGCTCGGCGACCGGCGTTTCGGCGTCGGTGCCGACCAGATTCTGATGGTCGAGCGCAGCGCGGTGCCCGGCATCGACTTCGGCTACCGCATCTTCAACGGCGGCAGTGGCGACGAGGTCGAGCACTGCGGCAACGGCGCGCGCTGCTTCGTGCGCTACGTCAACGAGCACGGTCTGAGCGACAAGCGCACGCTGCGCGTCGCGACGATGAACAACGTGCTCGAGCTGCGCCTGCAGGACGACGGCCGTGTCACGGTCGACATGAACGCGCCGATCTTCGAGTTGGCCCGGGTGCCGTTCGATGCGGCGGGACTGACGGCGCGCGAGCTCGGCGACTTTTCGCTGTGGCCGCTCGACGTCGGCGACCAGATCGTCGAGGTCGCGGTGCTGTCGATGGGCAACCCGCACGCGGTGCAGCTCGTTGCCGACATCGACAGCGCGCCGGTCGCGAGCATCGGCCCGGCGGTCGAAAGCCATGCGCGCTTTCCGCGCCATGTGAACGCCGGCTTCATGCAGATCGTCGACCGCACGCACATCCGCCTGCGCGTGCACGAGCGTGGCGCGGGCGAGACGCTCGCGTGCGGCACCGGCGCATGCGCGGCGGTCGTCGCCGGCATCCGCCTCGGGCTGCTCGATGCGCGCGTCGACGTCGACGCGCGCGGCGGCCGTTTGACCATCGAATGGCAGGGCGCGAACAACGCCAACGCGCATGTGCTGATGACCGGCCCGGCCGAAACAGTTTTTGACGGAGAGATTGAACTATGACCAGCGGCGTGCAAGGCATCACCGAAACCGACATCGCCAACTACCTGGCGAACACGCCCGGCTTTTTCGAGCGCCACGCCGAGCTGCTCGGCAGCGTGCAGCTGACCAGCCCGCACGGCCAGCGCGCGGTCTCGCTGCAGGAGCGCCAGATGGAGATGCTGCGCGACAAGATCCGCGGCCTCGAAGGCAAGATCATCGAGATGATCCGCTACGGTCAGGACAACGTCTCGATCGCCGACCGCCTGCACCGCTGGACGCGCACGCTGATGCTGGTGGCGCAGCCCGCCGAGCTGCCGAACGTGCTGGTGCGCGAGCTGATGCACCAGTTCATGATCCCGCAGGCCGGCATCCGCGTCTGGGGCGCCGCGGCGGGGTTCGCGACGCACGACTTCGCGCAGCCGGTCGGCGACGACATCAAGCTGTTCGCCGGCAGCCTGAGCCTGCCGTACTGCGGCGTGAACTCCGGCTTCGAGGCCGCGCAATGGCTCGACGAGCCGACCAGCGCGAAGTCGATGACGATGATCCCGCTGCGTGCCGACCCCGCCGAAAGCACCTTCGGCATGCTGGTGCTGGCCTCGCCCGACCCGACCCGCTACACCGCCGACATGGGCACCGAGTTTCTCGCCCGCATCGGCGAGATCGCCGGCGCCGCGCTGTCGCGCTTGCTGCCGGTGCGTGGCTGACGACGAAGACGTCAAGCGCCACCTCGTTCACCTCGAGGTCGAGCGCCGGCTTGCAGCGCGCACGCTGCAGCTCTACCGCGAGGCCTTCATCCGGCTGACCGATTTCGCCGCGGCGCAGAAGCTGCCGCTGCGCGACGTGCAGGTGCATCACGTCCGCCGCTGGGCCGCGTCGCTGCACGGCCAAGGACTCGGGCCGCGCAGCATCGCGCTGCAGCTGTCGGCGTGGCGCGGCTTGTACCGATGGCTCGGGCGCGACGGGCTGGTCGGGCTGAACCCGGTCGACGGTGTGCGCGCACCCAAGGCCGCGAAGCCGTTGCCGAAGGCGCTGTCGGTCGACCTCGCGATGGCGCTGGCCGATGCGCCGGCCGCGAGCGAGAACGCCGCCGACACGCCCGCGCTCGAAGCGCGCGACCAATGCATCGTCGAGCTGCTGTACGGCTGCGGCTTGCGCGTCAGCGAGTTGGTCGGCCTCGACCTGAACCCCGGCGGCGCGGGCTGGATCGATGCCGCGGACGCGACCGCGCATGTGCTCGGCAAGGGCAGCAAGCGGCGCGGCGTGCCGGTCGGCGCGGCGGCGCTGCAGGCGTTGCAGGCCTGGCTCGCGCTGCGCTCCGAACTCGCGCGCGACGCCGAACCCGCGCTGCTCGTCGGCGCCCGCGGCGCGCGCATCAGCGCCGGCCAGGTCCGCGCGCGCCTGAAGCTGCGCGCACTGCGCGCCGGGCTGCCCACGCACGTGCATCCGCACATGCTGCGGCATTCGTTCGCGACCCACGTACTGCAATCGAGCGGCGACCTGCGCGCGGTCCAGGAACTGCTCGGCCACGCCAACATCACGACCACGCAGATCTACACCAAGCTGGATTTCGGGCACCTGTCGAAGGTCTACGACGCCGCGCATCCGCGCGCAAAGAAGCGCGGCTGAGTGGTGCACCCGGCGGCGGGTACGCCGCCACCCGCCGGGCGGGTCCCGGCCGGCCGGGGTCGACAAAGTGGGCCTCTTCGTGGCCCGTGGCGGCCCGGCGCTCGGCCGGGACGACCTCGACCCGGGCTGCACCGACAATCGCGGCCATGAAAGTCATCACCCTTCACGACGGCCGCGAACGCTCGCTGCTGCGCCGCCACCCGTGGGTGTTCGAATCGAGCATCGCCAACGGCAAAGCCGACAGCGGCGAGACCGTGCGCGTGCAGGCGCGCGACGGCCGCTTTCTCGCGTGGGCCGCGTACAGCCCGGCTTCGATGATCCGGCTGCGCGCCTGGAGCTTCATCGAGGCCGAGCGCATCGACGCCGCCTTCTTCGCACGCCGGATCGCGCGCGCGATCGCGGCGCGCGCCGCGCTGCAAATCGACAGCGACGGCCTGCGCCTGATCCACGGCGAGGCCGACGGCCTGCCGGGGCTGGTCGTCGATCGTTACGGCGACACGCTGTGCGCGCAGATCACGTCCGCGGCAGCCGAGCGCTGGAAAGACGTGATCGCGACCGAGCTGCTGAAGGCGAGCGGCGCCGCGCGCCTGTACGAGCGCAGCGACGCCAGCGTGCGCAGCCTCGAGGGCCTGCCGGCGCTTACCGGCTGGATCGCAGGAGGCGGTGACACGCAGGTGACGATCCGCGAACACGGCTGGCGCCTCAACGTCGATGTCGCGACCGGCCACAAGACCGGCTTCTACCTCGATCAGCGCGACAACCGGCGCATCTTCGCCGAGACGGTGAAGCACTTCGGATTCAAGCGCGTGCTGAACTGCTTTTGCTACACCGGCGGCTTCAGCATCGCCGCGCTCGCCGGGGGCGCGACCGATGTGACGAGCGTCGACTCGTCGGGTCCGGCACTCGCGCTGGCCGACGCGCACGTGGCATTGAACGGCTTCGATCCGGCGCATCACCGCACGCTCGACGCCGACGTGAACCGCACGCTGCGCGAGATGGCGGATCGAGGCGAGCGCTTCGACGCGATCGTGCTCGACCCGCCGAAGTTCGCGCCCAGCGCCGCACACGCCGAGCGCGCCGCGCGCGCCTACAAGGACATCAACCGCCTCGCGTTCGCGCTGCTGCGCCCGGGCGGCGCGCTGTTCACGTTCTCGTGTTCGGGCGGCGTCAGTGCCGACCTGTTCCACAAGATCGTCGCCGGCGCGGGCATCGATGCCGGCATCGATGCGGCGATCCTGCATCGGCTGCAAGAACCGGCGGACCACCCGAGCACGCTGCTGTTCCCGGAAGGCCAGTACCTCAAGGGCCTGGCGTTGCTGATGCGCTGAGCCGCGCGCGTTCTGTCACGGCCGCACCGGCAGCGGCAGGCGCGTGTCGAACTTGGCGCGGTGCACGCTGAAGAAGGCCTTGAGGTTGCGCACGTTCGCGTCCTGCGTGAACAGGCGCTGTACCAGCCCGTGGTACGCGGCCATGTCGGCCACCTGCAGCACCAGCACCAGGTCGGGCCCCGGCGAGACGCGGTAGCACTGCTGAACCTCGGGCTGCGCGACGGCGCGCGCCTCGAACGCGGCAAGGTGCTCGGCACCCTGTCGGTCCAGGCTGACCTCGGCGATCACGGTCAGGCCCGCACCCAGTTTCTGGGTCGACAGAATCGCGACCCGGCGCTCGATCACACCGCTCGCGACCAGTCGCTTCACGCGGCGCAGGCAGGTGGCCGGCGACGTGTGCGTGGCGGCCGCGAGTTCCAGGTTCGACAGCGCGGCGTCTTGCTGCAACTGGCCGAGGATGCGCAGATCGACGGCATCCATCTCGACCGAATTCTCCGAATTCAATTCGTTCATGACGTTTTTCACCATCATTGATGATGAATGAAATTATGAATCACATTTGCAGCAAATACGCATGCATCAACCATCAGTCGACCCCTACCATCGGCGCCTGATCCCATCCAGGAGCCCTCCATGTGCGGAATCGTCGGTGCCGTCAGCACCCGCAACATCGTCCCGATCCTGATCGAAGGCCTGAAGCGGCTCGAATACCGCGGCTATGACTCGTGCGGCGTCGCGGTCCACCAGAACGGCGAACTGCGCCGCGCGCGCAGCACTGCGCGCGTCGCCGAACTCGAGGCCGAGGTCGCGCGCGACGCCGTGAGCTCCGGCACCGGCATCGCGCACACGCGCTGGGCCACGCACGGCGCGCCGGTGGTGCACAACGCGCACCCGCATTTCAGCCGCGGCCCGGGCGTCTCGGACGCGGCGGTGGCCGTCAGCGGCGGCAGCGCCAACGTCGGCCGGATCGCGCTGGTGCACAACGGCATCATCGAGAACCACGACGAGCTGCGCGCCGAGTTGATCGCGCGCGGCTACCTGTTCAGCAGCCAGACCGACACCGAGGTCATCGCCCACCTCGTCGACCACCTGTACGACGGCGACCTGTTCGACGCGGTCCAGCGCGCCACCGTGCGGCTGCGCGGCGCGTTCGCGATCGCGGTGTTCTGCCGCGACGAGCCGCACCGCGTGGTCGGCGCGCGCGAAGGCTCGCCGCTGGTGCTCGGCGTGGGCACGGGCGAGCGCGCCGGCGAGACCTTTCTGGCCTCCGACGCGATGGCGCTGGCCGGCGTGACCGACCAAATCGTCTACCTCGAAGAAGGCGACGTCGTCGACCTGCAACTCGGCAAGCACTGGATCAGCACGCGCGGCGCGGGCGGCCGCTACGAACCGGTGCGGCGCGAGGTGCGCACCGTGATCGCGCACAGCGGCGCGGCCGAGTTGGGCCCGTACCGCCACTACATGCAGAAGGAAATCTTCGAGCAGCCCAAGGCGATCGCCGACACGCTCGATGCCGTGCCCGCCATCTCGCCCGAACTGTTCGGCGACGGCGCGCACCGCGTCTTCAAGGAAGTCGATTCGGTGCTGATCCTGGCCTGCGGCACGAGCTACTACGCCGGCTCGGTCGCCAAGTATTGGCTGGAGAGCATCGCGAAGATCCCGACCAGCGTCGAGGTCGCGAGCGAGTATCGCTACCGCGACAGCGTGCCGAACCCGCGCACGCTGGTCGTCACGATCACGCAGAGCGGCGAGACCGCCGACACGCTCGCCGCGCTCAAGCACGCGCGCTCACTCGGCATGACGCACACGCTGACGGTGTGCAACGTCTCGACCAGCGCGATGGTGCGCGAGTGCGCGTTCGCGTACATCACGCGCGCCGGTGTCGAGATCGGCGTCGCGTCGACGAAGGCGTTCAGCACCCAGCTCGTCGGCCTGTTCCTGCTGACGCTGGCGCTCGCGCAGACGCGTGGCCACTTGAGCGACGCGCAGGAAGCCGCGCACCTGAAGGCGCTGCGGCATCTGCCGGTGGCGGTGCAGGCGGTGCTCGCGCTCGAGCCGCAGGTGGTCGCATGGGCCGAGGCGTTCGCGCGCAAGGAGAACGCGCTGTTCCTCGGCCGCGGCCTGCACTATCCGATCGCGCTCGAAGGCGCGCTGAAGTTGAAGGAGATCAGCTACATCCACGCCGAGGCCTACCCGGCCGGCGAGCTGAAGCACGGCCCGCTCGCGCTCGTCACCGCCGAAATGCCGGTCGTCACGGTGGCGCCGAACGACGCACTGCTCGAGAAACTCAAGAGCAACCTGCAGGAGGTGCGTGCGCGCGGCGGCGAGCTGTTCGTGTTCGCCGATGCCGACACGCGCATCGAATCGGGCGAAGGGCTGCATGTGATCCGCATGCCCGAGCACTACGGCGCGCTGTCGCCGATCCTGCATGTGGTGCCGCTGCAGCTGCTGGCGTATCACACGGCCTGCGCGCGCGGCACGGATGTGGACAAGCCGAGGAACCTGGCAAAGTCGGTCACAGTCGAGTAAACCCCCGCAGCCTTGCGGATGGCTGCTGACGCTGCAGGCAGATCGCCCGGCGTCGGGCCAAAGGGCCGCCCCGAGCACCGGTCCGTGTGGCGCGGTCGGCGGCGTGAATGCTTGCGCGCACGACTTCGCGCCGATCACGTCGCGGGTCACTGGGATTGGGCACCGTCTCCAGAGCACCCCGCCGCTGTTTGCCGCTCAGGTGGACCTCGACGCCAGCGCGAGCAACTCGCGGTTCACCGGGTTTCGATTGACGAAGCTGTCGCGAAACGCCGCGGGCACGTGCTCGCGCGCCGTGCGCTGCACCCAGTCGCGACCGGTGGCCATCAAACGCCGGGCCTCGGACGTTTCGCCCGCGGCTTGGAGCGCGCGCCCACAGTGCAGCCACAGCTCCGCCGGCAGCAAGGTTGTGGATTGGCGGCGCTCGGCCAGTGCCAATGCCGCATGAGCGTGCCGCGCAGCAAGCGCCGGGTCCACGCCCGCCGCGATGCCGGCAGCGCGCACATGCGCCGCCAGCACCGTGCCTTCATGCTGCAGCGCCTGCGCCTGCCGGCAGACCTCGTCGAGTTGTCGCAGCGCGGCTTCGCTCGGCATCGTCTGCGCGAGCTCGATCAGCAGCGGCAAGCGCAGGTCCGGGCGGTCCCCGGCGGCCAATCGATCGAGTGCGCGCGCGAGCGTGTCGCCCGGGCTGCCGCCCATCGCGAGATCCAAGTGATGCTGCAGCACCGCCGCATGGACCTGCGGGGCCACCTTCGTGCCCTCGCGCACCAGATCCGATTCGAGGATGCGCTGCACGCGGGCCCATTGGCCGAGATGCCGCCAGCACGTCGCTTGGCGCAGATAGGCCACCTCGGCATAGCTGCGCGCGTGCTGCTCCATCAGCGCGACGGCGAGTTCTGCCTGCGCCACAGCGTCGGTGTAGCGCCCGGCCTCGCAGGAACACAGCGCCAGCATCGCGTACTGCGTGCCCCGGTTGGCGCCGAAGCCGTCGTGCAACGCCATGATCTGCAGGCTGCGCTGCAAGTGCTGCTGCGCTGCGACCAGGTCACCGGCATCGATGCGGTTGCACGCGAGGTTGCCGAGCACAACCACGGCGTTGCTCAGGTTGCCGCAGTCCCGCGCCAATTCGATCGCGCGCTCGTGGTGCGGCAAGGCGTCGTCGAGGCGGCCGACGTTGTCGTACAGGTTCGCCAGGTTGCCGTGCAGTTCGCTGCGGTCGTCGACGCTGCCATGCGCGTCGACCCAGCCCATGCAGGCCTCGAAGTGCTGTGCCGCCTCGGCCAGCCGATCGGCGACGAACAGCGCGGTGGCCAGGGTCTGGTGGCTCAACGCGATCAGCCGCGCGTCGCCCAGGCGGATGCTCTGCTGCAGCGCGCTGCGTGCCGATTCGACACTGCGCGCCGCCCCGACCGCCTCCTTCTCGAAGCTGGAGCGCTGCAACAGCGCCTCGATGTGTTGCGTCGGCGTCGCGGCCAGCCGCTCGAGCCGCTCGCATTGCGCCTGGCCGACAGCGGGCTCGCGGTCGACGTTGACGAACTCCTGCGCCGCATGCAGCAGCGAATCGAATGCGGCGGCCGTGTCGCCGCCGGCCTCCTCGATCGCGCTCTTGCGCTCCATGAAACCGATGTACTCCTTCAGCCGCAAGGCCCGGCGTGCGGCGTCCGCGGCCTGCTGGAGCCAGCGCAGCGCGCGCTGCGGCTGGTTCGCGTCGATCCAGTGCTGCGCGATGCGCGCGGGCTCGGCGCCGAGTGGTTCAAGATGCGCCGCCACGCTGGCATGGGTGTGCGCGGCGACGGTGGCGGGCACGCTCGCGCGCACGGCATCGAACACCAGGTCGTGCGCGAACGCATCGCCGCGCATCACCTGCGCGGCCTCGAGTTCGTTCAGCGCATCGGCGAACTGCATCGCCGAGGCCTGCAGCACGTGCTCGGCCATGCCGATGCTGAAGTCGGCACCGGCGATGCTGGCCACGCGCGCGAGCGCCAGCGCGCCGTGCGAGAGCTGCGCGATGCGCCGTTCGATCAGCCGGCCCACCGACACCGGCCGCGGCAACGCCGACAGGTCGGCGAGCCGCGACAGCGTGCGCTCGACCCAGGCCTGCTTCAGCGTTTCGAGCACGAACAGCGGATTGCCGCCGGTGCGCCGCGCGAGGCCGGGCGCCAGCGTCCGGCCGTCGACACCGGGCAGCGCAAGCGAGTCGACCAGTGCGGCCAGCGCGTCGAGGCCGAGCGGTGCGAGCGTGATCGGCAGCAGCCGGGCCTGCTCGATCAGCGCATCGTGCAGGGCCTGGACCGGCGAGCCGGCCTCCGCGGGCCGATACGCGAGCGCCCAGCGCAGCGGCCGCTCGCCGCCAGCCTCGGGATCGCTGTCCTCGTCGATCAGCGAGCGCAGCATCTCCAGGCTCGCCTCGTCGGCGAAGTGCAGGTCGTCGACGACGAGGCCCGCGAGATCCGCCTGCGTTGCGAGCAACGCGCGGATCGCGCGCTGCATCATCAGGCGCTGCCCCTCGCCGGTCTCGCGTGCGCCCGGCGCGCCGAACTCGGGCAGCACGCGGGCGATCTCGGCCCGCGCGCCGGTCGTCAGCTGAATCTCGCACCCCGCGGGCAAACCGCCACGGGCCATCACCGCGCGCAGCAGCCGCGCCAGCGTCGCGAACGGCACGCCCGCATCGCCCGGGCGCCCGGCCGCGCGAACGACACCGGCCCGATGTTCCATGAAGGCCTGCAGCAGCCGGGTCTTGCCCAGGCCCGCTTCGCCGATCAGCGTGACGACCTGCGCCACCTGCCAGGCCTGGCGCAGTTGCGCGAGCTCGGGGTCGCGGCCGATCAGGCGCGGCGGCAGCAGCACGCTGGCCGGCATCGACTGCGCGACCGCCGGCAGCGCCTCGGTGTGCGCCGCGCTGATCGTCGCGAGCAACGCCAGCGTCTCGGGCGACGGCGCGGCGCCGACCTCGTCCTTCAGGACCTGCTCGCAGCGATCGAACGCGAGCAGCGCCGCAGCCCGGTCGGCGCGCAGGTAATGCAGGCGGATCACGCGGCGATGCGCGGCTTCGGAGAGCGGATCGAGCGCGAGCAGTTCCTGCGCGTGCGCCGACGCCTCGGCGTAGTCGCACGCACGCTCGGCGGCGTCCGACCGTTCGGCCAGCGCGACGCGCGCGCGCTCGCTCCGACGCGCGCGCTGCTGCGCGAGCCAGGCGGCGAACTCGGGGCAAGCGTCATGCGCCGCATCGCCGAGCACCTGGCCGGCGTCGTCGTCCAAGTCGTGGCGCACGCCGACCGCGAGCACGAGCGTGGCCTGGCCGCTCACCAGCGCGACGCCGAGTTGGCGCTTCAGCTGGAACAGGCGCTGGCGCAGCGAGTTGCGCGCCTCCTCGGGGGCGCTGTCGGGCCAGATCAGCGCGGCCAGCCGCGTGCGCGAGGTCGGCCCTTCGAGCGCGAGCCACGCCAGCAACGCGGCATCGCGCGATGCCAGCGGCACAGATTCGCCGCTGCCTACTCGCACACTGCCGTGGCCGGCGAGGGCAAGCGCAGGGTGGGTCGCTGTCATCGTTCGAGGCTTGGCATGGTGGTTGAGGATAGCCGCCCCCGACGTCAAACCGCGTGGTGCGCTCGACGTCGGCGCCGCCTCGCCCATGAAGCGTCGGCGCCAGCCTCAAACCGTCTCAAGGCCGCGGCGCCACGAAGACCTCGCCGCCCACGCTCGGGCGCGAGGCAAGCTCCGGATCGTAGGACGTGAAGCCGAGAACGGCGCCATCGCCGGACAGCACCGTCTCCGATCCCGAGGCGCAACAGCCGCTCGGCTTTTGCAGCTGTCGGGTCGTGCGCGTCACGCGATCATGGACCGCAGGAGCGCCGCCGGCGCTCCCCACGTTGGTGAAGGCCACGTAACGGCCGTCACCCGACAGCGAGGGCGAGTCGCTGCGCACGCCCGCTGCGGCGCTGACCGGCACCGGGATCGCGGACACCGCGCGGTCGATCACGTAGATCCGCGTGTCGGTCGACGTGGCGCCCGCTTCGACGCGCAACGGCAATGCGTCGAACGCAATCACCATGCCATCGGCCGAGAGCGCGAGCCGGTTGAACGTGTTGCCGAGGTACGAAGCCAGCGTCGTCGTGACGCGCTGAGCCGGATCGGTGGGATGGTGGTCGTAGAGCTGCAAGTGCTCCGTGTACGTCGACTCGGTGCCGGTAGCGGTGTAGAACAGCACGTGGCGGCCGTCCACCGACAGGATCCCAGGCGCGCACCCAGCGTTGGGGATTTGCAGGGTCTGGCCGCTGGCCCGGTCGTGCAGGTACAGGCAGTTCGACAGATCAAGCCGTCCATCCGCGTCGAGGCGGGCATAGGAGAACATCAGGATCCACCGGCCATCGGCGGAGATGTCGGAAGGGTAGCCACTCCCATTGCCGGAAACGGTGTCCTGCCCTGCACTGCTGACATTGACGCGCGTCGTGGTGCCGGCCTGCAGGTCGCGCACGAAGATGTCGTTGGCGATGTTGGTGTCGCCGGCCACCAAGTCATTGCTGGTGGAACTGAAGACGGCGAAGCGGCCGCCGGCGGCCAGCTTGAGAAAGGTGACCCCCTGGGAAGACGGCGTTCCGTCCGGCTTCAGGTTGACCTGGGTCAGCGTCTGGGCCTGCAGGTCCCGGACGTAGGCTTGGTACTGGTACGGGGCGATGAACGCGACCCGCATGCCGTTCGCCGAGAGCGAGGGCGCATAACCGAGCATGGCCGTGCCGCCATCGCCCGTCGCGCTGGCGCGCACGATGCCGACCAGTGCCGGCGGCGGCGCCGCACTCACGCTCAGCACCGCACTTTGGCTGAACACCAGGCCGGCGCCGTTGTAGACGATGACGCCATAGACGGCGCCGTGGTCGGCCAGCGCGAGCGCAGCGGTCGTATGCTGAGCCGCAGTCGCCCCGCCGATCGCCATGCCGTTGCGCAGCCACTGGTAGCGCAACGCGTCTCCGGTGGCTGTGACCGCCAGCGTGGCCGTGCCGCCCTCCACGCCGCTGACGTTGGCAGGTTGCACCGTGATGGCCGGCGCGCCGAGCAGGATGACCTGCGCGCTCGCGCTGGTCACCGGGCCGCCGGCGGCGTTGCTCACCTGCACCTGGTAGCTCCCGGCGTCGAGCGCCGTCGCGGCGCCGATGCCGTAGATCGCCTCGGTCTGCCCGGGAACGACCACACCGTCGCGCAACCACCGGTAGCTGATCGGTCCGCTGCCCTGCACGCCGACACCGAGCGTCGCGCTCATGCCCGGCGCCACGACGAGGCTGCCCGGCTGGGTCACGATCGTCGGCGCCACCGCGGCCGGCGCGCCCGCGGCGGCGACTGCGAGCGTCGCCGACTGGCTGGTCACGCTGCCCGTGCCGTTGCTCACGCGCACGCTGTAGGTGCCGGCGTCGGAGCCGGCCACCGCGGCCAACGTGTAAGCCGCCGCTGTCGCGCCGACGATGTCGACACCGTTCTTGCGCCACTGGAACGCGAGCGGACCCGATCCGCTGACGCCGACCGCGAAGGTGGCGACATTGCCTTCGGTCACTGCCACTGCGGCAGGTTGGGTGACGATACTGGGGGCCACAGCGGCGGTCGAAGAGACGTCGGTGACATTCAGCGCGACGATGTCGCTGAGCCGAAGTCCTGCCGCGTTGGACACCTCTACAAAGTAGACCCCAGCGTCGGCAACGCTCACGTTGGGAATTTTCAACTGCGAGCTGTTGGCGCCGACGATAGCCCGGCGCAATCTTTCCGCACCAACGGCCGAGTCCGACTTGAACCACTGGTAGGACAAGGCCTCGGTGCCGCGCGCCGTCACCGCGAAGACCGCTTCGCTGCCGGCGACCACCGTCAGGGGCGTCGGCTGCGAGACGATGCTCGCCCCCTCGACGGCCGCGGCCACCGACACCGTGACGGCTTGGCTGGCGGTGCTGCCCGCCGAGTTGGTGGCGAGCACGCGGTACTGCACGCCGTTGTCGGCCAGGCTGACGACAGGCGTGGTGTAGTTGGGCGTGGCTGCGCCGCTGCCGGCGCTGACGTCAGTCCAATCGCCGGTGGAATTTGCCAGGCGGCTTTGCCACTGCAGCGTCGGGGCCGGGATCCCCGCCGCCACGACGCTGAAGCTCGCTGTCTGCCCCGGCGTGATCAACACCGGGCGCGGCTGCTGCGTGAAGCTCGCAGCCTGCGTCTGCTGCACGACGGTCAGCCGTACCGTGGGGCCGGCCGCGCAGGTGGTCTGGGTGGCCGTCGACGCCTGGTAACAGCCGCGCACACGGTACACCGCGCCGTTGTCGGCCTGCGTCAACGGGCCGAGGGCGTAGTCGAAGCTCCAGTACATCCAGGTGGGACCGCTGCCGAACGGCCTGTTGTTGGCCGTGGTCTGCTCCGACGTGGCCATCGTTCGCCACACGGTGTCGGCGGGGGCCAGGCGCTCCAGGTAAACGACAGCTTGGTCGGCCAATGTGGGTGCCGTGAAGCTGTTATCGGATCGGCGGTACGACGCACCGCCAATCATCACCGCGCGCAAGGTCGGCGTATCGCCGACCGCCTGCGTGAGAACGGCCGGGAACTGCAGGACATACGGCGTTCCGGGTGAAGTCGAACCCACGATCAGGGTCACCGCGGTGCTGCGCGACGACAGGTAACTGATGGCGTTGGTCGTCGCCTCCGTGCAGCGCAGCCTGGCCTGGACCGGGAGATAGCCCGATGTCCACACGTCCTGCCGTGAGTCGATGCGCATGACGAAGTCCCGCCGCACCACCGTGCCGGGGTTGGCGTCGATCGGATCCCCGATGTCGTAGCCATGGGCTGAACTCGTGCGCAACACGATCTTCGGGTCGACACAGTTGGCCGGCAACTGCCCGCCGTTGTTGGTCACGGTCGCGGTGATCGTCATCGCGCGCAGCAGCTCCGGACTGGCGCAGGCCGCGCCGTCGCACTCCAGCGTGAGCGAACTGACCTCGAACGCCTCCACGACAGGACTGCCACTGATCGGTGGCAACAAGGTCACGACCACAGGGACGAAGTAGGAAAACGAGTGCACCTGGGCCTCGAGCAGGCCGTCCTTTTGCACCGTCTCGCCCAGCACTTCCCACTCTCCGCCGGGCTGCGCCTTGGCGATGAACAGCCGTTGATCGGCCTGCACGGTCACATTCGGAACCGGCAGACGCACGGTCACGGGCTGGCTGAACTCGCTGCCGTGCGGCGTGATCGCCAGCATGTCGCCGGCCGCTTGCACCCATTGCGGCAACGGCGGCGCACCGGTCGAATCCCTGGCAATGCGGATCGTCGCGTCGGCCTTCATGGCCCCGGGCGGTATCACGATCGTCACACCTTCGGCGACAACCGTCCCGCCGGCGCTCGCGAGCGTCACCGGCGCCGCGGCCGCCGCCTCGTCGGTCGCGCGGCTGCCGCCACCACCGCCACACGCACCCAACAGCACGCCGAGCGCGCATGCCAGAGCCAGCCGTTTCCATCCCGATTGCCGAGTCATGAGCCCTCCCGTTGCGGACCGTCGGCGGCCCGCTTGGACCCGGTTGTAGGGACGCCGCGTTAGGAACGCGTTAGGAAGTCGATTCGGTGCTGGTCGCGGCCCGCGGCACCAGCTGCTGCGCCGGCTCGGTCGCCAAGTATTGGCTGGAGAGCATCGCGAAGATCCCGACCAGCGCGATGGTGCGCGAGTGCGAGTTCGCGTACATCACGCGCGCCGGTGTCGAGATCGGTGTCGCGTCGACGAAGGCGTTCAGCACCCAGCTCGTCGGCCTGCGCGTGCGGCACGGAGGTGGACAAACCGAGGAACCTGGCCAAGAGCGTGGCCGTCGAACGACGGTTGCGCTCTTGCGGCGCGCAGCGCCGGGCCGGAGCCACAAACCGCGCAATCTCGCCAAGCGCGTGACGGTCGAGTAACGCTGCGCGGCCTTTCAGCCGTCGCCGACCGCCTCGTCGTAGCCCGGCTGCCCGGGCAGCAGCACGCCGGCAATGCGGCCGTCGGCGTCGCGCCGCAGCCGCGGGTGCAGCGGCGGCAGCGACGCGTGCGCCGCGGCACGGGCCAGCAGCGCGGCAACGCCGGACGCCCCGAAAGGCAGCAACGATTCGACCGTGCGCACAGTGGCGAACTCCATCGGAAACTCGCCGCGTTCGAGCGCGGCCAGCGCGGCGGGCGGGTGCACCCAGGCCAGCGTCGTGGTCTCGCCGGCATCGACCTCCGGCACCTGGCCCGCGGGCGCGCGCGCGACGAAGAACAAGGTGTCGAATCGCTTGGGCAGTCCGACCGGTGTGACCCAATGGCTCCACGGTCGCAGCGCGCTCGTGACCAGCGGCCCGCCGGCCGCGGCGGCGAGCGCCGCCAGCGTCTCGCCGCGATGCAGCCGCGCGCGCAGGCCGGCCCAACCGTCGCCTCCCGGCGTGTGGCGGTCGGGCGCGCCGAGCCACAGGCCGCATTCCTCGAAACATTCGCGCAGCGCCGCCACCACGTACGCCAGCGCCTGGTCGCCGACCTGTGTGACCGCACCGATGCGCCGGGCGATGCGCGCCGGGGATTCGTCGCAGGCCGCCGCGTGTGCCGACGACCCGTCGCTCGCGTCGACCGCGCCGCCCGGGAACACGTAGGCGCCGGGCATGAAGCTGGCCTGCAGCGAGCGCCGCACCATCAGCACTTCGAGCCCGGGCGCGCCGTCGCGGACGATCAGCGTGGTGGCCGCGGGCCGGGGCACGACGCGGCGGAGGGGGTCGGGTTCGGTCGTCATGGAAACGATTCTTTCAGCGCACCGAGCCCGCCCGGCGCTGGTCGTGAGTGGATGCTGCCAAGCGTGCTGCCGCCGACGCTTCGTTGCCGACGCCGCTCAGGCCGGCACCGCGCCGCGCCCGGCGCGGTGCCGCGCGATCACGGTCTTCATGATCTGCGCCGTGCCGTCGCCGATCTGGAAACCGAGCACGTCGCGCAGGCGCTGCTCCATCGGCCCGCGGTCGTAGCCGCCGTGGCCGTGCATCAGCAGGCACTGGTGGATGGCGTCGTAGGCGAGCTTCGGTGCCCACCACTTGCACATCGCCGCCTCGGCGCTGTGCGGCGCGCCGCGGTCCTTCAGCCACAGCGCCTGCAGGCACAGCAGGCGTGCGGCTTCGACCTGGGTGTCGAACTCGGCGAGCGGGTGCGACACGCCCTGGAAGGCAGACAAGGGCTTGCCGAAGGCCTCGCGCCGGGTGACCCAGGCCCAGGTCTCGTCGAGCGCCACGCGCGCCACCGCGAGCACCTGCAGGCCGATCAGCGCGCGCGAGAAGTCGAAGCCCTGCATGACCTGCACGAAGCCCATGTTCTCGTCGCCGAGCCGGTGGTCGAGCGGCACGCGCACGTTCTCGAAGAACAGCGAACCGCGGCCGATCGCGCGCTGGCCGTGGCAGTCGAAGCGGGTGCGCGTGAGGCCGGGCACGTCGGTCGGCACCAGCAGCGCGGTCACGCCGTGCGCGCCAGCCTCGACGCTGCCGGTGCGGCCGAACACGATCACCGCGTCGGCCTGGTCGGCGGCCGAGATCGAGCTCTTCTCGCCGTTGATCACGTAGTGCTCGCCGACACGTTCGACGCGCAGCCGCAGGTTGGCGGCGTCGGAGCCGCCGCGCGGCTCGGTCAGCGCGATCGCGAGCAGGGCCTCGCCGCGCACGAGCTGGTGCAGCCAGGGCCCGGCGATCTCGGGCCGGCCGTGCTCGGCGAGGATCTGGCCGTTCAACGACGCGAGCAGGTTGATGTAGGACAGCGACAGGTCGGCGCGCGCGATCTCCTCATGGATCACGCCGGCAGCCAGCGTCGACAGGCCTTGGCCTCCGACACGCTCGGGCAGCTCGGGGGCGATGAAGCCGAGCGCGCCCATCTCGCGCATCAGCGTGCGGTCGAGCACGCGGGTGCGGTCGCGCTCCTGAAAGCCGGGCGCGACGCGCTCGGTCGCAAAGCGCCGCGCCTGGTCGGCGATCGCGGTCAGGTCGGCGTCGATGTAGGGGTTCATGCCGACATTCGCCGCGCTCACTTCGCGAACTTGCGGAAATCGGGCTTGCGCTTTTCCTTCAGCGCGGCCACACCTTCCTTCGATTCCTCGGTGTCGTAGTAGAGCTTCAGCGCCAGCATGCCCATGCCCGCGATGCCGCTCTGGTGGGCGGTGTCCATGTTGAAGCTGCGCTTGGCGATGGCCAAGGCGGTCGGGCTGCGCTCGCACAGCTCCTCGCCCCAGCGCTGGACCTCGGCATCGAGCTGGTCGTGCGGCACGCAGGCGTTCGCCAAGCCCATCGCCACGGCCTCGGCCCCCGAGTAGCGGCGGCACAGGTACCACATCTCGCGCGCCTTCTTCTCGCCGACGACGCGCGCCAGGAACGCGGTGCCGTAGCCGGGATCGACCGAGCCCATCTTCGGGCCGACCTGGCCGAACTGGGCCTTGTCGGAGCAGATCGTCAGGTCGCAGATCGTCGCGAGCACGTTGCCGCCGCCGATCGCATAACCCTGAACGCGCGCGATCACCGGCTTGGGCACATCGCGGATGGCGGTGTGCAGCTCTTCCATCGGCAGCCCGATGGTGCCGCGGCCGTCGTAGTTGCCGTCGTGCGCCGACTGGTCGCCACCGGTGCAGAACGCACGCTCGCCGGCGCCGGCGAGCACGATCGCGCCGATGCGCTTGTCGTAGCCCGCCAGGTTCAGCGCCTTGATCAACTCGTCGCAGGTCGTGCCGCGAAAGGCGTTCATCTTCTCCGGCCGGTTGATCGTGATCCACGCGACGCCGTTGCGGACTTCGTACAGCAGGTCTTCGAATTGCATTCGGTTTCTCCGGTTTGATCAGCCCGCCATCGTGAGGCCGCCCGAGACGCTGAGCACTTGGCCGGTCACGAACGCCGCATCGTCGCTGGCGAAGAACAGGATCGCGCCGGGCAGGTCGTCGGGCTGGCCGATCCGCCCGAGCGGGATCGAGCGCGTGAAGGCCTCGACCAGTTTCTCGGGGTTGCCGGCGCCCTGCTTGTAGTCCTCGAACAGCGCGGTCTGGGTCGGCCCCGGGCAGACCACGTTGACGGTGATGCCGTGGCGCGCGTGCTCGCGCGCCAGCGTCTTCGAGAACGCCACCAGCCCGCCCTTGCAGGCCGCATAGACCGCCTCGCCCGACGAGCCGACACGCGCAGCGTCGGACGCGATGTTGACGATGCGTCCGGCGCGTCGCGCGACCATGCCCGGCAACACCGCGTGATGCATGTGCAGCGCGCCGGTCAGGTTGATCGCGATCAGCTTGTCCCACTGCGCCGGCTCGGTCTTCGTGAAGGCACGGAACACGTCCCAGCCGGCGTTGTTGACGAGCACCGCGATCGGCCCGAGCCGGGCTTCGGCCGCAGCCACCGCCGCGTCGACGCTGGCCCGGTCGGTGATGTCGCAGGCGAAGGCCGCAGCCTGGCCGCCGGCGGCGACGATCGCCTCGGCCACGGTCGTCGCTGCGTCGAGATCGATGTCGAACACCGCGACGCGCGCGCCTTCGGTCGCGAAGCGGCGGCAGGTCGCGCCGCCGATGCCGCCGCCGCCGCCGGTGACGACGACGGTTCTGCCTTCAAATCGCCGCATGATGCGCGGCCTACTTCGCGGTCTTCGCGAACTCGGCCGACTGCTCCTTGACGACCGCGTCGACGACGTCGCCGTAGGCCGAGATCCAGTCCGACTGCGGCACCCACTTGGCGCCGTCCCACATGTCGATGCGCGTCTTGCCACCGCCGCCGTGGTCCTTCGCGGTCACCGTCACCGGGGCCAGCAGGCCGCCCGCGTCGAAGTTCTTCAGGCTTTCGAGGCCGGCCTTGATCTTCGCCGGCGTCAGCGGCCAGCCGCCTTGCTTGATGGCCAGCCGTGCGCCCTCGAACATCACCGACGACATCGCGAGACCGGTGTTGTAGTAGACGTCGTCCATGAACTTGACGTCACCATTGCCCTTGCCCTTGGCGTACAGGTCGGCGGCGATCTGCGTCATCAGCGGGTGATTCTTGCCGCCGACGACGTTGGTGCCGCGCTTGATGCCCTTGGCCTCGGCCGCACCGATGCTGGCGATGTCGGCTTCGTTGAACCAATTGACGACGATCAGCTTGTCCATCGGGTAGCCGTTGCGCTTCATCTCGCGCGCCGCCACCACGTGCATCGCCGACAGGTTCCAGCTGATCATCCAGTCGGGGTTGGAGCGGCGGATCTGCGTCCACACCGCGGCCTGGTCCTTGCCCGGCAGCGGGTTCGGGAACAGCTGCAGCTCGAAGCCTTCCTTGGCGGCCAGAGTCTTGAGAATCGGGATCGGCTCCTGGCCGAACGCGTAGTCGGGGTAGATGAAGCCGATCTTCACGCCCTTCAGGTTGCCCTTGTGCTGGTTCTTGATGTACTGGATGTCGTTGGCGACCTGGCCCCAGTAGGTCGCGCCAATCGGAAAGATCCACTTGAAGACGTCGCCGTCGATCGCGTCGCCGCGGCCGGCGAACGACTGCATCATGATGTTGCCGTCGGCCATCGCCCGCGGCAGCACCGCACGCGACACCGGCGTCGACAGGAAGTCGAACACCATCACGCCTTCGCGCTTGAGCTTCTCGTAGCACTCGATGCCGCGCTGCGGTTCGTTGCCGTGATCCTGCGCGACGATCTCGACGGGATGGCCCTCGATCCCGCCCTTGGCGTTGAGGATCTCGGCGTTGTCCTTCGCCGCCTGCACGATCTGCGGCGTGACGAAGGTGTAGGCCTTGGACAGGTCGTAGCACAGACCGAATTTGACCGGCTGCGCCTGCGCGGCGCCGACGGACAAGGCCAGCACGGCGAATGCGGATAGGACTCTGGATTTCATCGCTTGTCTCCTGCGTACCGGTGGTGTTGTGTCCGCCTGGCATCCGGTACCTTCATGCCGTGGACGTTTGATGGGGCTCTCAGCTCAACCAGCGCTTGCGGCGTCGATAGTGTTTGATGTCGCGGAAGTCGCGGCCCTCGACGCCGCCCAGATAGAACTCCTGGATGTCGGGGTTCTTCTTCATGGCCTCGGCGCTGTCGTGCATCACGATGCGCCCGCCTTCGATCATGTAGCCGTGCGAGACGACCTCGAGCGCCGCGACCGCGTTCTGTTCGACCAGCAACACCGACAGGCCTTCGTCTTGGTTGATGCGGCGCACGATCTCGAAGATCTCGGCCACCAGGAACGGCGCCAGACCCAGGCTCGGTTCGTCGAGCATCAGCAGCTTCGGGCCGGTCATCAGCGCGCGCCCGATCGCCAGCATCTGCTGCTCGCCGCCCGACAGATAGCCCGACTGCGCGCTGCGCCGCTGCGCCAGCCGTGGAAAGTAGCTGTAGACCAGATCGCGGTTGCGAATCATGTCGGCACGCCCGCCGCGCACTGCCGAGGCCGCGACCAGATTCTCGTCCGGCGTGAGGTGCTCGAACACGCGCCGTCCTTCGAGCACCTGCACGATGCCGAGCTCGACGCGCGTCTGCGGCGGCAGCGCGCCGATGTCGCGATCCTGGAAGTGGACCTCGCCGCGCGTGACCTCGCCGCGCTCGGCCTTGAGCAGGCCGCTGATCGCCTTCAGCAGCGTGCTCTTGCCGGCACCGTTGGCACCGAGCAGCGCCACCATGCCGCCTTGCGGCACCTCGATGGACGCACCCTTGATCGCGAGCGCGACGCGGTCGTAGATGACCTCGATGCTGTTCAGCACCAGCAGCGGCGTCGAGCGGAGAGGTGTTGTCATGGCTTACTTGCGCGCATAGCCGAACGGCCACACCAGCAGATAGTTGCGCACATTGGCGTAGAGCTTGCCCAGCCCCATCGGCTCGACCAGCAGGAAGCCGACGATGAGGGCACCGTACACCGCATACGGCAGGTGCGCGAGCGTCTCGATGCCGATGTCGAACCCTGCCAGCTTGGCGATCCAGGCAATCAGCGCGTGGATCTGCCCCGGCATCAGCAGGATGAAGGCGGCGCCGAACCAGCTGCCGATGATGCTGCCCAGGCCGCCGACGATGACCATCGCAAGCAGCTCGATCGAGACGTTGACCGCGAACTGCTCGGGCGTGACCGCGTGATAGAAGGTGTAGATCAGCACCGCGCCGCTGATGCCGCCGATGAACGACGAGGTCGCGAACGCGACCAGCTTGTAGCGGAAGCTGGCCACGCCGATCACCGCGGCGGCGAAGTCTTTTTCGCGCACCGCGACCAGCGCGCGGCCGAGCCCGGTGCGCCGCAGGTTGAGCATGAACATCGTCACCAGCAGGCACCAGCCGAGCGCGACGTAGTAGAGGCCGGTTTCCGAGCGCACCGCCTGGCCGAGCAGGCGCATCGCCGGCGCCTGCAGCGTCGCGCCGACGCCGCCGCTGATCGCCGGCACGTGCGAGATCACCCAGTCCATCACGAACTGCAGCGCCAAGGTGCTGAGCGCGAGGTACAGGCCCTTGACGCGCAGCGCCGCGAACGCGAACGCGCTGCCGATCAGCGTGGCCATCAGGCCCGCGAACAGCATGGCCAGCTCCCACGGCAGGCCGAGCTTGACGCCGTGCACGGCGGAATACGCGCCGATGCCCATCACCGCGGCGTAGCCGAAGTGGAACTGGCCGGCCCAGCCCAGGATCAGGTTCAGGCCGAGCGCGGCGGCGGTCCACACCAGCCACGGCGTCATGTAGCTGCTCAGCGCGAGCGAACTCACGATGAACGGTGCAACGCATCCGAACAGCAGCAGCGCGCCGACCATGAAGCGCTCGATCGGGATCGGGAACAGCGCCCGGTCGCTGGTGTAGTCGGTGTGGCGGATTCCCGCCTGGCGATAGAACATGGCTACAGCCTCTCAATGTCGTGGCGCCCGAACAGGCCGTGCGGTCTGAGCATGATGGTCAGGATCAACACGACGGCCACCACCAGGTCGCGGCTGCCACCGCCCACCATCGGGTCGAGCACGCCCGCGGCCACCGCTTCGAGTGCACCCAGGCCGATGCCGGCGAGGATCGCACCACCCAGGCTGTCCATGCCGCCCAGCACCGCCACCGTCACGCCCTTGAGCAGCAGCAGCGACAGCGACTGATCGACCCCCTGGATCGAACCCCACAGCACGCCCGCGGCGGTGGCCGTCAGCGACGACAAGGCCCACGACAGCGCCACGCCGCGCTCGACCGAGATGCCCACCGACCACGAGGCCATGTAGTCGTCGGAGATCGCGCGCAGCACCGTGCCGCGCCGGGTTCGGAAGAACAGCACGAAGAGCGTGAAGAGCAGCAGCGCGACGACGGCGCCGACCACGTACGAGCGGTTCAGCAGCAGCGATCCGAGGAACAGCGGGTCGTCGCTGATGCCGATCTTCATCGGCCGCGCGGTGCCGCCGCTGATCGCCAGCGTCGTGCCGCGCAGGAAGATGTCCAGCCCCAGCGTCAGCATCAGGATCATCACGACCGGGCGCCCGGCCAGGCGCCGCAGCGCGACGCGCTCGATGCCGATGCCCAGGCCGCACATCGTCAGCATCGCCAGCGGGATGGCCAGCCACATCGGCGCGTGCAACGTGTCGGCGTAGGCCAGCACGACGTAGGCGCCGACCATCGTCAGCGCGCCCTGCGCCAGGTTGGGCACCGACGATGATTTGTAGATCAGCACGATGCCCATCGCGACCAGCGAGTACATCAGGCCGGCGAGCGCGCCGTTGATGCCGAGTTCGAGGAAGTAGTTCAGGTCCATCAGATTTCCTGTACCGACAACACCCGCTCGATCACGCCGGCCTCGCCGGTTTCGTAGACGATCTGCGCTTTCAGCGCCACGCTCTTGAGCCCGCCGTAGATCGCCTCGATAACCGGCGCATAACGCTCCTCGACGACATTGCGGCGCAGCTTGCGGGTGCGCGTGATCTCGCCGTCGTCGGCATCGAACTCCTTGTGCAGGCTGACGAAGTGGCGCAGCTTCAGGGCCTCGGGCAAGGTCGCATTGACGCGCGCCACCGCCTGCGCCACGAGGGCGATCACCTCGGGCCGTTGCGACAGGTCGGCATACGACATGTACGAGATGCCGCGCATCTCGGCCCAGTGACCGACCGGCTCCTTGTCGATGCAGACGATCGCGGCAAGCGTCTCGCGGTCCTTGCCGAGCACCGCGACGTCCTTGATCCAGGGGCTGAACTTCAGGCGGTTCTCGATGTAGTTCGGGATGTAGCGTTCACCCTGGGCGGTGTGCACCACTTCCGACAGGCGGCCCAGCACGACCAGGTGGCCGTCGGGTTCGACATAACCCGCATCGCCGGTGTGCAGCCAGCCATCGACCAGCGCGGCGCGGGTCGCTTCTTCGTTGTTCCAGTAGCCCGCGAAGGTGCTGCCCGAGCGCGTCAGAATCTCGCCGCCTTCGGCAATGCGCACCTCCACTCCCGGCAGCGGTCGGCCCACCGTGTGCAGGTGCACTTCGGATTCTTCCTGCATCGCGCTGAAGGCGCTGTTCTCGGTCTGACCGTAGAGCTGGCGCAGCTTGACGCCGAGCGCGCGGTAGAACACGAAGGTGTCTTCGCCGATCGCCTCGCCACCGGTGAAGGCGTGGCGCAGGCGGGTCAGGCCGAGCTGGTCCTTGATCGGGCCATAGACCAGCCACTCGCCGAGCGGGCGCAACACGCGCTGCCAGGCGGTCGGCGTCTTGCCCTCGAGCTTGCTGCGCTCGCTGGCCAGCGCGATGTTCATGAAATGGTCGTAGACCCACTTCTTCAGGCGCGTCGAGTCTTCCATGCGCACCTGCACGGTCGTCAGCAGGTTGTCCCAGCTGCGCGGCGCGGCGAGGTAGAACGTGGGCGCGATCTCGCGCAGGTTGTGCAACACGGTCTCGGGACGCTCGGGGATGTTGATCGTGAACGCGAGCGCGATGCCGGCCGCCACCGTGAACGAAAAGTCGCCGACCCAGGCCATCGGCAGGTAGGCCAGCACCTCTTCGCCGAAGTCGAAGGCATGGGCGCGGTGCCCGTTGGCCACGCCCGCGAGCACGTTGCGGTGGCTCAGCACCACACCCTTGGCCCGGCCGGTAGTGCCCGACGAATGGATGAAGACCGCGGGGTCGTCGGGCTGCGCGCGCTGGATCAGCGCGTCGCGCAGTGCCGGCTCGGCCTGCAACCGCTCTGCGCCCCGGGCGATCAGCGCCTGCCACGAGATCAGCCCCGGCTCGGGGTAGGCCGTGAGACCGCGCGGGTCGTCAAAGACGATGTGGGCGATCGATGGGCAGCTCGCACGCAGGTCGAGGATCTTGTCGACCTGCTCCTGGTCCTCGGCGAGCACGAAGCGCACGTTCGAGGCCTGGATCACGTGGCGCACTTCGTCGGGCGCGGCGTCGGGGTAGATCGGCATCGGGTGCCCGACCAGCACGCCGGCGGCGACCAGGCCGGTGTACAGATGCGGCCGGTTGTCGCCCACCACCAGCAGCGCGTCGGCGCGCTCGAAGCCCAGCGATTCGAGCCCGGCGGCGCAGGCCAGCGTGAGCTCCAGCCACTCGGACCAGCGCGTCTGCTGCCAGATGCCGCGGTCCTTTTCGCGCAGCGCGGCGCGCGCAGGGAAGACGCGGGCATTGGCCGCAAGAATGCGCACCAGCGTGGTGTCGCTCGTGAAGTCCCAGGAGGCGCTGCTGGCGCGCGCTGTTTCAGACGACGGCACTGGCGCCCCCCAGATAGGCCTTGATGACGCGCGGGTTCTTCACGACCTCGCGCGGGATGCCGGTGTCGATCATTTCGCCGTAGCTGAGCACCAGCATGCGGTCGCAGATGCCGGTGATGATGTCCATGTGGTGCTCGATCAGCAGCACCGTGACGCCGCGTTCGTCGCGTGCATCGAGGACGAAGCGCGCCATGTACTCCTTCTCCTCCTGGTTCATGCCGGCCATCGGCTCGTCGAGGATCAGGAAGCGCGGCTCGGCGACCAGCGCGCGCGCCAGCTCGACGCGCTTCTTCAGCCCGATCGGGATCACGTCGACGAGCTCGTCACGCACGCCCTGCAGCTGCAGGAAGTCGATCGTCTCTTCGACGATCACGCGGTGCGCCGTCTCCTCCTTGCGCGCGAGCAGCGAATAGAACGCGGTGCGCAGCACGCTCGGATTCATGTGCACATGGCGCCCGAGCAGGATGTTGTCGAGTACCGTCATGCCGTTGAACAGCGCGAGGTTCTGGAACGTGCGCGCCACGCCGAGCCGCGCCACCGCATGCGGCGCCATGCCGGTGATGTCGCGGCCCTCGAGCAGGATCTGGCCGTTCTGCGGCGGGTAGAAGCCGGTGATCGCGTTGGTCAGCGTCGTCTTGCCGCTGCCGTTGGGCCCGACCAGGCCGAAGATCTCGCCGCGCTCGATGCGCAGGTCCACGCCGGTCAGCGCCACCAGACCGCCGAAGCGGCGCTCGACCTGGCGGCATTCCAGCACCGGGGCGACGGGGTCGCGGTGTGCCGGCGTGCTCATCGTGTGGCCTCGCCGAGGCTGCAGCGACAGGGGCGGGGCGTCTCATTCACGGGCAATTTTTTCTCCGACCACCAGGTTGCAGGGATGTGGGAGTAAGTCTTGTGCACGACGCTTGGTCAAGTCGGGATTCGCCCGTAGGCCGGCGTGGTTCATCTGGCAACCTTCGTGCTTCGCACTGCGGTACTCGCCTTGGGAGCGACCCTGCGGCTCATGGCTTCCCGCGGCGCCGTGCCGGTGCCGCGGCAACCAGGGCTTCGAGCCGGGCCAGGCGCGCTTCGTGATCTCCCCGGAGCTCGCGGTCGCGCGCCGGTTGCAGGCCCTGCAGCATCAGATCGGTATAACGATCTGCGACCGCATCGACGTCGACGCGGTGCTTGCCGTGCAGCACCGGCCACATCAGGTGCTCCAGCCCGCCATAGAGCATCGAGCGCACCATCTCGACATCGACGCCGGCGGCCAGCTCGCCGCTTTTGACCGCGTCTTCGAGCGCGAGCCGCACGTACTGTGTGTAGCGCCGCTGCATCGCGTACATGCCGGAACTCGCGTACTCGGCGCCGGTGCGCACCTCGTGCAATACCAGCCGCGCCAGGCCCGGCGTCTCGACGTAGACGCGCACATGGCGCCAGACGATGAAGCGCAGCCGCGCGCGCAGGCCGTGCAGGCGCGCGTAGACCTCGCCCACGTCATGGATGAGCGGCTCGTACATGTCGCGCAGCACGGCGTTCAGCAGATCGCGCTTGGTGGCGTAGTAGCTGAACACCGAGCCCTCGACGACGCCGACGCGGGCCGCGATCTCGCTGACGGCGGTGCGCTCGAAGCCCTTTTCGAGGAACACTCCGCGCGCGGCGGCGAGGATCTCGCCGGCGCGCTTCTGGCGCCGCTCGGACATTTGCGGAACGGCGACGACGTTGCCATCGGCGGCCGGTTTGGGGTTGGACTTTTTCATGGCGGCGGCTTGGTCTGCGTCAGACCCGGAACACGCCGTAGCTCGGCGCCGCGATCGGCGCGTTGAGCGCGGCCGAGATCGCGATGCCCAGCGCATTGCGCGTGTCCACCGGGTCGAGAATCCCGTCGTCCCACAACCTGGACGTCGAGTACAGCGCGCTCGACTGGCGCCGGTAGTCGGCGACGACCGGGTCGCGGATCGCCGCGATCTCTTCGTCGCTGAGAACGGCGCCGGTGCGCGCGAGCTGGCGCAGCTTGACGTCGGCGAGCACGTTGGCGGCCTGCTCCGCGCCCATCACCGAGATCTGGCTCTGCGGCCACATGAACAGGAAGCGCGGGTCGAAGGCGCGCCCCGACATGCCGTAGTTCCCGGCACCGAACGAGCCGTTGCAGATCACCGTGAACTTGGGCACCTCGGAGCCGGCCACCGCCATGATCATCTTCGCGCCGTCCTTCGTGATACCACGGCGTTCGTAGTCGCGGCCGACCATGAAGCCGGTGATGTTCTGCAGGAACACGAGCGGGGTGCGGTTCTGGTTGCACAGCTGGATGAAGTGCGCGCCCTTTTGCGCGCTCTCGTTGAACAGCACGCCGTTGTTCGCGAGGATGCCGATCTTGTAGCCCCACAGATGCGCGAAGCCGCACACCAGCGTCGTCGCATAGGCCGGCTGGTACTCGTGGAAGCGGCTGCCGTCGACCATGCGCGCGATGACTTCGCGGATGTCGAACTGAACCTTGATGTCGCGCGGCACGATGCCGTAGAGCTCGGCGGGGTCGTAGAACGGCGCTTCGGGTTCCTGCCACGCCACATCGGCCTTGGTCGGCCGCTTCCATTGCGCGACCACGTCGCGGGCGATCGCGAAGGCTTCGAACTCGTTGCTGGCGGGATAGTCGGCGGTGCCGGAGACGCGCGTGTGCACATCGCAGCCGCCCAGGTCGTCGGCGCTGACCTCTTCGCCCGTGGCAGCCTTCACCAGCGGCGGGCCGCCGAGGAAGATCGCGCCGTTGCCGCGCACGATCACGCTGTAGTCCGACAGCGCCGGCACGTAAGCGCCTCCCGCCGTGCAATGGCCGAGCACGACCGCGATCTGTGGCACGCCCATCTTCGACAGGATCGCCTGATTGCGAAAAATGCGGCCACCGAAATGCCGGTCGGCGAACAGTTCGGCCTGCAGCGGCAGGAAACCGCCGGCGCTGTCGCACAGGTGAACCATCGGCAAACGGTTCTCGACCGCGATGTCGGTGGCACGCACGATCTTCTTCACCGACAGCGGGTACCAAGCGCCGCCCTTCACACTCGCGTCGGAGGCGTTGACCATGACCTCGCGGCCGGAGACGATGCCGATGCCGGTGACGACGCCGGCGCCCGGCACGTCGCCGTCGTAGTCCATGTTCGCGGCGAGGGTCGACAACTCCAGGAACGGCGTGCCGGGGTCGAGCAGGCGCTGCAGCCGGTCGCGCACGAACAGCTTGTTCTGGCGCGCCAGCCGCTCCATGTCGCGCGCCGGGCGATCGCCCCGCACGGCGGCTTGTTGCTGGCGCAGGGTCTCGGCCAGCGCCAGGTTGTGCTGCCGGTTGGCCTGGAACTCGGCCGAGCGCGTGTCGAGCGCCGAATCGATGCGTTTCATGGCGCTTCTTTGAGCCGTTCGAGCGTGACCAGCGCCGCGTCGCTGTCGAAGGTCTGGCCGACCTGCACGTGCAGCGTCTGCACCGTGCCGTCGCAGGGCGCGGTGATGGTCGTTTCCATCTTCATGCTCTCGATCACGAGCAGCGCCTGGCCGCGCCGCACCGACACACCGGCCTCGATCGCCACCGAGATCACCGCGCCGGGCATCGGCGCGCGTGCGATCGCTTCGGCCTCGTCGCTGGCCTGGCCGGCAAAGCGCTCCAGGCTGTGCGAGTAGCGCAGCAACCAGGTTTCGCCGTCGAGGTGGATGTGAACGTCGTCGCCACGGTGGGCGATGACGACACGCTCGCTGACGTCGTGCAGGGTCAACTCGTGGGCGTGCTCACCGCGCGCCACCAGCGTGACCGGCAGGCAGGTGTCGCCGACATGCACCTGGTAAACCGTGCCCGAGCGCGACAACCACAGCTCGTGGTCGACGCCCATCAGCTGAAAGGCGTGCGCCATCAGTTTCTCCAGGCGCCGATGGCCGCGTGCAGTGCCGGCACCGCATCGGCCGCGTCGCGCAAGGGCCGCGAGCTCAGCGCCGCGACTGCGAGCAGCTTGTGCAGCGTGGCCGGCTCGATCGCAGGTTCGGCCGCCACCTCGGGATGCGCGTCGAGGAAGCCGGTGTGGATCTGTGCCGCGACGAAGGCCGGGTGGGCCAGCAGCCGGCGCAGGAAGCCGATGTTGCTCTTGCAGCCGAGCAGCACGTAGTCGTGCAGCGCCTGCCGGCCGAGCGCGATCGCCGCGTCGCGGGTCGCGGCGTGGACGATCAGCTTGGCCAGCATCGGGTCGAACGCGGCCGTCACTTCCTGCCCGGCACGGATGCCACTGTCGACGCGCACGCCCGCGCCCTGCGGCTCCTGCAACGCGAGGACGGTGCCGGTCGTCGGCAGGTAGCCACGTGCCGCATCTTCGGCGTAGATGCGCAGTTCGATCGCATGACCGCGCGGCTGCAGCTCGTCCTGCGTGAAGGCCAGCGGCTCGCCGGCGGCGACCCGCAACTGCTGTTCGACCAGGTCGATGCCGAGCACCGCTTCGGTGACCGGGTGCTCGACCTGCAGCCGCGTGTTCATCTCGAGAAAGTAGAACTTGCCGTCGCCGAAGATGAACTCGACGGTGCCGGCGTTGCTGTAGCCGGCGTTGCGCGCGATGCCGGCGGCGGCGGCGCAGATGTCGCGCCGCAGCTCCGGGGTCAGCGTCGGCGACGGGCTCTCTTCGACGATCTTCTGGAAGCGCCGCTGCACCGAACACTCGCGCTCGTACAGGTGCACCACATGGCCGTGCGTGTCACCGAGCACTTGCACTTCGATGTGGCGCGGGTTCTCGACGAAACGTTCGGCGTACAACCGACCGTCGCCGAAATAGCGCTGGCCCTCGCTGCGCGCGCGTTCGATTTCACTGCCCAGCAGGGCCGGGTCGCGCACGATGCGCATGCCCTTGCCGCCACCGCCGGCAGCCGGCTTGATCAGCAACGGAAAGCCCACCGCACGGGCGCGCTCAACGAAGCTGCCCGGATCGTCATCCTCGATCGCCGACGGCGCCACCGGAAAACCGCCGCGCTCGACGAAGGCGCGCGCCGTGACCTTGTCGCCCATCTGCTCGATGACCTCGGGCGTCGGACCGACGAACACCAGCCCGGCGTCGCGGCAGGCGCGCGCGAAGCCGGCGTTCTCCGACAGGAAGCCGTAGCCCGGATGCACGGCGCCAGCGCCAGTCGCGAGCGCGGCGGCAATGACTTGCGCGCCGTCGAGGTAGGCGGCAACCGGCGTGGCGCCCTGAATCTCGATGCACGCATCGGCGCGGCGCACCGCCGGCGAGCCGGCATCGACCGCATGGTGGACGACGATCGCGCGCAGCCCGAGGCGCTGCACCGTGCGCACGATGCGCAGCGCGATCTCGCCGCGGTTGGCGATCAGCACCGATTCGAAAGGCCACTCCTGCTGCACATGCGCTCCCGCAGGCTGACTCTGCAGCCCGCTCGCGTTGATTATTGAGGATGACTCACAAAGTGCCATGCTCGTTTCTCCTTACGGAGAGCAAATACCTGACAACCTCATGTTATGAGGCCGGCTCAATTGCTGCCGGCGTGTCGGGCTGTACCCGCTCTCGCCGCGCCGACGACAGCAGCGCGAACCGGCAACCGTCAACCGTGGAGCTGGCGGACTTGCTCGCGGTCGGTCGAGCCGTCGGCGCGCGTGGGCAATGCGGTCGCGAAGACGACGATGCGAGGTCGCTTGTAGCGCGCGATGCTGGCGCCGACGAAGTCGATCAGCTCGTCCGCCGTCGGCAGGGTGCCGGCAACCGACACGCAGATGGCCTTGATCGACTCGCCCCACTGCGGGTCCGGCACGCCGATGACAACCGCGTCCAGCAGCGCGGGATGCCGGCGCAGCACCGCTTCGACTTCCGACGGGTAGACGTTCTCGCCGCCGGTCTTGATCAGTTCCTTGACAGCGAGTCGGCCTGCGTAGCAAAGCCTGCCGTCGGCATCGAAGCGCCCGCTGTCACCGGTGTGCAGGCCCCCGCTGCGAAATGCGCGTTCGTTTTCTTCCGGCCGCCCGCGGTAGCCGAGAAAGACCGAGGGACCGCGCACCACGATCTCGCCCGTCTGCCCGATCGGCAGCGGGTGGCCGGCGTCGTCGACGATGGTCACGTTGCACAACGGCAGCGGAGCGCCGCACGTGCCGGGAGCGTCGCGAAAACGGCCCAGCGTCGCCAGACCCGAGACTTCGGTCTGACCGTAACCGACCCAGAACCGGGCCTCGGAACAAGTGGCCTCCAGCCGCGCCATGGTCTGCGGTGTGTCGAGCCCGCAGACGTGCCGAATGCTGGCGAGGTTCGCCGCCACGTTGTCACCCGTTGACAGCAGGCCGTCGAGCATCGGCGCGAACTCCGCCAACAGCGTCACCCGATGTTCACGGATGAGCTGCACGGCCTGGTCGGTCGCGTACTTCGGCATCAGGACGCTGCTGCCGCCGGCGAGCTGGGTCGCCAGCGTCAGCGACACGGCCGTGCAGTGGAACAGCGGCAGACAGCACAGGTGCACAGCGTCGGCGCGCAGCGCCCACGCGTCGTGCAACTGCTGTGCCGCAGCGATCAGGCTGCGGTGCGACAGCATCGCCGCCTTCGGCAGGCCCTCGGTCCAGGCCGTGTGAATCAGCAGCAGCGCCGCGTCGGCGGCGACCGCGACTCGCGGTGCGGCCTCGTCGAGGTACAACGCGTCGATGCCGCGGAAGCCTTGGCGTTGGTGGCCGATCGCGACGGGCTCAAGGGGCGAGCCGACCCGGTCGAGCGCCGGATCGAGCAGCGCCCAGAACTCGTCTTCCGCGAACACCATCTTCGGGTCGTCGCCCGCCAGCACGGCCAGCACTTCGGCGGCCGACAGGCGCCAGTTGATCGCCGCCACGATCGCGCCCAGCCGGGCCGCGGCGCCGACGAGTTCGACGTACTCGATGCGGTTCTTCGAGAGAATCGAGAGCCGATCGCCCGGCTCGATGCCGGCGCGGTGCAGACCGGCTGCCAACTGCTCGACGCGCTTCAGGTGGTCGCGATGGGTGACGGCGTGCGCGCCGTCTGCGCCGAAGCGAAACGCGACCGCGTCACCGTGCAGCTGCGCATTGCGCACGATGACGTCACCGATCGTGGCGTCGATCTGCAGCACGGCATCGGCCGGCGGCTTATGCATCTGCGGCCCCGGACATCAAGATGTCGCCATCATGTCAAGCCCAGGGTGCGGCGCGCTTGCGCAAGGTGAGGCCTGTCGACCATGGACCCGTCGATGCTCAGGGTGCCGGCGTCCGGCTGCGCGGCGAACGCCTCGACGATGCGCCGCGCGTGCGCCAGATCGGCGTCCGACGGCGCGTAGGCTTCGTTGATGACATCGACCTGGTCCGGGTGAATGGCGATGCGGCCACGGAATCCGCGCCGTCGTGACGTGCGGCACGCGGCTCTCAGGCCGGCGTCGTCCCGAAAGTTCGTGTACACGGTGTCGATGGGAATCACCCGGGCCGCCGCGGCCGCCGCCAGGCACAACGAGCCTGCCCAGACGTAGAGCGGCGAGAAGTCACCACCGTCCGCGTCGCGATTCGACACGGCGCCGATGGCCGCAGAGAGGTCTTCCGCGCCCCAGGTGGCGCCGGCCAGGCGCGGGGTCCGTTCGAACGCATGCATGCGCAGTACCGCCTCGGGCGTCTCCGTGGCGACCGGGATGATCTTGACCGTGCCGGTCTCGATGCCCGCTGCCGCTTCGAGTGCGTCCAGGCAATGGCCCAAACGAAGAACGTCGGCGAAGCCCCTGATCTTTGGCAGCATGATGCCCGCGAGCCCGGGCACGCAGACGGCCGCGATGTCGGCCATCGCCGCAGCCGTGTCGAGCGGATTCATCCGGACGTAGACCGAGGCGTGCATCTGCGCCGCATGGCTGCGAATGCAGTCCGCGACCATGCCGCGGGCGACCGCCAGTCGCGGCGCCGCGACGGCGTCTTCGAGGTCGAGGATCAACACGTCCGCCGCGCTTTCGATCGCCTTGGCAAGCTTGCGATCGCTGTCGCCGGGAACGAAAAGCAGCGAGCGAAGCGTCACACCGGCCTCCCGAGCATCAGGGCCTGCCGGGTGCACGTGCAAACCTCTTTCCCGTCCTGATTGAACCCCTGGTGCAGGAAGGTGACGATGCCCGCGTTCGGCCGCGACTTGCTCTCGCGCAGGTCCATGACCGTGGTTCTGGCGCGCACGGTGTCTCCGGCGAACACGGGGTTGGGAAAGCGCGTGTCGCTCATTCCGAGGTTGGCGACGGTCGTGCCCAACGTGGTCTCCTGCACGGAGAGTCCGAGCACGAGCCCGAGCGTGAATATGCTGTTGACGAGCGGTCGCCCGAACTCGGTTGTCTTGCAATACTGCGCGTCGATGTGGATCGCCGCAGGGTTGCAGGTCGCGCCACAGAACCAGACGTTGTCTGACTCGGTGACGGTGCGACGGATCTCGTGCTCGAACACGCGCCCCTTCTCGAACTCCTCGAACCACAAGCCTGCCATGGATCGGTCCCCTCTCTAGAAGCCGACGCTGTTCGCACCCTTGAGCGCCAGCAGTTCGCGGGCCTCGTCCGCGGACGCGATCTCGAGACCGAGCCCTTCGATGATGGTGCGCACCTGGCGGACCTGCTCGGCGTTCGAAGCCGCGAGACGCCCCTTGCCGCCCCAGAGCGAGTCTTCCAGGCCCACACGAACGTGGCCACCGGCAGCCGCGCTCATCGCCGCGATCGGCATCTGGTTGCGCCCCGCACCGAGCGCAGACCATCGATGGCTGGCGCCGAACAGCCGATCCGCGGTGCGTTTCATGTGCGCGAAATCGTCGGGGTGCGCGCCAATTCCGCCGAGCAACCCGAACACACCCTGAATGAACAACGGGGCCTGAACCAGGCCCTCCTGCCAGAAGTGATGCAGGTTGTAGAGATGGCTCGTGTCGTAGCACTCGAATTCGTAGCGTGCGCCCGAAGCATTCAGCGTGCGCAGGGCGTATTCGATGTCCTTGAAGGAATTGCGAAACACGAGATCGCGCGAGTCCTCGAGCATCTTCGGTTCCCACGCATGCCGAAATTCCTTGAACCTGCGCAGCATGGGGAACAGCCCGAAGTTCATGGAACCCATGTTCAGGCTGGCGACTTCGGGCTTCCAGGCCGATGCAGGCCGGATCCGCTCCTCGACGGTCATGAAGGGCGAACCGCCGGTGGTCAGGTTGAGCACCACGTTGCTGCGCCGCTTGATGTCACGCAGGAATGGCTCGAAGGCTTCCGGGCTCTGGTCGGGCCGGCCATCGGCGGGGTTGCGCGCGTGCAAGTGCACGATGGCTGCCCCCGCCTCGGCCGCGGCGACCGCCGCGTCGGCAATCTCCTGCGCAGTGACCGGCAGGTGCGGCGACATGGACGGTGTGTGGATCGATCCCGTGACCGCACAGGTGATGATGACCTTGTTGGATCGGCTCATTGGGTTTCGCTCTCAGTTGGGTTCGGTTCGGTAGTAATCCGGGCGGCCCGCCGTCCAGAGTTCGCCCCACAAGCGACCTCCGCCGTCGACGGTCATCACCTCGCCGGTCATGAAGGTCGACGCGGGGCTGGCCAGGAAGATGGCCGCCTCCGCAATTTCGCGCAGCGTGCCCGGCCGCTTCAGCGGATTGGCCAACGGGAACTCCTTGTGGGCTTCCGGCGGATAGACGCTCAGGCCTTCGCTGGCCGTCAGGCCCGGGGCCAGGCAGTTCACGCGGATCTGCAGCGGCGCCCATTCGACTGCGACCGTGCGCGACGCGGCAATCACGCCGGCACGGGCTGCCGCGGTATGAGCGATGCCCGGCATGCCGCGGTCCACCACGGCCACGATGTTGACCACGTTGCCCGGTGCCTTCAAATCGCGCCAGTGGCGAGCGGCGGCCTGCATCATCAGCCAACTGCCATTCAAGTTGGTGTCGACTACCGCCTTCCAGCCCTTGACGCTGAAGTCGATGGCCGACTGGGGAAACTGGCCCCCGGCGTTGTTGACCACCGCAGCCAGTGTGCCGTGCTCGCGCGCGATCACCTCGAACAGCTGCGCGACCTGTTCGGGCTCACGAATATTGACGGGGAGCGCGTGCATGGCGAACCCGCGTTCCCGCGCTTCGTCGCACACCCGCTCCAGCTTCTCCAGGGTGCGACCACACACCAGCACCTTGGCGCCCAGCCGCGCCGCCAGGGCCGCGATGGCGCGGCCGATGCCTGACCCCCCACCCGAGACCAGCAGCGTCTGGCCGGCAAAGAGGTCGTTGCGGTAAACGGTCGGCGTGGACCACAGGTCTTCGGTCATCAGCTTTTCAGCAGCTCGCCGCTGATGATCAACTTGCGGACCTCGGTCGTCCCGGCGCCGATCTCGAGCAGCTTGATCGACCGGTACAAGCGGTTGATCTCCGATTCCCAGATGTAGCCGCTTCCACCGTGGATCTGCACCGCCTCGTCCAGCACCCGGTTCAGGTTCTCCGCGGCAAACATGATGGACGCTGCCGTGATCTTGTGGATGTCGCCGCGCCCGGCTTCCCCGCGCTCGCCGATGGCACTGGCTGCCCGGAGCGCCTGGTAGGTGAACAGGCGCATCGACTCGACCCAGACGTACATCTTTGCCAGCTTGTCCTGGATCATCTGGAAGCTGGCGATGGGCTTCTTGAACTGCTGGCGGGTGCGCGCATGGTCCAGCGACAGCTGCAGGGCCCGTTCGGCGATGCCCAGGCACAGCGGCGCGATCATCGCGCGCTCGAGATCGAGGCCACTCATCACGACCTTGACGCCGGAGTTCTCTTCGCCGATGCGGTTGGCAACGGGCACGAGGCAGTCATCGAACACCAGCTCCGCGGTCTGGCTGCCGCGGAAGCCCATCTTTTCCAGCTTCTGTGCCACGCGGAAGCCCGGGAACCCGCTCTCGACAATGAATGCGGAGATCCCTTGCGATCCCCGTTGCGGGTCCGTCTTGGCATAGACCAGCAGCACGTCGGCGACCGGGCCGTTCGTGATGAACATCTTGGTGCCGTTGAGCCGGTAATGATCGCCGTCGAGCGTCGCCGTCGTGCGCATGGACCCCAAGGCGTCGGAGCCGGCGCCCGGCTCCGTGAGGCCCAGCGCGCCGATGGCCTTGCCGCTGCACAAGGCCGGCGCGTACTTCTCGAGCTGGGCCGGCGAGGCGTTGCGCAGGATGTTGTGCAGACACAGGTTTTCGTGCGCCGCCCAGGACAGCGCAAGCGCGTGGTTCCAGCGCGCAAACGCCTGCAGGACCAGCCCGCTGGTGAACAGGTCGCCCCCCGAACCGCCGAGTTCGGCAGGCGCAGTGATGCCGAAGTAGCCGTTGCGGCCCATCAGCGGAAAGGCCTCGGGCGGCCACCACTCGTCGTCGTCCATCCGCTTCGAGAGGGGATACAGCTCCGCGCGCGCGAAGCGGTCGGCTTGCGTCAGCACTTCGAGTTCGTCGTCGCTGAGACCCGTGAATGCCTGTTCGACATTGACCTGGGCGTGGATGATGGACATGACTTCTCCTGGTCTGCGGCAAGACGCTGCCGAACTCACGTTATGAGTGACACTCATTAAATCGACTGTTGAACACAGTCGTCACAGGGGAAGTACCTAATGCATTTGTTGAGTGAGACTCACACACTGCGCAGCAAGCCCGGCCGATGTGCCGGCGGAGCAAGCGACATGCACGACGAACTGCCCATCCGACTGCATCGGGCCGATGGCGTGGCCACCTTGACGCTCTGCCGCGCGGCGGAGAAGAACGTCATGACACCGCAGTTCCTCGCGGCGTTGCACACCCATGCGGAGACGCTGCACGCAGACAAGCGGTTGCGCTGCGTCCTTCTGCAATCCGAAGGGCCGCTGTTCTGCGTGGGCGCCGACGTCAAGTCGATGGCCGATCACCTGGATGACCTGCCGGCGCACATCGACTCGTTGATCCGCCCTGCGCACGCCGCCTTGCTTCGGCTCGCCGCGCTGCCCGTGCCTCTGGTCGGGTTGCTGCGCGGCACGGCGGCAGGCGGCGGAGCGTCGCTCGCGCTGGCCTGTGACGTGCTCGTCGCCGCACGCTCTGCGCGGCTTGCGTTCGCCTATGCGCAGCTGGGGACCACGCCGGACATGGGTCTCAGCCATGCCCTGATCGAGCGGGTCGGGCCGCACCGCGCGCTGCAACTCTTTCTGCTGACCGACGGCATTTCGATGGACGAAGCCGAGCGGCTGGGGCTGGTTCAGGAGGTGGCGGAGGACCCGGACGCGGAGTCGGCCGCGCTGCGCACCGTGGCGCGGCTGGCGGGCCTGCCTGGCGGGGCCGCAAAGACGCTGTTCCTTCATGACCGGCATGTCGTGCTCGCGCAGCGACTCGAGCGCGAGAGGCAGTCGTTCCTCGAGTGCAGCCGAACAGAGGCCTTTCGGGAGCGCGTGCTGGCATTCGCAAGGCGCCGTGGCTAAAGCCTTCCCGCAGCGCTGATCGCTCGCGTCGGCGCGGAAGCCCCGGCGTGCGGCTGCGCGCGAGGTCTGCGCGGCGGGTCAATCCCGATCCGGCGCCCCGAGCGGGAAGTAGCCGCGATACGGCCGCGCTTCATCCACCGCACGCGCGAACGACGGCCGCGCCAGCAGCCGGCGTCGGTACGCGAGCACGTGCGGGTATGCGGCGCCGATCGGGTGCGTCCAGTCGGCATAAAACAGGAACGGCGCGGCGCCGCAATCGGCCAGACTGAAGTGCTCGCCGGCCGCCCACTCGCGATTCGCCATCGTCTTGTCGAGCCAGGCGTAAGCGGTGTCCAGCATCTCGCGCGCCTGGCGCACGCCGTACGCGTCGCGGTCGGCTTCGGAGCGGATCGCATCGAACACGATCTTCTGTTGCGGCGTGGAGATGTAGTTGTCGAAGAAGCGGTCCAGCATCCGCACCTCGAGCGCGGCCTTCGGGTCGGCCGGGATCAGCGGCACCGGCCCGGGCCGGTACAGGCCGAGGTACTCGACGATGCAGCTCGCCTCGACGACGGTGCGCTCGCCGTCGACCAGCACCGGAAAGCGCTTGATCGGCCACAGCTCGGCGAACCGGCGCGTGACCGGGCTGTCGGGCGCTTCGAGCAGCTGCGGCTCGAACGGAATCGCGTTCTCGTACAGCGCGATCAGCGCCTTCTGGCAGTACGACGAAAAAGGGTGAAAGTAGAGTTGCAGCGACATCGGATTTTTCCTCCCGCGTGAACAGGGCGCCGGCCGGCCGGGCCTCAGAACTGCACCAGCGTCTCGAACCCGCCGTAGACCATGCGCTTCACGTCGAACGGCATCGTCGTCATGTCCATGCAGGCGATGCGCGGGTCGGCCATCACCTTCGCGTTGATCTCGTCGCGCGCTGCGCGTGAGGGGAACTCGATCCACGCGAACACCACCGTTTCGTCGGGTTCGAGGTTCACGCTCTGCGGAAACGAAGTGAGCGTGCCGGGCTTGACGTCATCGGCGATGCATTCCCGATACGACAGCGCACCGTGTTCGCGCCAGACCTGCGCCGCCTCGGTCGCCAGCTTGCGGTAGGCCTCGATGTTGGCCTTGGGCAGCGGCAGGATGAATCCGTCGACGTAGCTCATGGGGGGTCTCCTTGTTGGCTGAGGTTGATTTCGAGGGTCGCGCCGCCCGCGTGCGGCAGATCCCTGTCTGCACGACGATTCGGTCGGCCCGAAATCGACATGACCGACTCGCTCGTCTGATGCCGCGGTCAGGCCCGCCTGAAATCGATGAAGCCGCGCGCCGCGTCGACGCCGACCAGCGTGACGCGCGGCTTGTCGCCGACGTCGAGCCCCTCGAAACCTTGCACGACGCGCCCTTCGGTCACCGGCGACGAAATGCGCACCCAGGTGCCTTTGCTCGAGACGCCGGTGACGATCGCGTTGAAACTCTGGCCGATGCGCGGCGCGAGCAGCAATGCGACCGCCGACTTGCGCACTTGGCGCTCAACCTTGTTCGCGTTGTCTTCCTGCTCGGTGCAGTGTTGCGCGAGCTGCATCAGCTCGTCATCGCCGAGCGGCGGCGCGGCGCCGCGCAGTGCGGCCTTCAGCAGGCGCTGCGTGATCAGATCGGGATAGCGACGGTTCGGCGCGGTCGAGTGGGTGTAGTCGTTGACCGCGAGGCCGAAGTGGCCCGGCGCCGCGTGGCCGGGCCGCGACAGCATGTACTCGCCCGAGCCGAGCAGCTTCACGATCGTCAGCGAGAGCTCGGCGAAGGTTTCGGGTTCGGCAAGGCGGCGCTTCGTGAGGAACGCATCGAGCGCGATCGGGCTCGGTTCGGCCGGCAGCGCCTCGCCGAGCGCCGCGGCGATCTCGGTGATCTTCTGCCAGCGCGCCGGCTCGCGCAGAAAGCGGCGCAGCGACGGGAAGTTCCTGCTGTCGAGAAAGCGCGCGGTCACGCCGTTGGCGGCGATCATGAACCCGGCGATCAGCTCCTTCGCGCGGTTGCCGTCTTCGGTGCGCAGGTCGGTCAGCACGCCGTCGCTGCCGAACACCGGCCGCGCCTCGGGGGTCGACAAGCTCAGCGCGCCGTGCCGGCGGCGCAGTTCCTTCAGCGCCTGACCGGCACGGTCCTGGGTGCGGAGTTGTTCTTCGAGCCCCGCCAGCGTGGCGACCTTCGGCGGCATCGGTGCCTTGCCGTCGAGCCAGTCGGCGACACCGTTGTAGGTCAACTGCGCCTTGTTGCGCACCAGCGCGCGATAAACCGGTGAACTCGCCGGTGCGTCGGTCGGCGCGGGGTGCGCGCCAACCGCGATCCCGATCTCGATCTCGATCTCGATCACGACAGCCAGCCGGTCCTCGTTCTCGTTGAGCGAACTCAGGTCGGTCGACAGCCGCAGCGGCAGCATCGGGAACACGCCGGCGGCGGTGTACACCGAGGTCGTGTTCGCGCGCGCGTGGGCGTCGATCGCGTCGCCGGGGCGCACCAGCGCATCGACGTCGGCGATCGCGACGAGGATGCGCTGCACGCCGTTGGCCTCCGGGAGCGCGACGGTCAGTTGATCCAGGTCGCGCGAATCGTCGTTGTCGACCGAGCACCAGAGCAGGTCGCGCAAATCGCGCAGGTTCGGGCCGATCGACGCGCTCGGCTCGGTCGCCGTCGCGGCCTCCTGCTGCGCAGCCGCCGAGAACTCGGGTTGCATGCCGCGCTGGCGCATGGCCTCGCGGGCGATGTTCAGGAGCTCGTGGTGGTCCATCGGCAAGGCGGCGGGTCGCGAAGGGGCTGGAAGCGCGATTGTGTGACAGCGCGCGAGCGTCATGCGCAGCGCGTCGTCATCGACCGGCCGGGCGACTTCTGCGACCATCCAAGACCGGCCCGACACCCACCCCGAGGACGACTCCATGTTGACGATCACCGTCGCCCAGCTGAACCCCACCGTCGGCGACATCGAAGGCAACGCGCGCAGCATGATCGCGACCGCGCAGCGTGCGGCTGCGGACGGCGCCGACCTCGTCGTCTTCACCGAGCTTTCGCTGACCGGCTACTACCCCGGCGATCTGCTCGACGAGCCGCTGTTCATGGCGCGCGTCGCCGAAGGGCTGGCGACGCTGCAGCTGGCGTCACGGCAAATGCCCGATCTGCACTGGGTGGTCGGCGCGCCGCTGCCGCGTGACGGCATCGGCAAGAAGCTGCAGAACGCGCTGGTCGTGATCCGCGCCGGCGCGATCGTGCTGCGCTACGCGAAGCAGTTGCTGCCGACCTACAACGTGTTCGACGAGCGCCGCCACTTCGAGCCCGGCCCCGACGTGGCGCGCGTGCTGCGCATCCGCGACAACCAGGTCGGCCTGATGATTTGCGAGGACGGCTGGAACGACGCCGCTGATGACGACGCAGCGGACTACGCGGTGAACCCGTTCATCCGCCTGGCCGACGCCGCGCCCGACCTCGTCGTCTCGATCAACGCAAGCCCGTCGGAGATCGGCAAGCGCGAGCAGCGCCACCAGGTGTTCGGCGACGCGAGCACGCGCCATCGTTTGCCGCTGCTGTACGTGAACCAGATCGGCGGGCAGGATCAGATCGTGTTCGACGGCGCCTCGTTCGCGGTCGAGCCCGAGCGTGGCGTCGCGTTCGAGGCAAAGCGTTTCGTCGAAGACGTGACGACGCTGCGCTTCGACAACGGCCGCTTTCTCGCGCGCGACGGCACGGCGCTGCCACCGGTCGCCGCGCAGGGGCTGTCGACGATGGCGTTCTACCAGGCACAGATCGTTCTGGGGCTGCGCGACTACGCACGGCGCTGCGGCTTCAGACAGGCGGTGGTCGGCTCGTCGGGCGGCATCGACAGCGCATTGACCTTGGCGCTCGCGGTCGAGGCGCTCGGGCCTCAGAACGTCGTCGGCATCACGATGCCGTCGGTCTACTCGTCGGCCGGCTCGGTCGACGATTCGGTGACCTTGTGCCGCAACCTCGGCATCCCGCTCGCGACGCATCCGATCGGGCGAATAGTCGAGAAGTACACGCAGCAGTTCGAAGCCGGCTTCGGTCAAGCGCTGCAAGGCCTGCCGCTCGAGAACCTGCAGGCGCGCATCCGCGGCACCACGCTGATGGAATACTCGAATGCGTTCGGCCACCTGCTGCTGACGACCGGCAACAAATCGGAGATCTCGGTCGGCTACTGCACGCTGTACGGCGACACCAACGGCGGCCTCGGACTGATCGGCGACCTGTACAAGACGGAGGTGTTCGCGCTGTCGCGCCACGTCAACGAGGCCGCCGGCCGCGCGCTGATCCCGCAGGCGATCATCGACAAGGCGCCTTCGGCCGAACTCGCGCCCGACCAGCGCGACACCGACAGCCTGCCGCCCTACCCGGTGCTCGACGAGATCCTGAAGCTGCTGATCGAGGGCGAGCGCCTCGCGCACTGGGAGTTCGATGCGGCGCGCGCGTTCGTCGAGCCGCTGCGCGCAACGCCCGAGGGCGAGGCGCTGGTGCAGCGCATCCGCGGCATGATCGCGCGCAACGAGTACAAGCGGCGCCAAGCGCCGCCGATCATTCGCGTGCGCTCGCGCGCGTTCGGGGTCGGCCGGCAGATGCCGATCGCGGCGAAGTTCGTCTGACGCGGAAGCGGGCTTGGCGCCAGCCGCTCCCGACATCGGAACGCCCGCTTGAGATCAGACCTTGCGGCGACGCGCCACCACACCGATCGCGCCCAAGCCCGCCAGCAGCAAGGCGTAAGTGCCCGGCTCGGGGATCTGCGCGGCGACGAACCCATCGCGCGCGGTAATCGCCAGGTCGGTGTAGTTCGAGAACACGCCGTCCATGCCCCAGCCGAAGAACTTGGCGTACTCGGTGGCCGCGGCGCTGCCGGTCTTGCTGAAGGTATAGCCGTGCACCAGCAGACCGGCGTCGTGCGCGAGATCGATGAACGACTCGCTCATGCCGGCGCCGCCGATGCTGACGCCGATGCCGTCGGCGAAGCTCCTGATCTTGTCGAGCCCGTAGGTGACGAGCGCATTCGACGAACTCGACAGCACCAGCAGGTTGAAGTCGACACCGAGCAGCGCCTGCTTGTCGTGGATGCTGGAAATCGTGTCGGCCGAGAACGACTGGATGAAGACCTTGTCGGTGCCGGTGTAGCCCTTCGCGACCAGCGTCGCGAGGATCTTGTCCTCCATCGCCGGGTCGGCCTGCTTGGCCTCGGGGTAGATGCCGATCTCGCGGCCGGTGCTCGCACCGAGGCTGCGCGCGAGAGCGATCACCTCGTCGAAGGTCGGTATGCGGTACGGGTCGGTCGAGATCGGCGTGAAGCCGGGGTAGGTGGTGGCGGCGCTGCCGACCGGCTTGACCGTCAGCGTCTTGACCTCGGCCAGCGTGAAGTCGGCGACCCTGTACGTGCCGTTGCGCGGCGCGAACAGAGTCGAGACATTGGTGGTGCGCGTCAGCGTCGCGTCGTGCATCGCAACCAGGTAGCCGTCCTTCGTCAACTGCAGGTCGGGCTCGATGTAGTCGGCCCCCAGCTTCACGGCGAGTTCGTAGCCGCCGAGCGTGTGCTCGGGCAGGTAGCCGCTCGCGCCGCGGTGCGCGATCACGATCGGCGCCTGGCCGTTGAGTTGCGGCAGTTCCGCGTGCGCGGCCGCGCTCATCGTCAGCAGCGCGAATGCGACCGGCAGCAGCCGGATGCGGTGGAACGGATGCGTCGTCATGGTTGTTCTGGATTCGAGTTGTGGGGAGTCGAGGCCCCGCAATCTAACGATTGCACATGACAACCAGGTGAAGAGAGGCAAGGCCCGCGCTCAGAGCCCCAGCAGTTGCAAGGCCAGCCGGTGCGTGCGCGAAGCCGGATCGGCGATCGCCTGCAGCACACTCATGTGATTGCGATGCGGCACGCGCTCGGCGGCGATCACGGTGCGCGGGCCCCACGCGCTCGCGATCAGCTCGGCTTGGCGCAGGAACTCCTCGCTCTCGTCGCCGCCGACCACCGTCGCGAGCACCCCGCGCGGCGCCGGCAGCAGGGCCGGGCTCAGGCGCTTGGCCGACGCGGCCGTGAGCTTCAGATCGGGCGCGAGGAATGGTGCATGCCGCAGTGGCTCCAGGTCGTACAGACCCGAGATCGGCAGCGCCGCCTTGACCAGATCGGCGGGCAGATCGGGCGCGACGGCGCGCCAGTCGCACGCGAGCAGCATCGTCGCCAGTTGCCCGCCGGCCGAGTGGCCGGCGACGACGATGCGCGCCGGGTCGCCGCCGTGGTCGGCCGCGTGCCGATGCACCCACGCGAGCGCCTGCACCATCTGCAACACGATGTGCTCGACGCTGACGGCCGGGCACAGCGCGTAGCCGGGAAGCACGACCATCGCACCCGCTGCGACGAACGGTGGCGCGACTAAACTCTGGTCGCGCTTGCCGAGCGCACGCCAGTAGCCGCCGTGGATGTACACCAGCACCGGCGCGCCCGCGGCCTGCGCCGGGAAGACATCGAGCCGCTCGGTCGGATCGGCGCCATAGGCGCGCTCGACCATGCCGGGATGTTGCTCGCGGGCGCGAATCGATTCATCGTACCAATGCTTCAGGATCGCCGGGTGCTCCGGAACGCGCGCACGGTTGTTGTATTGCGCGTCGAACCAGGCGGGTGAGGGTCGGGGCATCGGTGTCTCCGTGTGACGGGGTGTCTCGGTTGTGGCGGCACTCAAGCGGCCAGCGGCCGCTTCACGCCGTTCGACTTGGCGGGCGCCTTCAGCCGTCCCCGCGCCGGCACGTGGCCCGACTCGCGCAGCGCCGCATCGATCAGCGCGTCGGCCATCCACAGCGCGACGCGCTCGACCTCGCGGTCCGGCAGGCCCCAGATGTCTTTCAGGATCACGTAGGGCTCGATCCCGTAGACGACCGAGAGCGCGCGGTGCAGGCGGTCGCGCGTCGCGGCGGTCATCAGCGGCGCGAGCGGTTCGATCGCATGCTGCAGGATGCGCACGCGGTGGCCGCGGCGGTACGGCTCCTCCTCCAGCAGCCCGGCGCGCTCCAGCGCCCATTGCTCCAGCGAGAGCTGGGCCGCGGCGCGCAGCTGCGGCTCGAATTCCTTGAAGCGCGGGAAGGTCTGCGCGAAGAGTTCGTGGACACGTTCACGGCCACTCGGGTTGTCGGACGCGAGGATGCGCACCGGCCCGAGCGAGCTGTCGATCACTGCGGTGACGAGCGCGCTGCGGCTCGGGAAGTAGCGGTACGCCGTGGCGCGCGAGACGTTCGAGCGAACCGCCACTTCGGCCACCGACGGAATGTGGCCGCTCTGGCGGATGATGTTCATCGCGGTGTCGAGCAGCAACCGGAAGGTGGCTGCCTTCACGCCACGCTCGGGCGGCAGCGGCGGCTCGCTGGGCTGGTGCTTCAGGCGTGCCATCGGGTTTGTCCGGAGTCTGGAAGGGTTGGCATCGCTTGTGAAGGTCCGAGGTCGGAACGTATGATGCACTCATCCCGATTTGAGACGCAAGTCTCAAATTCGAGATCGAGGCGAAACCCTCGGATGTGACCACTGATCGCGCGGCGGGCCTGTCAACAGGCCGTGAAAACGCGCGACAAGCCGGAGACAAACACGATGCGCATGGCCAGCTGGCAATGGGGCGGACGCGACCACGTCGGCACGATCTCGCCCGACGGGCGCGAGGCGACGCCGCTCGCCGTGGCCGACCCGTCGCTCGGCGTGCTGCCGCTGATCCAGCGGCTCGCACGTGGCGAGCCGCTGCCCGCACCGATGAGCGCGCGCCTGCCGGTCGAGGTGATCACCTTGCGCGCACCGCTGCCGCGCCCGCTGCGCAGCCTGTTCTGTGTCGGCCGCAACTACCACGCGCATGCGAAGGAACTGGCCGGCACGGTGTTCCGCGAAACGATGCCGCAGGAAGATCCGTGGCCGATCGTGTTCACGAAGCTGCCCGAGTGCGTGGTCGGCCCGCATGACGCGGTGCGCCTGCCGGGCGCGAACGTCTCGGTGCAGATCGACTACGAATCCGAGCTCGCGGTGGTGATCGGCCGCGGCGGGCGCGATATCGCGCGGTCGCGGGCGATGGACCATGTGTTCGGCTACACCATCGTCAACGACGTGACCGCGCGCGACGTGCAGATGCGCCACCAGCAATGGGACCTCGGCAAGAGCTTCGACACCTTCTGCCCGATGGGGCCCTGGATCGTCAGTGCCGATGAGCTCGACGGCCGCGCCACACGGGTGCGCGGCTGGGTCAACGGTGCGCTGCGCCAGGACGGCCTGACGAAGGACATGATCCACGACATCCCGGCCCTGATCGAGACCTGCTCGCGCGGCATCACGCTCTACCCCGGCGACGTGATCGCGACCGGCACCCCGGCCGGCGTCGGCATGGGGCTCAAGCCGCCGCAGTGGTTGCAGAACGGCGACGTGATGCGCATCGAGATCGACGGCATCGGCGCGATCGAGAACACATTCAGGTTGCAGTAAGGCGATGGCATTCCACCTCATCGACCGCATCGCGGTGGACGACGACGGCGAAGGCCCGGCGATCGTCTGCGTGCACGGCCTCGGCGGCAGCTCGAACACCTTCACGCCGCTGCTGCCGGCGCTGGCGCGGCACCGCGTGATCCGCATCGACCTGCCGGGCAGCGGCCGCTCGCAGCGAGTCGAAGGCGCGCTCTCGATCGAAGGCTATGTCGACGCGATCCTGCGTGTCTGCGAGCGGCTGAACCTGACACGCGCGCACTGGGTCGGGCACTCGATGGGCACGATCGTCGTGCAGCACATCGCGGCGGCGCGGCCGGGCGCGGTCGCGAGCGTCGCGCTGTTCGGCCCGCTGATCGCACCGCCCGATGCGGCCCGCGCGGCGATGACCGCCCGCGCCGCGAAGGCGCGCGAAGGCATCGCCGGCTTGCACGAGATCACGACCGGCCTGCTGAACGCGGCCATTTCGGCCGACACACGGGCGCGTCTGCCGGTCGCGGTCGCGTTCATGCGCGAGAGCCTGATGCGGCAGGACTTCGACGCGTACGCGCGCAGTTGCGAGGCGCTCGCCGGCGCGCCGGCCGCCGCGGTCGAGAAGATCGAGGCGCCGGTGCTGCTCGTGACCGGCGACGAAGACGGCGTCGCGCCGCCGCAGGCGGTGCGCGCGATGGCCGAGCGGCTGCACGGCGCGAAGAGCACGCGGGTCGTGGTGCTGCCGCGTTGCGGCCACTGGACCCCGATCGAGCGGCCCGAGGAATGCCAGCGCGAGCTGCGCGAATTTCTCGCCGCGAACGCGAGGAGCTGAATCATGGCTGACGTGCTGTTCACCAATGTGCGCGTGTTCGACGGCGGCGGCGAAGCGCCGTTCACCGGCGACGTGCTGGTGCAGGGCAACAGGATCTCGCGCGTCACGCCGACCGGCCACGGCGCGCGCGCGGTGCCGGTCATCGGCGCGCAGGTGATCGACGGCGCCGGTGCGTTCCTGATGCCCGGCATGGTCGAGGCGCACACGCACTTTTCGTGGAACGACCAGCCGAGCCTCGACGCGATCCAGCGCATGCCGCCCGAAGAGCACATCCTGTGGTGCGCCGAGGTCGCGAAGAAATACCTCGACATGGGCTGGACGAGTTGCGTCGGCGCCGCCGCCGCGAAGCCGCGGCTCGACGTGGTGATCCGCAACGCGATCAACGACGGCACGATTCCAGGCCCGCGCTACCTCGCCGCCGGCCAGGAGATCACGGTGCCGGGCGGCCTCGGTGACTCGACCCAGCCGCACCTGCCGCAACACGAGTTCGCGTTCGGTGCGATCGTCAGCGGCGCCGAAGAGATGCGCCGTTGCGTGCGCATGATGGCGAAGTGGGGCGTCGACTCGGTGAAGATCAATCTCTCGGGCGAGTCGATCACCGGCATGCCGAGCGAAATGAGCCAGTTCACCGCGGAAGAGATCCGCGTCTGCGTCGAAGAGGCCAAGGCCTGGGGCAAGCGCGTTGCGGCGCACGCGCGTTCGTGCCGGGCCGTCAAGCAATGCGTGACGCAGGGCATCGAGGTGATCTACCACGCGAGCTTCACCGACACCGAGGCGCTCGACCTGCTGGAGGCGCACAAGACCGAGCACTTCATCGCGCCCGGCCTGGCGTGGCTGATCAACACCTGCCACCACGCGAGCGAATGGGGTCTGACGAAGGACGTCACCGAGAAGATGGGCTACCACCGCGAGCTCGACGCGGCGCTCGAGAGCATGCGCGCGATGCGCCGCCGCGGCATCCGCATCCTGCCCGGCGGCGACTACGGCTTCGCGTGGACGCCGCACGGCACGAACGCGAAGGACCTCGAGTACTTCGTCAAGTACGTCGGCATGAGCACGATGGAAGCGCTGCTCTCGGCCACCGCCTGGGGCGGGCCGATGATGAAGATGGGCAAGACGATCGGCTACATCCGCGAGGGCTGCCTCGCCGACATCCTGCTGATCGACGGCGACCCGCTCGCCGACATCACGGTGCTGCAGGACAAGGCGCGGATTCTGGCGGTGATGAAGGATGGGGAGTTTCATCGGGCGCCGGCGGTGCGTGGTGCGCGCTCGACGACGCGCTGGGCCGCCTGAGGAGCATGACGATGTCCGACACCCTCTTCACCAACGTCCGCATCCTCGACGGCACCGGCCAGAACCCGTACAGCGGCAGCGTGCTGGTGCAGGGCAACCGCATCCGCCAGGTCGGGCGCAGCACCGCGCCGATCAGCACGAGCAACGCGACCGTGATCGACGGCGCCGGCGCGACGTTGATGCCCGGCATGTGCGAGGCCCACACGCACTTCTCGTGGAACGATGCGGCCACGCTGTCGGCGATCCAGACGATGCCGCTCGAAGAGCACGTGCTGTGGTGCGCGAAGGTCGCGAAGCGCTACCTCGAAGCGGGCTTCACCTCGTGCGTCGGCGCAGCCTGCGCGAAGCCGCGGCTCGACGTGGTGATCCGCAACGCGATCAACGCCGGCCAGATCCCCGGGCCGCGCTATCTCGCGGCCAGCCAGGAGATCACCGTGCTCGGCGGCCTCGGCGACGAGACGCTGCCGCACCTGCCCTTCCCCGAGTTCAGCTTCGGCGTGAACATCAGCGGCGCCGACGAGATGCGCAAGGCCGTGCGCATGTTCCTGAAGTACGGTGTCGACTCGATCAAGCTCAATCTCTCGGGCGACAACTTCACGCCCCAGTCGCCGTCGCAGACGTCCTGGATGCTCGACGAGGAGGTGGCCGCGGCGATGCGCGAGGTCAAAATGCGCGGCAAGCGCGGCATCGCGCACGCGCGCTCGTCCGAGAGCGTGAAACAGGCGCTGCGTCACGGCATCGATCTGATCTACCACGCGAGCTTCGTCGACAACGAAGCGCTCGACATGCTCGAGGCCGCGAAAGACCGCGTCTTCGTCGCGCCCGGCATCGCGATCCTGTACGCGATGCTGCACGAGGCCGAGGCCTTCGGCATCACGAACGCGATGGCCACGCAGATGGGCTACCAGATCGAGTGGGACACCGCGCTCGAATCGCTCTCGAAGATGCACAAGCGCGGCATCCGTGTGCTGCCGGGCGGCGACTACGGCTTCGCGTTCACCCCGCATTGCCAGAACGCGCGCGACCTCGAGTTCTTCGTCAAGTACCTCGGCTTCACGCCGATGGAGGCGATCCGCTCGGCCACCCTGTACGGCGGGCAGATCATGATGAAGGCCGACGAACTCGGCGTCATCAAGGACGGCCATCTGGCCGACCTGCTGCTGGTCGACGGCGACCCGCTTGCGAACCTCGCGATCCTGCGCGACCCGAAACGCATGCTGGCCGTGATGAAGGACGGCGTGTTCGCGAAGGCACCCGACATCGCCTCGCAACGCGCCTGGGGGCGGGCCGCGTGAAGCCGAGCGCGAAGCAGTGGGCGTTGTGGCTGCTGTTCGGCGGCCCGGTCGTCGTGTTCGCCGCCTGGGCGATCCCGGACAACCCGCCGCTGTTTTTCAAGACGCTGCTCAACGGCCTGACGCTCGCGTCGCTCTACTTCCTCGTCGCCAGCGGCTTCACGCTGGTGTTCGGGCTGATGCGCAACGTCAACCTCGCGCACGGCTCGCTGTACCTGTTCGGCGCGTACGTCGGCTGGTTCGTCGGCGAGCACACCGGCTCGTGGGTGCTGGCGGTGATCGCGGGTTTTCTGGCGTCGGCGATTCTCGGGCTCATCATGCAGTTGCTCGTGTTCCGCCACATGCAGGGCCAGGACCTGCGGCAGACGCTGGTGACCATCGGCCTGTCGATCGTGTTGGCCGACATCATGCTGTGGATCTGGGGCGCCGAGATCTACACCTTCGATCCGCCGTCGTGGATCTACGGCTCGACGACGCTGCCGCTGATCGCCAAGTTCCCGACCTACCGGCTGTTCGTGCTGCTCGCGGCGATCGTGATCGGCGTCGGCCTGTGGCTGCTGCTGGCGCGCACGCGCATCGGCATGATGATCCGCGCCGGGGTCGACGACCGCGGCATGCTCGCGGCCTCGGGCGTCAACGTGCAGCTGGTGTTCGCGCTGACCTTCGCGATCGGCGCCGGCCTGGCCGGCCTGGCCGGCGTCGTCGGCGGCACCGCGCTGTCGATCTCGCCGGGCGAAGACACGCGCTACCTGCTCGCCTCGCTGGTGGTCGTGATCGTCGGCGGCATGGGCAGCGTCGTCGGTGCGGCGATCGGCGCGCTGCTGATCGGGCTGGCCGAGCAGTTCGGTCTCGCCTACGCGCCGACCTACAGCGTCGTGTTCACGTTCGTGATCATGGTCGTCGCCCTCGCCTTCAAGCCGCGCGGGTTGATGGGGAAGAGCACGTGAGCGCGGCGCCGGGCCGCCCCAAGCAAGCGAACATCCCCTCGGGGGATCGGCCGCGGTACGCCGCGGCCGAGGGGCAGACATCATGAGCGCGGCGCAATGGCGGCGGGCGATGAACTCGTCGGCGGCGGCAGCGACGGCCGCGCGGGGCGCGCGCAGCGCGGCGCTCGTGCAACCGGTGCCGGTGCGTGCCGCGCCCGAGGCGCAAGGGACAGCGCCGCGCTGGCTCGCCGCGCTCTTCAAGCCGCTGCGGTGGCGCCATGCGCTCGTCGCCGCCTTCGTGCTCGCCTACCCGTTCTTCGCGACGCCGTTCTTCACCTTCCAGATCGGCGCGCAGTCGCTCGCGCTCGGGCTGATCGCGCTCTCGCTGACCTTTCTCGGCGGCTACGGCGGCATGGTCTCGCTCGCGCAGATGACGGTCGCCGGCTTCGCCGCGTACCTGCTCGCGATCTTCGGCACCAGCAGCAACGCCGCGATCAGTCTGGGCTGGCCGTGGTGGCTCGCGCTCGTGTTCTCGCTCACGCTTGCGACGGTGTTCGCCGCGGCGATCGGCTGGCTCTCGGTGCGCACCGAAGGCATCTACACGATCATGATCACGCTCGCGGTCGGCGTCGCGTTCTTCTACCTCGCGCAGCAGAACTACACGCTGTTCAACGGCTTCCAGGGCTTCAGCAAGCTCGCTGCGCCGACCGTCTTCGGCGTCGATTTCGCGCAACCGATGGCGTTCTACTTCCTCGTGCTTGCGTGCGCGGCGGCCGGCTATTTCTTCGTCAAGCATTTGATCCGCGCACCGTTCGGCGTCGCGCTGCAAGGCATTCGCGACAACCCGCGGCGCATGCAGGCACTGGGCTTCAACGTCATTGCGCACCGCGTCGGCGCGTATGCGGTGACCGGCTTCCTCGCGGCGGTCGGCGGCGTGCTGATGGTTTGGTACAACGGCCGCATCTCGCCCGGCACGGTCGGCACCGGCGCGATGATCAACATTCTGATCATCGCGGTGCTCGGCGGCATGCGGCATCCGATCGGCGCGTTCATCGGCGCGATCGTGTTCGTGCTGCTGCAGAACTTCGCGATCGATCTGGTCGACCGCGAACGCTTCAACCTCGTGATCGGCGGCGTGTTCCTCGCCATCGTCCTCTTCTCTCCCGACGGGCTGCTCGGTCTGTGGCAAAAGCTGCGCGCGCGCCGGTCGTCGAACCGTGTCACTCAACCGCGGCACAGACCGCATTCATCCACGAAAACCAGGAGCGAGACATGAGCAGCTACACAAAAGTATTCGCGCGCAGCCTGATCGGCGCCGCAGCGGTGTTCGCGGTCGCGGGGCTCGCGCACGCGCAGGCAACCCTGAAGATCGGCCTGCTGGCCACCCTCGAAGGCCCGTTCGCGGCGCCCGGACAGGACAGCATGCGCGGCGCCGACCTGGCACTGAAGCAGCACAACGGCATGGCCGGTGGCAAGAAGATCGAGTTCATCAAGGTCTCGTCGGATGCGACGCCCGACAAGGCCGTCAGCTCGACGCGCAAGGCGGTCGAACAGGACAAGGTCCAGATCATGATCGGCCCGCTCTCGGGCGACGAAGGCATCGCGGTCAAGAACTACGCCAAGACCCAGCCGAACGTGACCTTCATCAATGGCTCGTCGGGCGCGCAGGGCGCGACGCTGGCCGACCCGGCCGCCAACTTCTATCGCTTCAACACCGAAGGCGCGCAGTGGATGGTGGGCCTGGGCGAGCATGCACTCGCCAAGGGCTACAAGAAGCTCTACCTGATCGCCGAGGACTACGGCTTCCCGTACTCGCAGGTGCAGGGCTTCATGGCGAGCTACTGCGCCAAGGGCGGCAAGGTGCTCGACAAGGCCTGGGTGCCGCTCGGCACGAAAGACTACGCCTCGGTGATCGCGAAGATTCCGAAGGACGTGGACGCGCTGCTGGTCGTGCTCGGCGGCTCGGACGCCGTCAATTTCCTGACGCAGTACGAGCAGACCGGCGGCGACAAGCCGATGATCGGTGGCTCGATCACGGTCGACCAGACGGTGCTGAACTTCAAGGGCAAGCGCCGCGAATCGCTGCTCGGCACGATGTCGGCAGGCCCGATGGCCGACTCGATCGACACGCCGGAGTGGAAGAAGTTCGTGGCCGACTACAAGGCGACTTTCAAGGACGGCTTCCCGAGCCCGTCGCTGTTCGCCTACCTCTACTACATCAACACCAAGGCGACGCTCGACGCGCTCGACGCGGTCAAGGGCGATCTCTCGGGTGGCCAGGCGGCGTACCGCGCGGCGCTGCAGAAAACCAACTTCAAGGGCCCGGCCGGTGACGTGAAGATCGACGCCAACCGCAACGGCGTGGGCACGACCTACATCACCGAAGTGGCGAAGGCGGCCGACGGCTCGTTCTACAACAAGGTCGTCAAGTCGGTGCCGAACGTCTCGCAGACGCTCGGCCTCTCGGAGGCCGAGTTCAAGAAGATGGGCATGGGCACGCGCGACGTGCCCGACTGCCGCAAGTAAGCAGGTCAGCGCACCGATGGCCTCGATCACTTCGCTCAGAACGGCGGCGCCGCGCGGCGCCAGCATCGCCAGCGCGAACACCGGCGGGCAACTGCTCTCCGGCGACGCGTTGACGCTGAGCGGCGTGACGCGGGCCTTCGGCGCGCTGCGCGCCGTCGACGACGTGACATTGAACGTCGCCGCCGGCCAGAAGTACGCGATCCTCGGTTCGAACGGCGCCGGCAAGACGACGCTGTTCAACGCGATCACCGGCGACTTTCCGCCGACCGCGGGCCGCATCCGCTTCTTCGGCGAAGACATCACCGAGCTGCCGCCGCACGAGCGCATCCGCAAGGGGCTGCGACGCACCTATCAGTCGTCGCTGCTGTTCCGCGAGCTGACGGTGCGCGACAACCTGTTCCTCGCGGTGCGCGGCGTCGCGAGCGGCCGCTTCAGTTTCATGCGGACGCGGGCGAGCCACGCCTCGACGGTTGCGACGAATGACCTGCTGGAGCGCGCGCGCCTGTCGCACATCGCCGACGAGCTGGTCGCGAACCTGGCGCACGGCCAGCAGCGGCAACTGGAGATCGGCATGGCGCTGGCCGGCGCGCCGCGCCTGATCCTGTTCGACGAGCCGGCCGCCGGCCTGTCACCGGCCGAGCGCCGCGAACTCGTCGCGCTGCTGAGCTCGCTGCCGCCGCACATGAGCTTCGTGCTGATCGAGCACGACCTCGACATCGCGCTGCGCGTGGTCGAGCGCGTGACCGTGATGCACAACGGCCGCGTGCTGCGCACCGGCAGCCCGGACGAGATCGAGAACGATGCGCAGGTGCAGGCGATCTACATGGGGAGCAAGCACTGATGGGCTGGTTCTCGCGTCAGCGCGACGAACCGAAGGCCCGCGGCCCGGTGCTCGTCGTCGACGGGCTCGACGTGTACTACGGCCGCGCGCACGCGCTGCAAGGCGTGAGCCTGACGCTCGATCACGGCGTGCTCGGTATCGTCGGCCGCAACGGCATGGGCAAGACGACGCTGTGCAATGCGATCACCGGCCTCGTGCCGGCGCGCGGCAGCGTGCGGCTGCTGGGCGAAGAGATTCTCGGCCGCGCGCCGAACGAGATCACGCGGCGCGGCATCGCCTGCGTGCCGCAAGGGCGGCGCGTCTGGCCCTCGCTCTCGGTCGACGAGACGCTGCGGCTGGTCGCGCGCCACCGGCGCGAGGTCGAGCGCGTTTACACGATGTTCCCGCGGCTGGCCGAGCGCAAGTCGAACGGCGGCGCACAGCTCTCGGGCGGCGAGCAGCAGATGCTCGCGATCGGCCGTGCGCTGCTGCTCGAGCCGAGGCTGCTGGTGATGGACGAGCCGACCGAAGGCCTCGCGCCGGTGATCGTTGAGCAGGTCGCGCAGGCACTGCGCGACCTCGCAGCCGAGGGCGAGATCGCGGTGCTGTTGATCGAGCAGAACCTGGGTGTCGCGATGACGGTGGCCGACCGCATCGGCGTGATGGTGAACGGCCGCATCGCGCAGGAGCTGCCGACCGCGCAGCTCGCCGCCGACCGCGAACTGCAGGAGCGGCTGCTCGGTGTGCGTTCGGGCGGAGCCGACGACGACGACGACACCGACGCACCGCCGCCGGCTGCCGAACCCGAACCGACCCAGGTGCTGACCGTGCGCCGCGCCCACGCCGACGGCGCGCCGACGCTGGCCGACCTCGCGCCCGACACCGTGCGCGGCTTCACGCGCTGGAACGCCGGTGGCACCGCGGCGCCAGCCGCCGACATCGTGCGCCTGATGCCGCCGCCCGCGCCGACGCCGTCGCCATCAGCCGCCGCGCCGTCGCCGCAGGTGTTCGACTTCCCGGTCGCCGCGAGCAGCGTGCGCGCCGCGTATGTGGCCGGCACCTTCGACACGAAGGGCCGCGAACTGTTCTTTCTGCGCCAGTGCCTGGAGCGGCTCGGCCTGCGCGTCGTCACGGTCGACCTCTCGACCTCGGGCAAGCCCTCGCCGGCGAGCGTGCATCCGCGCGAAATCGCGCGCCACCATCCGAAGGGCGAAGCGGCGGTGTTCAGCGACGACCGCGGCAACGCGACCGCCGCGATGGCGCTCGCGTTCGAGGCCTTCGTGACAACCCGCCGCGATCTCGGCGGCATCATCTCGGCCGGCGGCTCGGGTGGCACCTCGATGGCGACGCAAGGCATGCGTGCGTTGCCGATCGGCTGCCCGAAGGTGATGGTCTCGACGATGGCCAGCGGCGACACCCGCCCCTACGTCGGCCCGAGCGATATCTGCATGATGTATTCGGTCACCGACGTGCAGGGCATCAACCGGATCAGCGAGAAGGTGCTCGCGAACGCCGCGCACGCGCTGGCCGGAATGATCGCGCACCCGGCGCTCGAATCCGACACGACCAAGCCGGCGCTCGGCCTGACGATGTTCGGCGTCACGACGCCGTGCGTGCAGGCCGTGACGAAGCGGCTCGACGCCGACTACGACTGCCTCGTGTTCCACGCCACCGGCGTCGGTGGCCAGTCGATGGAGAAGCTCGTCGACTCGGGCCTGCTCGCCGGCGCGATCGACGTCTCGACCACCGAGATCGCCGATGAGATCGCCGGCGGCACACTCTCGGCCGGGCCGACGCGGCTCGATGTGTTCGCGCGCCACGCACTGCCGTATGTCGGCTCGTGCGGCGCGCTCGACATGGTCAACTTCGGCGCGTGGGACACGGTGCCCGAGCGCTTCAAGGCGCGCAAGCTGTATCGCCACAACACGACCGTGACGCTGATGCGCACGACCGTCGACGAGAACCGCGCGATCGGTGAGTTCATTGCGACGAAGCTGAACGCGATGCGCGGGCCGGTGCGCTTCCTGATCCCTGAAGCCGGCGTCTCGGCGATCGACAAGCCGGGTCAGCCGTTTCACGACCCCGAGGCCGATCGCGCGTTGTTCGGCGCGATCGAGCGGAACTTCCGCACCGGCATCGACAAGAAGCTGATCCGCCTGGCGCTGCACATCAACGACGGGACCTTCGCCGACGCGCTGGTCGCGGCCTGGCGCGAGATCGCCCGACCGGCCGCCAGCGCGCGGCGCGCCTGATCGACCCACGACGACGACGCACCATGCCACGCATCGCCCGCACCACACTGCTCGAGCGCTTCCGCGCCAAGATCGCCGCAGGCCGGCCCCTCATCGGCGGCGGCGCCGGCACCGGCCTGTCGGCCAGGTGCGAGGAGGCCGGCGGCATCGACCTGATCGTGATCTACAACTCGGGCCGCTACCGCATGGCCGGGCGCGGTTCGCTGGCGGGGCTGCTGGCGTACGGCAACGCCAACGAAATCGTCTGCGAGATGGCGCGCGAGGTGCTGCCGGTCGTGAAGCACACGCCGGTGCTGGCGGGCGTGAACGGCACCGATCCGTTCATGCTGCCGGCGCAGTTTCTGCAACGCCTGATCGACCTCGGCTTTTCGGGCATCCAGAACTTCCCGACGGTCGGGCTGATCGACGGCACGTTCCGCGCGAACCTCGAGGAAACCGGCATGGGCTACGGTCTCGAAGTCGAGTTGATCGAACGTGCGCGGGCGCTCGATCTGCTGACCACACCGTACGTCTTCTGCGAGGCCGACGCGCGCGCGATGGCCGGCGCCGGCGCCGACATCGTCGTCTGCCACCTCGGTCTGACGACCGGCGGCGCGATCGGCGCCGAGACCGCGCTGACGCTGGCCGACTGCATCGAACGCATCAACGCGTGGGCCGCTGCCGCGCAGGCGGTGAACCCCGACGTGATCGTGCTCTGCCACGGCGGGCCGATCGCCACCCCCGACGACGCGGCGCATGTGCTCGCGCACTGCCCCGCATGCCACGGTTTCTACGGCGCGAGTTCGATGGAGCGCTTGCCCGTCGAGACGGCGCTCACCGAAACCACGCGGCGCTTCACACAAATCAAGCGATAGCTCGCAAAGCGGAGAACACCCATGTCAGGCTCCCAGTTCGGCAGTTTCATCCTCGGCCTGATCGTCGTCGCGATCGTCGTCGCGATCGTCGTGTGGCTGATGCACTGGCTCTACCTGCGCAGCTCGAAAGAGCGCGCGTTCGTGCGCACCGGTCTCGGCGGCCAGAAGGTCGTGCTCGACGGCGGCGCCTTCGTGCTGCCGATCGTGCACGACGTGATCCCGGTCAACATGAACACGCTGCGGCTCGAAGTGAGCCGGGGCCGCGACAAGGCGCTGATCACGAAGGACCGCATGCGGGTCGACGTGATCGCCGAGTTCTACGTGCGCGTCGCCGCGAACCCCGATTCGGTCGCGAACGCCGCGCAGACGCTGGGCCTGCGCACGATGGAGCCCGATCAGCTGAAGGAGCTCGTCGAGGGCAAGTTCGTCGATGCGCTGCGTACCGCCGCGGCCGAGATGACGATGGAGGAACTGCACGAGAAGCGCGGCGCGTACGTCAAGCGCGTGCGCGAGACGGTCGCCGAAGACCTGACGAAGAACGGCCTCGAACTCGAAGCCGCCTCGCTGACCCAACTCGATCAGACCGGCATGGAATTCTTCAACCCGAGCAACGCCTTCGACGCCGAAGGCCTGACGCGCCTGACCGAGCAGATCGAGCACCGCAAGAAACAGCGCAACGACGTCGAGCAGGACACGCTGATCGCGATCCGCAACAAGAACCTCGAGGCCGAGAAGCTCTCGCTCGAGATCGACCGCGAAGGCGAGTACGCGCGCCTGAACCAGCAACGCGAGGTCGAGATCGCGCGCGCCCGCCAGCGCGCCGAGGTGACGACCGAGCGCGCTCAGCGCGAGCAGGCTGCCGAAGGCGCGCAGATCACCGCGAAGCAAACCATCGACACCGCGCGCATCCGCTCGGAGCAGACGCTGGAGCAGGAGCGCATCGGCAAGGAGCGCGCGGTTCAGGCTGCCGAGATCGAACGCCGCATGACGATGGAGCTCGCCGAACAGCAACGCGCGATCGCGATCGCACGCGAGAGCAAGGCGCAGAGCGAGGCGCAGGCCGAAGCCGAGATCGCCCGAGCGCTGGCGATCTCGGCCGAAGAGAAGGTGTTCACCGCACGCGAGATCGAAATGGCCGAGCGCAAGAAGGCGATCGACCTGATCGGCGCGGCCCAGGTCGCCGAACGCGACGCGCTGCGGCTGACCTCGGCCGCGCAGGCCGAGAAGGCCGCGAGCGCCGACCGCGGCGCGGCGGTGCGCGCGCAAGCGGAAGCCGACGCCGACGCCGACAAGATCAAGTCGATGGCGATGCGCCTGCGCGCCGAGATCGAGGCCGAAGGGCTGCAGCTGATGAACGCCGCACACAACATGCTGAGCCCGGAGGCGCGCATGTCGGCGCTGCGGATGCGGCTGGTCGAGAAAGCCGAAGGCATCATCCGCGAATCGGTGCGGCCGATGGAACGCATCGAGGGCATCAAGATCCTGCAGGTCGACGGGCTCGGCGGCTCGGGCGGCAGCAGCAACGGCGACGGCAGCCACAGCGGCAACTTCTCGGACAGCGTCGTCAACTCGGCGCTGCGCTTTCGCGCGCAGGCGCCGCTGGTCGACCAGCTGCTGCGCGAGATCGGCATCGAAGGCGGCGACATCCAGAAGCTGGTGGGCAACGTCAGCGGCGCGCAGGCAGCGTTGCCGCCCGCGCCGGGCTCGAAGAAGGAATAGCCGATGGTTCAGGTCTACGCCTCCAGCGTCATCGACGCGAGCGCCGACAGCGTCTGGTCGCGCATCCGCGATTTCAACGGGCTGTCCGAATGGCATCCGGCCATCGCGGATTCGCGCATCGAGAACGGCCAGCCGAGTGACCGCGTCGGCTGCATCCGGCACTTCCACCTGCGCGATGGCGGCATGATCCGCGAGAAGCTGCTGGCGCTGTCCGACTACGACTACAGCTGCAGCTACGAGATCCTCGAAAGCCCGATGGGCGTGACGAACTATGTCGCGACCTTGAAGCTGACGCCGGTGACGGATGGGGGGCGCTGCTTTGCGGAATGGAGCGCGGAGTTCGAGTGCGCCGAAGGTCGCGAGCGTGACTTGACGGAGTCGATCGGAGGCGGTGTCTTTCAGGGCGGGTTCGATGCGTTGAAGCGACACTTCGGCAGCCGTTGAGCATGCTCCAGAAGGTCGTCCGCTCGACCATCATCGACGCGCCGATCGACCGCGTCTGGGCGGTGCTGCGCGACTTCAACAGCCACGACCAGTGGCACGATGTGGTCGACCAAAGCAGGATCGAAGGCGGCGAGCGCAGCGATCAGGTCGGCTGCGTGCGCAGCTTCACGCTGAAGGACGGCAACCGCATCCGCGAACAGCTGCTGGCCCTGTCGGACACCGAGTACAAGAGCACCTACTGCATCGTCGAGGCCACCGTGCCGCTGCAGCGCTATGTCTCGACCCTGACGCTCAAACCGGTGACCGACGGCAACCGCACCTTCTGGCATTGGGAATCGACCTTCGCGACGCCGCCCGGCATGGAGCGCGAGTTGCGCGACATGGTGGCGCAGGGCGTGTACGAGGCCGGCTTCGCGAACCTGCGGCGGCACTTGCAGGCCGGCGGCGATCTGCAGCCTCGGGGCAGTGCCGTGATGCCGTCGGCAGTCGCGCTCACGATGCGGCGGGTCGTGGCGCATCGTTACGGCGATGCCGATGTGCTGCAAGCCGAGTCCGCCGAGGCGGCCGCGCCCGGCGACGGCGAAGTGCGCATCCGGCAACGCGCGATCGGCGTCAACTTCTTCGATGTGTACCTGCGCCGCGGCTGGATCCCGTCGCTGCTGCCGCTGCCCGGCGTGCCCGGCATGGAAGCGGCCGGCACCGTGCTCGATGTCGGCCCGAACGTCGGCGGGCTGTTGCCCGGCGACCGTGTCGCCTACCTCGGGCCGGTGCCCGGCGCGTATTGCACGGTGCGCAACGTGCCGGCCGACTGGGTCGTGCGGCTGCCCGCGGCGATCGAGCTCGATACCGCCGCCGCGCTGCTGCTCAAGGGCCTCACGGCCGACTTCCTGCTGCGCGACCTCGGCCACGTCGGCCCCGGCACGCGCGTGCTCGTGCACGCGGCCGCGGGCGGCGTCGGCCTGCTCGTGTGCGCATGGGCGCGGCGCCTCGGCGCGGTCGTGCTGGGCACGGCGTCGACCGACGCGAAAGCCCGCGTCGCGCGCGCCCACGGCTGCGAACATGTGATCGTCACCCGCGACTACCGCTTCGCCGATGCGGTGCAGCGCGCCTGCGGCGGCGCCGACCTCGTGATCGACGGCCTCGGCGACGCGGCCCGCGACGAGAACCTCGCCGCGCTCGCGCGCCGCGGCCACTGGGTCAGCCTCGGCCAAGCCAGCGGGCCGCTCGCGCCGCTGCCGCCCGACGCGCTGGTCGCCAAGTCGCTGACCTTCTCGCGCCCGGTCGTGTTCGACTACGTCGCGACACACGCGCAACTCACCGAGCGAGCGCAACGCGTTTGGGACGCGGTCGCCGACGGCACGCTGAAGCTGCCGCCGATCGAACGCTTCACGCTGGATGCGGCCGCTCAGGCGCACGCGCGGCTCGAATCGCGTGGCACGATCGGCGCGTTGATCCTGACCACCTGAGCCCGTTCGAGAGGAGCACCCGAGATGATCTTCGGCATGAACCATTTCACCGTGATCGCGGAAGACGAAACGAAGACGCTCGCGTTCTACGTCGACCTGCTCGGCCTGCGCGTCGGCCACCGGCCCGACCTCGGCTTTCCCGGCGCATGGCTCTACGCCGACGGCCCGCAGGCGGTGCTGCACATGTATTTCGATCGCCCGGTGCCGGCGCAACGCGCCGGCGTGATCGACCACATGGCCTTCAGCGCGCGCGATCTGCGTGCCGTGAAGGCGCGCTTCGATGCCAGCGGCACGAAGTACGACCTGCGCCAGCAGGTCGAATCGGGCACGTGGCAGCTGTTCTGCTACGACCCGAACGGGGCCAAGGTCGAGCTCGACTTCGACGCGTCGGAGACGCTGTAGCCCGTCGCGCCCGGCACGGGCGCGTTCGTCCGGTCCATATCGCGGGTAATCCCTTGGCCGCGCGACTTGCGCGCGTCTGCCTGTCGTCGTATTATTTACCGACCGGACGGTCGAATATGTTTTGAGCGCACTTTGACCGCCGACGAACCGCGCCGCACACTCACTCGCGCGACGCGCCGACAAGGGAATTCATGGCCGAACTGTCAGCTCAACAAATCGCCGAACGCGTGCGTGACGGCATGTTCGCGAACGACCGCGCGTCGAAGCTGCTCGGCATGCACGTCATCGAGGTCGGCCCGGGCATCGCCACGCTCGCGATGACGGTGCGCGACGACATGCTGAACGGCCACGACATCTGCCACGGCGGGCTGATCGCGACCTTGGCCGACTCGACCTTCGCGTTCGCGTGCAACTCGTACGACGAACTCACCGTCGCCTCCGGCTTCGGCATCGACTTCGTCGCGCCGGGCCGCGCCGGCGATGTACTGACGGCGCGCTGCCATGAGGTGACGAAGGCCGGCCGCACCGGCGTCTACGACACCGAGGTGACGAACCAGCGCGGCGAGCGCATTGCGGTGTTCCGCGGGCGCTCGTACACGATCAAAGGCAAGCCGGCCGTCTGACCGGCACGCTGCAGAAGGAGACACACGATGCCCGTGAAGCAACCTGCCCCCGGCGAACTCGACGCGATCGAGACCGCGAGCCGCGACGAGATCAGCGCGCTGCAGTTGCAGCGCCTGCAATCGACGCTGCAACGCGCGTACGACAACGTGCCGCACTATCGCAAGGCGTTCGACGCGAAGGGCGTGCACCCGAGCGATCTGAAGCAACTCGCCGACCTTGCGAAGTTCCCGTTCACGGTCAAGAAGGACCTGCGCGACAACTATCCGTTCGGCCTGTTCGCGGTGCCGCGCGAAGAAGTCGTGCGGCTGCACGCCTCGAGCGGCACGACCGGCAAGCCGACGGTGGTCGGCTACACCGCGAACGACATCTCGAACTGGGCCGATCTGGTCGCGCGCTCGATCCGCGCGGCCGGTGGCCGCAAAGGCGACATCATCCAGGTCTCGTATGGCTACGGCCTGTTCACCGGCGGCCTGGGCGCGCATTACGGCGCCGAGCGGCTGGGCTGCACCGTGATCCCGATGTCGGGCGGACAGACCGAGAAGCAGATCCAGCTGATCCAGGATCTCCAACCGAGCATCATCATGGTCACGCCGAGCTACATGCAGGTGATCATCGAGCAGCTGCAGCGCATGGGGCTGGACCCGCGCGAGACCTCGCTGAAGATCGGCATCTTCGGGGCCGAACCCTGGACCGAAGCGATGCGCCGCGAGATCGAGACCAAGGCCGCGATCGACGCGGTCGACATCTACGGCCTGTCGGAGGTGATGGGCCCGGGCGTGGCGAGCGAGTGCATCGAGAGCAAGGACGGCCCGGTGATCTGGGAAGACCATTTCCTGCCCGAGATCGTCGACCCCGATACCGGCGAGGTGCTGCCCGACGGCAGCGAAGGCGAACTGGTGTTCACCTCGCTGACGAAAGAGGCGCTGCCGATCATCCGCTATCGCACGCGCGATCTGACGCGGCTGTTGCCGCCGAGCGCACGCGCGTTCCGCCGCATGGGCAAGATCGTCGGGCGCAGCGACGACATGCTGATCATCCGCGGCGTCAATGTCTTTCCGACGCAGATCGAGGAGATCGTGCTCGCGCATGGCCAGCTCTCCGGCCAGTACCAGTTGCTGGTCAGCCGCGACGGCGTGCTCGACCAGATCGAGGTGCATTGCGAGTTGCAGCCCGGCGCGCCGGGTGACAGCCCGCAGGCGCGCCAGGAGATCGCCGGCTGGGTCAAGCACCGCGTGAAGACGCTGGTCGGCATCACGACCAGCGTCAGCGTGCTCGCACCCAACTCGATCGAACGCACGCTGACCGGCAAGGCCCGGCGCGTCGTCGACAAGCGACCCAGGAAATAAAGGACACACCATGTACACCCAGGCGATGGACACGATGGGAAAGGACGAAGCGCCGAAAGCGCTGCGCTCCGCCGAGGAAGTGCAGTTGCAGGCGCGCTTCGACGCGCGCATCGACGCCGGCGACTTCATCGAGGCGAAGGACTGGATGCCCGAGCACTACCGCAAAACGCTGGTGCGCCAGATCAGCCAGCACGCGCACTCCGAGATCGTCGGCATGCTGCCCGAGGGCAACTGGATTTCGCGCGCGCCGACGCTCAAGCGCAAGGCGATCCTGCTCGCGAAGGTGCAGGACGAAGGCGGCCACGGGCTGTACCTGTATGCCGCCGCCGAGACCCTCGGCACGAGCCGCGATCAGCTGTTCGACGCGCTGCACACCGGCCGCGCCAAGTACAGCTCGATCTTCAACTACCCGACGTTGACATGGGCCGACATGGGCACGATCGGCTGGCTCGTCGACGGCGCGGCGATCATGAATCAGGTGCCGATCTGCCGCTGCTCGTACGCGCCGTATGCGCGCGCGATGATCCGCATCTGCCGCGAAGAGAGCTTTCACCAGCGCCAGGGTTACGAGGCGCTGCTGACGATGATGACGAAGGGCACCGACGCGCAGAAGGCGATGGTGCAGGACGCGGTGAACCGCTGGTGGTGGCCGTCGATCATGATGTTCGGGCCGCCCGACGATCAATCGCCGAACAGCGCGCAATCGATGCGCTGGGGCATCAAGCGCGTCTCGAACGACGAGCTGCGCCAGAAATTCATCGACGCGACGGTACCCCAGGCCGCGCTGCTCGGCGTGACGCTGCCCGACCCCGATCTGAAGTGGAACGAAGCTCGTGGGGCGCACGACCACGGCCCGATCGACTGGAGTGAGTTCAAGGCCGTGATCGCCGGCGACGGGCCCTGCAACAAGGAGCGCCTCGCGGCGCGCGTGAAGGCGTGGAACGATGGCGCGTGGGTGCGCGACGCGGCAATGGCGCATGCCAACAAGCAAACGATGAAGGAGGCGGCATGAGCACTGATCTGCAGAACGAATGGCCACTGTGGGAAGTGTTCGTGCGCAGCAAGGCCGGCCTCGATCACAAGCACTGCGGCAGCCTGCACGCGGCCGACGCGAAGATGGCGATCCAGATGGGCCGCGACGTCTACACGCGGCGCCAGGAAGGCGTCAGCGTGTGGGTCGTGCGCTCGGATCAGATCGTCGCGAGCGACCCGGGCGACAAGGCGATGTACTTCGACCCGGCGGAGGACAAGGTGTATCGGCATCCGACTTTCTACGAGCTGCCGAAGTCGCTCGACCACATGTGAACGAATCGGCGCCCCACCCATGACCGCATCGATCCAACTCCAGCGTGCGCCCGAGGTTCAGTACCTCTTGCGCATCGCCGACACCAACCTGATCCTGGCGCAGCGCCTCGCCGAATGGTGCGGCCACGCGCCAGTGCTCGAAGAAGACATCGCGCTGACGAACATGGCGCTCGACCTGGTCGGCCAGTCGCGCGCGCTGCTGACGCGCGCCGGCCAGCTCGAAGGCCGCGGCCACGACGAAGACCAGCTCGCTTTTCTGCGCGACGAGCGCGACTACTTCAACGCGACCCTGGTCGAGCTGCCGCGCGGCGACTTTGCGTTCACGGTATTGCGCAACCTGTTCATCGCGACCTGGTCGAAGCTGCTGTGGGAGCGCCTGCTCGATTCGAGCGACGCCGAGGTCGCCGCGATCGCCGGCAAGGCCGTGAAGGAAGTGCGCTACCACCAGCAGCACGCCGCCGATTGGGTCGTGCGGCTGGCCGACGGCACCGAAGAGTCGCGCCGCCGCCTCGATGCGGCGCTGGAAGAAGCATGGCGCTACACGAACGAATTGTTCGGGGCCGATGCGGTCGACGAACACGCGCACGCAGCACGACTCGGCCCGCGCTGGGTCGATCTGCAAGCGCCCTGGCTCGCCGAGATCACGGCGGTGTTCGATGAAGCCGGTGTCGCGCTGCCGAAGGCCTCCGGCTTTCGCAGCACCGGCACGCGCGGCGTGCACAGCGAGCACATGGGTTTCATCCTGACCGAGATGCAGCACCTGCAGCGCTCGTATCCCGGAGGCGTCTGGTGAACACGGCCATCGCGTCGCGGATCGAGCGCGCGTGGGATGTTCTCTCCACGGTGCTCGATCCCGAAGTGCCCGCCGTCTCGGTGCGCGACCTCGGCATCGTGCGCGATGTGATCGAGCACGACGATGGCCTGGAGATCGTGCTGACGCCGACCTATTCCGGCTGCCCGGCGACCGAAGTGATCGAAGCCGACGTGCTCGCGGCGATCGCGTCCGCCGGCCTCGGCACCGCGCGCGTCACGCTGCAACGCGCGCCGGCGTGGACGACCGACTGGATCAGCGCCGCGGGCCGCGCGAAGATGCTGGCGTACGGCATCGCACCGCCGTCACCGACGCGCGCAGATGGCACGGTGCCGATCCGCTTCGTCGGCCGGCCACGGCTCGCCGCTCTCACCTGCCCGCGCTGCGGCGGCCAGAACACCGAACAACTCGCCGCGTTCGGCTCGACCGCGTGCAAGGCGACGTGGCGCTGCCTCGCGTGCCTGGAGCCGTTCGAACATTTCAAGCCGATCTGACAGAGAACGGCGGAGACAAGCCACATGAGCGTCATCTTCCATCCGCTGCGCGTGCGCGCGATCCTGCCCGACACCGCCGAGGCCGTCGTCGTCTCGTTCGACGTGCCCGATGAACTGCGCGAGGTCTTCAGCTTCACGCAAGGCCAGTACCTGACCTTGCGCAAAGACATCGCCGGCCAGGACTTGCGTCGCTCGTATTCGATCTGCGCCGGCGTCGACGACGGCGAGCTGCGCGTCGGCGTGCGCAAGGTCAAAGGCGGCGTGTTCTCGAACTGGATCAACGAGTTCTTGCAGCATGGCGACACGATCAGCGTGATGGCGCCGCAAGGCCGCTTCTTCGTGCCGATCGAGCCGAGCTTGCGCCGCCATCATGTCGGCATCGCCGGCGGCAGCGGCGTGACGCCGATCCTGTCGACGATGAAGACGGTGCTGGCGCGCGAACCATTGAGCGAGTTCACGCTGATCTACGGCAACCGCGCGCTGAAGTCGACGATGTTCAAGGAAGAGATCGAGGATCTCAAGAACAAGTACCTGACGCGCCTGACGCTGCACCACGTGTTCTCCGACGAACACACCGACGCGTCACTGAACATGGGCGTGATGAACCGCGACAAGATCGGCGAGTTTTTGCGCACGGTGGTGCCGGCTTCGACGATCGATCACGCGTTCGTCTGCGGCCCCTTCCAGATGAACGACGAGGCCGAGGCCGCGCTGCTCGCGGCCGGCGTGCCCGAGGAGCGCATTCACATCGAGCGTTTTGGCCTCGCGCCGCAGGCGCAGCAGGTCGGCGCGGTGATCCACGAAGCGAAGCCCGGTGATGCGGAACTGGCACGTGTGACGATCATTCGCGATGGCCTCTCGCGCGAGATCGTATTCACCAAAGACCAGCCGAGCATTCTCGACGCGGCCTCCGCCGCCGGGCTCGAAGTGCCGTTCTCGTGCACCTCGGGCGTGTGCGGAACCTGCCGCGCGAAGTGCATCTCGGGCGAGGTGCGCATGGAGCGCAACTTCGCGCTCGACAAGAACGAGGTCGCGAACGGCTTCGTGTTGACCTGCCAGGCGCACCCGCTGACGCCCCAAGTCACGCTGTCGTTCGACGAACGCTAACCAGTCAAGGAACTTCTCGATGACGACACCCACGCTCCAAAGCTACATCGGCGGCCGCTGGCTGGGCACGCAAGCCGCGCAGCAACTGCACAGCGCGATCAACGGCAAGCCGGTCTACAGCACGCACACCGAGGCGATCGACTTCGGCGAGGCGGTCGCGCACGCGCGCAATGTCGGCCTGCCAGCACTGATGGCGCTCGACTTCCAGCAGCGCGCCGAACGCCTCAAGGCACTCGCGAAATACCTGAACGAACACAAGGAGACGCTGTACGCGATCTCGGCCCACACCGGCGCCACGCGCGCCGACAGCTGGATCGACATCGAAGGCGGCAGCGGCACACTGTTCGCGTATTCGAGCGTCGGCAGCAACGAGCTGCCCTCGGGCAATCTCGTGCACGAAGGCCCCGCGATCGCGCTCGGCAAGACCGGCCGTTTCCAGGGCACGCACATCCTCGTGCCGCGCGGTGGCATCGCGGTCCACATCAACGCGTTCAATTTCCCGATCTGGGGCTTGCTCGAAAAGTTCGCGCCGGCCTTCCTCGCCGGCATGCCGTGCATCGGCAAACCGGCGACCGCGACCAGCTATCTCACAGAAGCGGCCGTGCGGCTGATCCAGCAATCCGGCATCCTGCCCGAAGGCGCGCTGCAGCTCGTGATCGGCGGCACCGGCGACCTGCTCGACCGGCTCGACGGCCGCGATGTCGTCACCTTCACAGGCTCGGCCGACACTGCCGCCAAGCTGCGCGTGCACCCGAATCTGGTGCGTCACTCGATCCCGTTCAACGCCGAGGCCGATTCACTGAACTGCGCGATCCTGGCGCCCGACGTGACGCCCGACGACGAGGAGTTCGATCTCTTCGTCAAGGAGGTCGCGCGCGAGATGACGGTCAAGGCCGGCCAGAAGTGCACCGCGATCCGCCGCGCGATCGTGCCGCGCGACCGGCTCGATGCGGTCGCCGAGAAGCTGCGCGCACGCCTGAAGAAGATGGTGGTCGGCGACCCCGCGCGTGAAGACGTGCGCATGGGCGCGCTCGCCTCGAAGGCGCAGTTCACCGATGTGTCGGAGCGCGTCGCCGCGCTGATGCAAGGCGCCGAACTCGTCTACGGCGCGCGCGACGGTTTCGCGCCGCTCGGTGACGGCGTCACTGAGGGTGCGTTCTTTTCGCCGACGCTGCTGCTCAGCCGCAACCCGCTGACGCACGACGCCGTGCATGACATCGAAGCCTTCGGCCCGGTCAGCACGCTGATGCCGTACGAAGATATCGATGAGGCCATCGCCCTCGCCGCCCGCGGCAAGGGCAGCCTCGTCGCGTCGCTCGTCACGAAGAGCCCGCAAATCGCCGCGCGCGTGATCCCGGCCGCCGCCGCGCTGCACGGCCGCCTGCTGATCCTCGACCGCGAAGCCGCGGCCGAATCCACCGGCCACGGTTCGCCGCTGCCGCTGCTGAAACACGGCGGCCCGGGCCGCGCCGGTGGCGGCGAAGAGCTCGGCGGCATCCGCGCCGTCAAGCACTACCTGCAGCGCGCCGCGGTGCAGGGCTCGCCGACGATGCTCGCGGCGGTGACCGGCGAGCACATCCGCGGCGCGAAGGTCAACGACACGCCGGTGCACCCGTTCCGCAGCCACTTCGAAGACCTGAAGATCGGCGACTCTCTGCTGACGCATCGCCGCACCGTCGGTGAGGCCGACATCGTCGCGTTCGGCGGGATCTCGGGCGACTACTTCTACATGCACTTCGACGAGATCGCGGCCAAGGAGAGCCCGTTCGGCAAGCGCATCGCGCACGGCTATTTCGTGCTCTCGGCCGCGGCCGGCCTGTTCGTCTCGCCGGCACCCGGCCCGGTGCTCGCGAACTACGGCCTGGACACGCTGCGCTTCGTCAAGCCGGTCGGCATCGGCGACACGATCCGCGCGCGCCTCACCGCGAAGCGCAAGATCGACCGCAACAGGAAGGATGCGAACGGTGTCGGCCAGGGCGTGGTCGCGTGGGACGTCGAAGTGACGAACCAGCTTGACGAGGTCGTCGCGAGCTACGACATCCTGACGCTGGTGGCGAAACGCAGCTGAGGGCGCGTCAGCGCGCCGGTTCACCGTTCACGCTGCCGACGGCTGCAACCTCGTCGTCGATGGCCTGCTGCACCGCGCGATAGAACGCCTCGCGCGCCTGGTTCGCGACCCGGTCGGTCGCGCCGGCGCCCCAGTCGGCGTTCGACGCGATCACGAGTTGGCGCTTCGGGTCGATGAACAGCCCTTGGCCGAAGATGCCGCGCGCGGCGAACGTGCCGTCGGTGTAGGTCCACCACTGGTAGCCGTAGCCGCGTCCGGGCTGGCCGATGCCGGTGCGCTCGGTCGTCGCGTCGGCCAGCCAGCCGTCGGGCACGATGCTCTGCCCGCCGACGCGGGCGCCGTTCAGAATGAACTGCCCCAAGCGCGCGAAGTCGCGCGACGCGGCCTGCAGGCAGCAGCCACTGATCTCCTTGCCGGTGCGGCTGAGCAGCCAAGTGGCTTGCTGCTCCATGCCGGCCGGCACCCAGATCTTCTCGGACAGGTAGCTCGCCAGCGGCTTCTTCACGGCCGCGCTGAGCAGCACGCCGACCAGATTGGTCTCGCCGGTGCTGTAGTGCCAGCGCTGACCCGCCGGCGCCTCGCGCGGCAGGCGCCGCATGTAGCTGACCAGCGCGTCGACGCCGTCCTCGGGTTGGTGGTTGTTGAAGCGCGCGACGTCGGCGTTCGGATCGGCGTAGTCCTCGTTCCAGCGCACGCCCGAGGTCATCGTCAGCAGCTGGCGCAGGCTCACGTCGTCGTAGGCGGAGCCCTTCATCTGCGGCAGGTAGTCGCTGACCTTGTCGTCCATGCTGCGGATGAAGCCGTCGCGGATCGCGGCGCCGACCAGCGTCGACGTGACGGACTTGGCCACCGAGAAGCTGGTCCAGCGCCCGTTGTGGTCGAAGCCCAGACCGTAGCGTTCCAGCCGCAACTTGCCGTCGTGCAGCACCAGCAGCGCCGCGCTGCGCTGGCCGGCCATGTAAGCATCGACATCGAGCCCGAGCTTCAGCGGCGGCCCGGGCGGCAGCGGCGATGGCGTGCCACCGGCCGCGACGACCCGCGATTTGGCCAGCACCGGCAGCCGGTCGAGCGCGCGGAAGCCCGCGTCGCGCTGCGCCTGGCTCCAGAACAGCAGATCGCGGTTGGTCGGCAGCGTCGCCAGCAACGCGCGCGTCTCCTTGTCGAGACCGACCCAACCCGCCGCAGCCGCCAGCACCAACGCGGCCAGCAGGCCGAGCGCGATCTTGCCAATCTTCATGCAATCACTCCGCGTCGAGGGTCGCCGCGCCAGCGCGGCGACACGAGCACATCACCCCGGTTCTAGATCGTGTCGAAAGCGCGCATGCCCATGATCGGCGGCGCGATCGGCATCCAGACCCGGCTCGCGGCGGCCGGGTTCACGTCGAGCACGAGGAACGAATCCGAGGCGGCATCGTACGCGCCGAGCGGCGAGATGTGGCCGCCGCCCTTCTGGCCGACGGCCTCGCGGCGGTCGTTGACGATCACCTAGTCGTCGGGCCGCAAACGGTCGTGATCGCGGGGCAGCCCGGCGCTGCGGCTAGGCTGCACCGCGGATGACGGCGTTGCCGCCGTCGCGCCACACGTCGACGCCGGCGTGCGTCGCCACGTGCTGGGCCGTGACGACCATGCCGTTTTCGGCCGCGACCGACGGCTGCGATGCGGCTTGCGCACCGAGGCAGCAAACAAGTGCGAAGGCCGCGCCAAGCAGCGGGCGGGCGGGCGGGCGGAGCGATCGAATGTCATGCGCGGGTCGAAGCGTCGGGACACAGGGTCGGCCCAGCCGACCTCCGACCATAGGATCACCGCGCCCGACCGCGCGCGCTGGTTTTCACGGCCCGGCGGGCTCGTGGCGCGCCGGGGCGTTCACTCAGACCGGTGCCGCCTTGGCCGCCTTCGCGTCGGCGCAGGCGTTGGCGCGCGCGATCCGCTTCGCCTTCTTGTCGCGCTGGATGTTCTCGGCGCGCGGCCCCGGCTTGTTCGACGCGCAAGCCTCCTTCACTGTCGGCTCGGCGCCGACCTTGGCGGCGGCCTTGGCGGCGAGTTGGGCCTTGGCCTTGCGCGCCGTCGCGGCGGCCTGCGGGTCGGGCGCGGACCAGGCGGGCCACGCGACGGCCAGAACGAGGGCTGTGGCGAGCGTGACGAGGGGCTTGTTCATGTGAGCATCCTTGGAAGCGGGAGGAAGAGTGACGAAGCGGTAGCCCGACCAGTCTCGGCGGCGCCAGATGAAAAGTCCTGATGCCGCGACGAAACGGCCTGAATCCTGCTTGATTCCTGGCAATGAAGTCGACCTCTCCTCATCCGACCAGCGCCGTCGTGCACCGGCTGTCCGCTGTCGCCCCGGCACGCCCAAGCCCGGACCCGGCGCCCGCCGGGCTGCGCTTCGGCCGAATCGAGCTCGACCCGGCCGAGCGGCAGCTGCGGGTCGATGGCAGCGCCGTCGTGCTCGGCGCGCGCGCGTTCGACATGCTGGTGGCGCTGGCCGAACGGGCCGGCCAGCTCGTCAGCAAGCGCGAACTGCTCGACCTCGTCTGGCCCCACGCCGTGGTCGAGGAGAACAACCTCGCGGCGCAGGTCAGCCAGCTGCGCAAGGTGCTGGGGCCGCGCGCGATCGCGACGATTCCCGGGCGCGGCTACCGCTTCATCGCGTCGGCGTCGAGTGCGGCGGCGCCCGGCGCCGCGGCCGGCGAGTTGCTGCCGTTCGCGGGCGACCCCGAGCCCGCCGCGCCGAGCTTCAAAACCAACCTGGCCGCGAGCCTGCCGGCACTGATCGGCCGCGACGACGAGCTCGCCCGCCTCGGCACCCTGGTGCGGCGGCACCGGCTGGTCACGCTGGTCGGCGCTGGCGGCGTCGGCAAGACCCGGCTGGCGCAGGCGCTGTTGCACGCGGACCGCGCGCCCGGTCATCCCTACACGCACGGCGTGTGCTGGGTCGAGCTCGGTGCGATCACCGAGCCGGCCCAACTGCCGGCCCTGATCGCGGCGGCGTTGGGCGTGCACCCGGGCGCCGGTGAACCGCTGGCCGGGCTGGTCGCGGCGGTCGCGCCGCTGTCGATGCTGATTGCGCTGGACAACGCCGAGTGGCTGCTCGACGCGGTCGCCGCCACGGTTCAGGCGGTGCACGAGGGTGCGCCCGGCGTGCACGTGCTCGTCACCAGCCAGTCGCCGCTGAAGCTGCCGGCGGAGCGCGTGTTCCGGCTCGGCCCGCTGGCGGTGCCGGACGCGCCGCTGCCCGCGGCCGAAGCGGCCGGCTTCGGGGCGGTCGCGCTGTTCGTCGAGCGCGCGCAGGCCGCCGACGCCCATTTCGTGCTGTGCGATGCCGACGCGCCCGCGGCGATCCGCCTGTGCCGGGAACTCGACGGGCTGCCGCTCGCAATCGAACTCGCCGCGGCGCGCGCGCCGGTGCTCGGTGTCCAGGGGCTGGCGGCCTCGCTGAACGATCGGTTGAGCCTGCTCACGTCGAGCGGCAACCGGCACGCCCCGCGGCGTCAGAAGACGCTGCGCGCCGCCCTCGACTGGAGCCACGGCTTTCTCGGCGACGCCGAGCAGCGGGTGTTCCGGCGCTTGGCAGTCATCGCCGGCAGCGCGACATTGCAACTGGTGCAGCAGGTCGTCGTCGACCCCCCCGGCCCAAGCGGCATCGACGCCTGGGCCGCGCTCGACGCGCTCGAGGTGTTGGTCGACCGCTCGCTGGTCGCCACCGTCGCCGGCCCCGCCACCACGGCACCGCGCTACCGGCTGCTGGATTCGCCGCGTGCGTTGGCGCAGGAGCATCTCGACGCCGCGCTCGAGCGCAGCGCCGCACGCGCGAACCATGCGCTGGCGCTGGCCGCGCGTTTCGACGCCGCGTGGGACGAGCGCTACAGCGGCCGGGTCGGCTGGGACGACTGGGCGGCGGCGCTGGAGCCCGACCTCGACAACGCGCAGGCGGCACTCGCATGGGCGCGCGAAACCGGCGACGCAGCGACCGCGGTGGCGATCCTGCCGGCCCTGCTCTGGGCGCTGCGCCAGTCGACGCACACCGACCGCGGCGCGTGCGCCGACGCCTGCACCGCGCTGGCCGACGCCTGCGAGACCTTGATCGACACGGCCGCCGACCCGCGGCTGCAATGGCGCGCCTGGATCGCCGTGAATTTGGTCTGGGTCAAGAGCCGGCCGGAGCGCGCGCACCTGGCGGCGCAGCGCGCGCTCGACGCGGCGCGCGCCGCGGGCGACCGGTTCGGCAGCTACTTCGCGCTCGGGCGCATGGCGGTCGCGCACTCGCGCCGGCACGACGCCGCCGGCTGCGACAGTGCGCTCGCCGAGATGCGCGCGATCGAGGAGCCGAGCTGGCCGGCGCAGCGCCTGGTGCTGCGGGCCGCGGCCGAGGCCTATGGCCACTGGCGCCTGGACGGCGGGTCAGGCGGGTCGGGCGAGTCGCAGGACCTGATCCGGCGCAGTCTGGCGCTGTACCGGGACGCCGGCGACGGCTCGGGCCGGGTCGCCGGTCTGATCTACGCCGAGCTCGGTGCCGGCGACCCGCGCGCCACCGTCACCGCCGGCGCCGCGCTGGTGGCGCGGCTGCGCGGGACGCGCCAGCACCACGGCCTGACCTGCGCGCAACTGAGTTTGGGTGCCGCGTGGCTCGCACTCGGTGAGCTGGACCAGGCGCGCAGCGTGCTGCAAGCCGGCTGGCTGCAGGCGCCGCAGTTCGAACTGCAGGCTTTCTTCGCCGACCACCTGGCCTTGCTCGCCGCGCTCGAGCAGCGCCCGCGCGCCGCCGCACTGATCGCCGGCTACGCGGACGCCGGCTACCAGCGCCTCGAGGAACTGCGCCAAACGCACGAAATCGGCGCGATCGCGCGTGCGGTCGAACTCGCGCGCGCGGCGCTCGGCGACGAGGCCGTGTTCGAGACGCTGCGCGCCGACGGCGGCACGCTGCACGACGCGCAGATGGCGACGCTGGCGTTCAGCGCGCACGACGCCTGACGGCCGCGCGCCGACCTCAGGCGAACGGCGACGGGTCGAACTCGCCCGCGAGCGCGCGCCACACACGCGGCGGCGTCAGCGGCATCTGGATCAGCTCGGCTTGGCGGCCGTGGCCGGCGTGATCGAGCGCATCGATCACCGCGTTGACGACAGCCGGCGTCGCACCGATCGTGCCGAGCTCACCGACGCCCTTCACGCCGAGCAGGTTCGTCAGGCACGGAATCGACGTGTCGAACTCGGTCTTGAACATCGCGCTCGCGATGTCGGCGCGCGGCATTGCGTAGTCCTGATAGCTCGCGGTCAGGATCTGGCCCGATTCGGGGTCGTAGACGATCTGCTCGGTCAACGCTTGGCCGATGCCCTGCACCGCACCGCCCTCGATCTGGCCGGCGACGATGGTCGGGCTGATGACGCGGCCGATGTCGTTGACCGATGCGTACGCGACCACATCGACATGGCCCGTGCCGGGGTCGATCTCGACCTCGCAAACGTGGCAGCCGTTCGGCCAGGTCGGACCGCCGACCGCGCTGGTCGAGTCGACGACGATCAGCTGCTCAGGCTGCTTCGCCGCGAGCTCGAACAGGTCGATGCCGACGTCGGTGCCGACGACCTTGAAGCGGCCCTCTGTGTACTCGATGTCGGCGGGCGCGACTTCGAGCACGTCGCCCGCCAGTTGCTTGCTCTTGTCGATGGTGCGCTCGGAGGCGACGCGCACCGCCGAGCCGCCGGTGAACAACGAGCGCGAGCCGGCACTGCCGAAGCCGTTGGCGCGGTCGGTGTCGCCCTGGACGATGCGGATGCGCTCGACCGGCACGCCGAACACATCGACAGCGAGCTGCACGTAGCTGGTCGCGATGCCTTGGCCCATCGCCTGGGTCGCCGAGACGATCTCGATGAAGCCGTCGGCCGAGACCGTGACGGTCACGCGCTCCTCGAACACGTTGCCGCCGGTCCACTCGAGAAAGCTCGCGAGGCCGCGGCCGCGCAACCGGCCCTTCGCTTCGCTGCGCTGCCGGCGCGCATCGAACCCGTTCCAGTCGGCCAGCGCCAAGCCCTTGTCGAGGATCTGCTCGAATCGGCCGCTGTCGTAGGTCTGCGCCATCGCGTTCTTGTACGGCATCGCTTCGGGCGCGATCAGGTTGCGGCGGCGCAACTCGGCGGGGTCGAGTTTCAGTTCGCGCGCCGCGGCGTCGAACAGCCGCTCGGTGATGTAGATCGCCTCGGGCCGGCCGGCGCCGCGGTACGCGCCGGTCGGCGTCGTGTTGGTCATCACCGCGATGAAGTGCAGGTCGATGGTCTGGATGTCGTAGATGCTGGTCGAGACCCACGGCCCGATCAGCAGCTGGATCGCGACGCCGACGCCCATCGCATACGCGCCGACGTTGGCGAGCGAGCGCACGCGCATCGCGAGCACGCGGCCGTTCGCGTCGAGCGCCATTTCGGCGCGACTGACGACGTCGCGGCCATGCACGGCCGACAGAAACTCCTCGACCCGCTCGGCCTGCCAGCGCACCGGGCGCTTCAGGTCTTTCGCGGCAAACGCGACGACGATGTCTTCGGGATGAATGCCGGTCTTCATGCCGAAGCCGCCGCCGACGTCGCCGACGACGACGCGCGTGTTCTCCAGCGTCAGCCCCGGAATCGCGTCGACGAACGAGGCGCGCGAGCCGGTCGGCATCTGGCTGCTCAGGCGCACGGTCAAATGGTTCGCCGCCGCATCGAACGTTGCCACGATGCTGCGCGGCTCCATCGGGCTCGGCGCGAGGCGCTGATTGACCAGATCGAGCGAGACCGTGTGCGCGGCGGCGGCGAATGCGGCCTCGGTCGCTTTGACGCTGCCGTGGCGCAGCTCGGCCGCGATGTTGTCGGGCGCGTCGGGGCACAGCACCGGTGCGCCGGGCGCGGTCGCGCGCACCGGGTCGACGACCGCGGGCAGTTCGTCGTAATCGACCAGCACCGCCTCGGCGGCATCCTTGGCGGCCTCGCGCGACTCGGCGACGACCGCGGCGACCGCTTCGCCGACGAAGCGCACCGTGTCGAGCGCCAGACCGTAGCGCCGCGCCGTCGCCGGCGGCTGGCCGTCCGCGCGCGGAAAACCGGCCAGCTTCGGCATCGGCTTGACACCGGCCGCGACCAGTTGCGCGCCGGTGTAGACCGCGATCACGCCGGGCATCGCCGCGGCGGCCGCCACGTCGATCGCGGTGATGCGCGCGTGCGCATACGGCGAGCGCAAGAACGCGACATGCGTCGCACCCTCGACCGCGACGTTGTCGGTGAACTGGCCCCGGCCGACGAGCAGGCTCGCATCCTCGACCCGTTTGACGGCCTGGCCGCTGCCGAAGCGGGCGGCGACGGGGGTGGGAGTGCTCATGGTCGGGTTTCCTTGTGGCAAGCGCGCGGTCTGCCGATCGTAGCCGCGCTAGAGAAACTTCATGATCGCCATCGCCAGCAGGCTCAGCAGCACGCTGCTCGCGAACGGCACGAACCACTCGCGGCCGAACAACCGGAAGCGAAAGTCGCCGGGCAGTTTGCCCAGCCCGAGCTTTTCGAGCCACGGGCGCAGGCCGCTGAACAGGATCAGCGCGAGGAAGACCACGAGCAGCCAGCGGATCACGCCGGCTGCTCCAGGTTGCGCCAGCGGATCACAGCGTGTGCGTCCGGTCGCCGCCGCTGAAGCCGAGTGGCTCGGCGTTGAATGCGGCGTCGCAACCCTTTGCGAATGCGATCACCTTGAACAGCTCGCCCATCTCGTGCTCGGTCAGCAGCTTCTGCGTGTTCGCGATGGTGCGCAGATCCGCACCCTCGAACATCAGCATCACGCCGCAGTTGATCAGGAAGTGCGCCTGTGTCGTGTAGCCGAGCACATCGAGCCCGGCGTTCTGCGCGGCGAGTGCGATGCCGGTGAAGTTGACGTGCGCGGTGATGTCCTTGATGCCGATGTCGACCAGCGGGTCGGTGTCGGCCAGGTGCGCGCGGTGGCACATCAGCGTGCCGCCGTCGCGCTGCGGGTGGTAATACTCGGCCTCGGGAAAGCCATAGTCGATGAAGAATGCGGCGCCGCGGGTCAGGCGCTCGGCGAGCGTCGCGATGAAGGCCTCGGCTTGTTGATGCGTCTCGGTGACCGCGCCCGGCGCGAACGGGCCGTCGAACGGCGGCTTCCGCGCGGTCGGGCGATCGCTCCACGCGAATCCCGCGCCTTGCGCGACGACGCCGCGCTCGAACCACTGCACGCCGTCGAAGTGCAGCAGTTGCACCGGCATCGCGTCGAGCACCTCGTTGCCGACGATCACGCCGGCGATCTGCGCGGGCAGCTCGTCGACCCAGCGCACGCGGTCGCCGAACGCCGCGAGCCGCTCGCGCTGGCGCTCGCGCAAGGTGCCCGACAGATCGACGATGGTGTAGCGCTCGACCTGGTCCCCCAGCGCGTCGAGCAACTGCTGCGCGAGCGCGCCCGAGCCGGCGCCGAACTCCCAGACCTCGTGCGTGTCGCTCGCCTGCAGCGCCTGCGCGAGCTGGCGTGCGAGCGCGCGCCCGAACAGCGGCGAGAGCTCCGGCGCGGTGACGAAATCGCTGCCCGATTGCGGCAGCGTGCCGAACTTGCGGCCGTGGTTCGCGTAGTAGCCCAAGCCTGGCGCATACAGCGCCAGCGCCATGAAGCGGTCGAACGGCAGCCAACCGCCGTCGCGGGCGATGGCCGCGTGGATCAGTTTGGGGAGTGCCACCGATACACTGGCGGATTGAATCGATTCCATCAGACATTGTAGAAACCATGACCGCTGCCAGCCGCCCCGTCGTGCTCGTCACCGGCGCCGCCCGGCGGCTCGGCCGCGCGATGGCGCTCGACCTGGCCGCGCACGGCTTCGACGTGGCGGTGCACTACCGCGGTTCGGCCGCCGACGCGCAGGCCACGGTCGATGAGTTGCAAGCGCTCGGCGCGCAGGCGCATGCGTTCCAGGCCGACCTGTCGATTGAATCCGCATGCCGCGCGCTGGTGCCCACAGTGGCGGCGCACTTCAGGCGCCTCGACGCGATCGTCAACAGCGCGTCGACCTTCGAGTACGACGACCCGGCGAGCTTCACGGTCGCGTCGATGGAAACGCACTGGCGCGCGAACACGGCGCCGGCGATTCTGCTTGCGCAGGCGCTGCATGCCCACCTCGACGGCTGTTCGGAGACCGGCTGCGTCGTCAACCTGATCGACCAGAAGCTCTGGAACCCGAACCCCGACTACTTCTCGTACACGCTGTCGAAAGCCGCACTGCAGAGCGCGACCGTGATGCTCGCGCAGGCGCTCGCGCCGCGCGTGCGCGTGTGCGGCGTCGCGCCCGGCGTCACGCTGGTGTCGGGCCCGATGAACGCCGACGAGTTCGCAGTGGCGCACCAGATGACGCCGCTGGAGCGCTCGTCGACACCGGACGACATCGCGCGTGCGGTGCGTTTCCTGATCGAGTCGCCCGCGATCACCGGCACCACCTTGCTGGTCGATGGTGGCCAGCACCTCGCCGCGCAGCCGCGCGACGTGCTCTACCTCGCCCGCAAGAACACCTGAGAACACCCTCATGCACAGCCTGCTCAGCCACCCCAGCCTGATGGATTGCCGGCGCCTGTTTTTGCGCGACTACGAGGTCTTCATCAACATCGGCGTGCATGCATTCGAGAAGACCGGCGAACAACGCGTGTTGATCAACGTCGATCTGTACATCCCGCTCGCGCTGTCGACGCCGAAGGCCGACGATCTCGACGAAGTGGTCGACTACGACTTCATGCGCCGCAGCATCGGCGAGCGCATCGGCCAGGGCCACATTCACCTGCAGGAGACGCTGGTCGACGACGTGCTCGCGTTGATGCTCGCGCACCCGAAGGTGCGCGCGGCGCGGGTCTCGACCGAGAAGCCCGATGTCTACCCGGACTGCGCCTCGGTCGGCTGCGAGGTGTTCGGAATGAAGGAGAAGACATGAGTGCCGTCCTCGACAACCCCGCGGTCAGGGAGGCCACAAGAGAGCGGCTGTCGGTCGAGCTGACCAAGCTCGGCAAGCGTCTGCACCGCCAGGTCGGCCAGGCGATCGTCGACTTCAACATGATCGAAGAAGGCGACAAGGTCATGGTCTGCGTCTCGGGCGGCAAAGACAGCTACGCGCTGCTCGACATCCTGATCGGCCTGCGCGCACGCGCGCCGATCGACTTCGAGATCGTCGCGGTCAACCTCGACCAGAAGCAGCCGGGCTTTCCGGACCACGTGTTGCCCGAGTACCTCGCGAAACTCGGCATCCCGTTCCACATCGAGAACCAGGACACCTACTCGATCGTCAAGCGCGTGATCCCCGAAGGCAAGACGATGTGCAGCCTGTGCTCGCGGCTGCGGCGCGGCATTCTTTACAGAGTTGCCGGTGAACTCGGCGCGACGAAAATTGCGCTGGGCCACCACCGTGACGACATGTTGCAGACGCTGTTCATGAACATGTTTTTCGGCGCCAAGCTGAAAGGCATGCCGGCCAAGCTCGTCAGCGACGACGGCAGGAACATCGTGATCCGCCCGCTCGCCTACGTGAACGAACTCGATCTGGAGCGCTGGGCCGCGCACCGCGCGTTCCCGATCATCCCGTGCACGCTGTGCGGCAGCCAGGAAAACCTGCAGCGGGTGCAGACGAAGCAGATGCTGCGCGACTGGGATCGGCGCTTTCCCGGCCGCATCGACAACATGTTCAACGCGATGGGCAACGTCGTGCCCTCGCACCTGATGGACCGGAACCTCTACCCGTTCACCACGCTCCAAACGACCGGCGTGGCCGATCCCGCGGGCGACCGCGCTTTCGACGACGACGAGGGTTGCGAGACGCCGACACCGCCTGCGGTATCGGCGACGATCCCGATTCGCGCACTGCCCTGACCCGCGCCCGAGGAGAGCCAAGATGGCCAGATTTCTGATCCCCTTGTGCATCGCGCTGATGCTCGGCGGTTGCGCTGCGTTCAACAACCTGAACAACGAGGTCTCGACCTTCGGCGCGTGGCCGGCCGAGCGCAAGCCGGCGAGCTTCGTGTTCGAGCGCTTGCCGTCGCAGCAGGCGCACCCGGAGCGCCAGGTGCAACTCGAGACCGCGGCGCGTGGCGCACTCGAGGCTGCAGGTTTTCGCGCGGCGCCCGATGCCGGCAACGCCGAGTATTTGATGCAGCTCGGCGCGCGCGTCACGAGCAACGACCCGTGGATTTACAACGATCCGCTGTTCTGGCGTGGCAGCTGGCGCTATGGGTACGGCGCGAGCTACGGCTACGGCCGCTTCGGCCGCGGCTGGGGGCCGGGCTGGGGTTTCAACGGCGGCATCGCGTACACACCGACCTTCGAACGCGAAGTGGCGCTGCTGATCCGCGATCGCAAGACCGGCGCGTTGTTGTACGAGGCACGCGCCAGCAACACCGGCCCGTCGACCGCGATCGACTATCTGATGCCGGCGATGTTCGAGGCCGCGCTGAAAGACTTTCCGAGTGCCGGGCCGAACCCGCGCAACGTGACGACACCGATCTCGCGGCAATAGCGTGGCGCTGGCGCGGCTCACTTCGGGTCGGCAGCGGCGGGTGCCGCCGTGATGGCACGCAGGTCGGCCTCCCAGCCCGCCAGCTTCTGCGCGGCCGCGCGGCGCTGGGCCGGCGTGGTCGCGTTGTGCAGGCTGGCACCGAGCCCGCAGTTGAACTCGGCCAAGCGCTCGCGGTAGCGCCGATACGGCTCGCGCGGCGAGTGCTCCAGCCGCTCGACATAGCCGCGCAGTTCGGCCAGCGCCTGCTCGCGGCTCGCCTTTGCGGCCGTCAGCCTGCGCAGCATCTGCAGCACCTCGAACTGGCGCTGGCGGCGCTCGGCGAACCACAGCTCGGCATCGAACGGCGAGCGCGCCAAGCCCTCGGCGAGGCGCGCACGCTGCGCGTCGTCGAGCCGGCCGTAGAGCATTTCGGCGCGATCGACCGTGCGTTTCAGATTCTCCTCGGCGCGCTGGCGTGGCTCGGGCTGCAGGAAATCGTCGCGAAACTCGGCGTTGAACTTCGCATAGCGCTCCTCGAGGTAAGCGATCTGCTCGGGCCTGACCGTCAGCATCAGCTCGGCCGCGGCCGGCGCGATGCGGTCGAAGGCGGTGTGAGCCCGCTTCACGATCTCGGCCTGCCACTCGCACACGCGCGCCGCGGTCGTGTCGGCCAGCACCTCGGCCTGGGCGCGCGCGAACTGCGCCGCGTAGTCGGGCAATTGCGTGCGGCGATGCCATGCGAACCACTGCCCGATGGCGTCGCGCGCACGCGGCGTCTGTGCGCTGTTGAAGTCGATGTAGCCATCGAGCCGCCAGTAAACCAGCTCGGGTGCGGCGGCATAGCCGATGCGCAGCGCGCTGCAGCCGCCGAGCAGTGCGAGGGGAAAAAACAAGGCGCCGATAATCAGCGACCGGAACCCGAACGTTCGAAAGACAGACAACATGGCGCTCGACATCGTGATCATGGCCGCGGGCAAAGGCACCCGCATGAAATCCGCCCTGCCGAAAGTGCTGCACCAACTGGCCGGACGCAGTCTATTGCAGCATGTCCTGCGAACCGCCGCCGACGTGGGGGCGGACGGCATCGTCGTGATCACCGGCCACGGCGCCGACCAGGTCGAGGCGGCGGTCACCGCGCCGCACATGCAGTTCGTGCGCCAGATGCCGCAACTCGGCACCGGCCACGCGGTGCAACAGGCCGTGCCCAAGCTGCACGATGAAGGCACGACGCTGATCCTGAACGGCGACGTCCCGCTGATCGAAGCCGCGACCGCGCGCGCACTGATCGAGGCCTGTGGCGGCACACGGCTGGCGCTGTTGACGGTCGATCTGGCCGACCCGACCGGCTACGGCCGCATCGTGCGCGGCGACCCGGCCGGGCGCCCGGCGGACCAGGGCGGCCGCGTCCACGGCATCGTCGAGCACAAGGACGCGAACCCGACCGAGCGCCTGATCCGCGAGGTCTACACCGGCGTGATGGCCGCGCCGACCGCGGCGCTGAAGCGCTGGCTCGCGGCGCTGAAGAACGACAACAGCCAGGGCGAGTTCTACCTGACCGACGTGGTCGCGATCGCCGTGGCCGACGACGTCGCCGTCGTCACGACCCGGGCCGCGAGCGAGACCGAGGTGCTCGGCGTCAACAGCCCGGTGCAGCTGGCCGAGCTGGAGCGGCGCGTCCAGCGCCAGCAGGCCGAGGCGTTGATGGAGGCCGGCGTGCGCCTGGCCGATCCGGCACGCTTCGACCTGCGCGGCGAGTTGCAATGCGGCACCGATGTCGAGATCGACGTGAACTGTGTCTTCGAAGGCACGGTGGCGCTCGGCGACGGTGTGCGCATCGGCGCGAACTGCGTGATCCGCAACGCGACCATCGCGGCGAACGCGGTGATCCACCCATTCACGCACATCGACGGCGAGGCGCTCGGCGTTCGTGTCGGGGCGGGTTCGCTGATCGGCCCGTTTGCGCGGCTGCGGCCGGGCGCGGTACTGGGTGAAGAAGTGCACATCGGCAACTTCGTCGAGGTGAAGAACTCGACCCTGGCGAAAGGCGCGAAGGCGAACCACCTCGCGTACCTCGGCGACGCGACCGTCGGCGAGCGCGTCAACTACGGCGCCGGCGCCATCACCGCGAACTACGACGGTGCGAACAAGCACCGCACCGTGATCGGCAACGACGTGCATGTGGGCAGCAACTGCGTGCTGATCGCGCCGATCACGCTCGGCGACGGCGCCACGATCGGCGGTGGCTCGACGCTCTCGAAAGACGCACCGGCCGGGCAGTTGACGGTCGCGCGCGGCAAGCAGCTGTCGCTCGCCGGCTGGAAGCGGCCGACGAAAACGCGGTAGCGCCGCCCAGCGCGGCGGGCCGGTTCAGGCCGGCAGCGCGGCGGCGGTCTCCAGCGCCAGACACAGGTCGTCCCAGGCTTTGGCCTTGTCTTCCGGGTTGCGCAGCAGATAGGCCGGGTGATAGGTCACGATCAACGGCACGCCCTGGTACGCATGGACGCGGCCGCGCAGGCGGCCTATCGGCTCGGTGCTGCGCAGCAGGCTGTGCACCGCGAAGCGGCCCATCGCGACGATGATCTTCGGCCGCACCAGTTGCACCTGGCGGATCAGGAACGGTTCGCACTTCGCCAGTTCGTCGGGCTCGGGGTTGCGGTTGCCGGGCGGGCGGCACTTGATCGTGTTCGCGATGTAGACCTGCCTGGCCGGCTCGGCCTCGCCGCGCGTCAGCGCGATCGCGCGCAGCATGTTGTCGAGCAATTGGCCCGACTTGCCGACGAAAGGCTCGCCTTGGCGGTCTTCCTGTTCGCCCGGCGCCTCGCCGACGATCATCCAGTGCGCACGCTCGTTGCCGACGCCGAACACGGTCTGGCGCCGGCCCTTGCAGAGCGCGCACGCGGTGCACGCGGCGACGGTCTCGCGCAGTGCCGGCCAATCGAGCGTGGCGACCGAGGACGGCAGCGCAACGTGCTGTTCGAGCGGCGCCGCGACCGGCGACTGAACAAGCACCGGCGTCGGCGCGGTGTCGACCGGGCGCGCTTCGACCGACACGGCCTCGTCATCGACGGACGGCGTCCAGACGCGCACGCCCATCTCGCGCAGCATCGCGAGTTGGCGCTCATCCCAGCGCATCGTTCGCTCCAAGCGCGTCGAATTTCAGGCTCATCACGACCGCGTCCTCGCGGCGCGCGAACGGCGCCGGGTAGTAGCCCTTGCGCACGCCGACCTGGGCGAAGCCGAGGTGCAGGTACATCGCGCGGGCTTTCGCATTGCTCGCGCGCACTTCGAGCCAGAGCTCGCGCGCGTTGTGTTCGTGGCAGAGCGCGATCAGCGCGTCGATCAGCGTGCGCGCGTGGCCGCGGCCCTGCGCCGCGGGCGCGACCGTGATGTTGAGCAGGTGCATCTCGTCGACACCGCCCATCGCGACGAAGTAGCCGAGCAACTCGTCACGTTCACCGCGCAGCACGCGCGCCGGGTAGCCGGCCGCGAGCGAGTCGATGAAGTTGCCACGGCTCCACGGGAACGGATAGGCCGCCGCCTCGATCGCCATTACCGCCTCGACGTGCGCGGTGGTCATCGGCAGCAGTGCGGGCGCCGACTCGTTCGCCGCCGCCTTCCACTGCGCGCTCACCGGCCCGCCTCCAGCTTCGCGGCACGCGCCGCGTCGCGCTCGACCGTCGTCTGCGCGACCTTGTCGCGCACGTAGAGCGGCAGGGCGAGCGCCGCATCGACCGCGCCGCCGGCGGCCCACAACGCGCGTGCCAGCGGCAGCATCGCGCGCGCGCGCGGCAGCGCGTCGGGCGCGAGGCGCGCGCCGTGTGTCGCGAGCCGATCGCCGAACGCGGCAAGCGCGCTGCCGGCGATCAGCGCGGGGGGCTGCGCGCGCCAGCGTTCGCCGAGCGCGTCGGGTGTGGTCAGCATCGGCGCATCGAGCACGGTCCAGCGGCCGTCACTGAACCCGTACTGCGCCGCGTAGACCTCGTTCATGCGTGCGTCCATCGCGACCCAGACGCGCTGCGCACGCCGGTCATCACCGCGTGCGTCTTCGGCCACTGCGAGCAGCGTGTCGATCGGCAGCACCGGCTTGTTCGCACCGAACGCCAAGCCCTGCGCGACCGAACAGGCGGTGCGCAAGCCGGTGAACGCGCCCGGCCCGCGGCCGAACGCGATCGCGTCGAGTTCGCGCAGCGTGAGCCCGGCTTGCGCGAGCAGCGCGAGGATCGCCGGGATCAAGGTCGCCGAGGCCTGCGCGCCGCCTACCGCCTCGTGCGTGAACGCCTCGCCGCGCACCGCGAGCGCGATGCTCATGTGCTCGGTGGCGGTGTCGAAGGCGAGCAGCGAATCGGGCATGCGACGAGTTTAGCCGCGGCGCCTCGTGCGGGTCCCCCCGTGCGATCATCGTTTCCATGCTGTTCCACCCCGTGCTGTGCGCCGCGCTGGCGCTGCTGGTTTCAGTGCCGTGTTTCGCGACGCCCGATGCCCTGCCGGCCCCGGTCACGGCCGCGCTCGATCGCGCCAAGGTGCCGCGCGATGCAGTCGTCGCGATGGTCCAGGAGGTGGACAGCGCACACCCGCGCCTGGTCTGGCAGGCCGATCAGCCGGTCAACCCGGCCTCGCTGATGAAGCTGCTGACGACGTTTTCGGCGCTCGAACTGCTCGGCCCGGCCTGGACCTGGGCGACGCCGGTCTGGCTGCAGGGCCCACTGCGCGACGGCGTGCTCGACGGCAACCTGGCAATCAAGGGCAGCGGCGACCCGAAGCTCGTGCTCGAGCGCCTGTGGCTGCTGCTGCGCCGCGTCCGGCAGCTCGGCGTGCGCGAGATCCGCGGCGACATCGTGCTCGACCGCGGCGCGTTCGACGTGCCCGAGCAGAACCCGGCCGATTTCGACGGCGAGGCCCTGCGACCCTACAACGTGCGCGCCGATGCACTGATGCTGAACTACAAGACGATCGTGTTCACGTTCACGCCCGATGCGGCGCGCGCCGTCGCGACGATCTCGACCGACCCGCCGCTCGCCGGCGTGCGCGTCGACACCAGCGTGCCGCTGACCGCCGACGCGTGCGACGCTTGGCGCGGCGCACTGCGTGCCGATTTCAGCGACCCGCTGCGGCTGCGCTTTGCGGGCGGCTACGCGACGTCATGTGCCGAGAAGAGCTGGGCCATCGCCTACGCCGACCCCGAGCGTTACAGCGCCCGCGCGCTGCTCGGCATGTGGAAGGAGATCGGCGGGCGCATCGGCGGCACGGCGCGCAACGGCGTGGCACCGAGCACGCCGCCGACCTTCGAGTCGGTGTCGCCAGCGCTCGCCGAGGTGGTCCGCGACATCAACAAATACAGCAACAACGTGATGGCGCAGCAGCTGTTCCTGACGCTCGGCCTGACGCAGCGCAACGCCGGCACGCCGGAGGCGGCACGCGAGGTCGTGCGCCAATGGAGCCAGGAGCGGTTCGGCGCCGCGAGCGCGGCGCTCGTGATCGACAACGGTTCCGGCCTGTCGCGCGAATCGCGCGTCAGCGCGCAGTTGCTGACGCGCTTGCTGCTCGCCGCATGGGCGAGCCCGGTGATGCCCGAGCTGGTCGCCTCGCTGCCAGTCGCCGGGATCGACGGCACGCTGAAGCGCTCGGGCGCAACGCTGGCCCGCGCCCACCTGAAGACCGGCTCGCTGCGCGACGCGGCCGGCATCGCCGGCTATGTGCTGGCGAACTCGGGCCGGCGTTACGTGGTCGTCGCGATCGCGAACCACGCCAACGCGAATGCGGCGCGGCCGGCCTTCGACGCGCTGGTGCAATGGGCCGCGAACGACGCCGCGATCACACCGACGGCTGCGACCGCCCCGCCGCCGACCGAAGCCCGGAACTGAGCGGCGGCGCCGGGCTCAGAACGGGTTGCTCTGCGCCCGCGACGTTGCCAGCGAACCCAGCGCGGACTGGCCGCTCGGCGCGAGGTGGCGGCCATCGGCCCACAGCCAGACCGAGTTGACCGCGTCGGCCACCAGCGTGTTGGTCGTGCACCTCGGCAGCGGCACATTGCAGGCGGCCAGCGTGGTGTTGTTGAGCGTGCCCTGGCCGTTGCGCGCGGCGGTGTCGACGGCCTTCAGGTACTCGTCGAGCTGGATCAAACCGATCTTGTGGCCATCGTTCAGGATGCCGGCCAGCAGCGCGTCGTTGAACTTGGTCGACAGCCGCGTCAGCAGCGCCGGGTTGCCGTCGGTCGAACCGACCGAACGGTCACCGGCGAACGGCGTCAAGCCCATGTCGGGGATCGTGACGATCAGCACCCTGGCGCCGTAGCCGGCGAGTCGGTTCACCTGCGCCGCGAGTGCCTCGCCCGCCGCGATGAGGTTCGCACCCAATTGCGCTTCGCCGATGGCGGGGTACTGCTGGAACTGCGCGACCACGTCGTTCGCACCCGCCAGCACGGTGACCAGGTCCCCGTCGACGAAGCCGCCGTTGCTCAGGTGCGCATCGATCTGGCTGGCGATGTCAGCCACCGTGGCGCCGTCGGCCGCGTAGATGCGGCTCTGCGGATCGGTCGCGAACCCCGGGCATTGCGGGAACGTGAGCCCATACAAGGCGGCGACCTGTTGAACCCAGACCGGCGCCGACGCGCAGTCGAGCTGCGTGGTCGAGCCCGCGACGAGTGCGTTGATCGAATACTTGCTGCCATCGGCATTGATGGCGCTGAGCTCGTCGCCGAAGGCGATCACGCGGGTGGCATGGAAGGTCGCAACTTGTTCGCCGCCGCCGCACGACGCCAGCAGCGCGGTCACCGCCAGCATGCCGGCGCACAGCGCGGCGCGGGCTTGTCTCTTCACATTCAACTTCATTCAAGGCTCCAGGAAATCGGCGGGGAAAGCGGCGCGGCGCAGGGAAGACAAGGCCGTCGGATCATGCGGCCGCGGCGCGCGTGAGCCGGTCGCGCACGCCGTCCCACTCGGGCTGCGGCGGCGGCTCCTCGACCCAGATCAGTTGCACGCCCTCGGCATCGAGTTCGCGCAACACCGAGAACAACTCGTGCGCCGCCTGCTCCGGCAGCGACGGCATGCGCCGGTGCCGCACCCCGCGCAGGGCGGCCGGCGGCGTGCCGCGTGAATATACCGCCAGCTTCGGCGGCGGGTCGCCGAGCACTTGCAAAGCCGTGTGAAGCATCGCCGAGGGCATCAGGCGCAGCTTGGCATTCGGTGCGTAATGGGCGGCGAGCGTGCCGGGTGCGCGCGGCGCGTCGGCATCGGGCGCCAGCAGCGGCTCGCCAGCGACGGCCTCGATGCGCGCGCGGCTCAACACGCCCGGTCGCAGCAGCACCGGGTGGCCGCGCGAGCAGTCGACGATGCCGGACTCGATCCCGACCTCCGAGTCGCCGCCGTCGAGCACGGTGAGGTCGGCGCCGAACTCGTCGACGACGTGTGCCGCGCGCGTCGGGCTGACGCGCCCGAAGCGGTTCGCGCTCGGCGCAGCCACGCCCGGAACGCCGCGCGCGTGCGCGGCGGCAAGCAGCGCCCGCGCGACCGGGTGCGACGGGCAGCGCAGGCCGATGCTGTTTTGGTGGCCCGCGGCCGCCGCGGCCATCGACGGCACGCGCGGCAGGATCAGCGTCAGCGGACCGGGCCAGAACGCATCGATCAGCCGCTGCGCGAGCGCCGGCACCTCGGCCGCGAACGGCGCGATCTGCGCGGGTTCGGCCACGTGCACGATCAGCGGATGGCTCTCGGGCCGGCCCTTGGCGCGGAAGATCTTCAGCACTGCGGCTGGATCATCGGCGCGCGCGCCGAGGCCGTAGACGGTTTCGGTCGGGAACGCGACGAGTTCGCCGGCCGCGAGCAGGTCGGCCGCGCGCTCGATGGCTTGGCGGTCGGTGCCGTCGAGTCGCATCGTCACCAGCCTTCGAGGCCGAGCAACGCGGCGGCCTCGCGCGCCACCGCGGCCGCGCGCGCAGCGCTCTCGGCGGTGACGGTCAAGTGGCCCATTTTGCGGCCCGGTCGGGCGTCGGCCTTGCCGTACAGGTGCAGGTGCACGCCGGGCAGCGCGAGCACGGCGGCCCAGTCAGGGCCGGCTTCAAGCGCCTCGCCCGCGGCGTCGAACCACAGGTCGCCGAGCAGGTTCAGCATCACGCACGGCGAGTGCAGGCGCGGTGCAGCGAGCGGCGCGCCCGTCATCGTGCGCACCTGCAGATCGAATTGCGATACGTCGCAAGCGTCGATGCTGTAGTGGCCGGAGTTGTGCGGGCGCGGTGCCATCTCGTTGGCGACCAGCGCGCCGTCGGCCAGCACGAAGAACTCGACGCACAGCACGCCGACGTAGCCCAACTCGGCGGCGATCTGGCGGGCGCTCTCGATCGCCCGCTGCTGCACGTCGGCGGCCACGTCGGGCGCTGGCACCTGCGTGACGGCGAGGATGCCGTCGCGGTGCAGGTTCTGTTGCACCGGCAGGTTGACGATGGCGCCGTCGGCACCGCGCGCGACGATCACGCTGATCTCGTGCGCCAGCGGCAGCATCTTCTCGAGC
>JAZJZJ010000238.1:0-1616 GCA_040389925.1 Pseudomonadota bacterium
TGGCCTTCAGGCCGCTGTTCTTCAGTTCGTCGGCGTGCGTCATGGCGGGCGGGTTCATCGGTCGAGCGTCGGGTAAAGCGCGGGTCGGGCCGCAGGGGCCAGCCGCTAGAATCGGTCGATCATATCGAGGTTGGCGCCCGTTTCGGCGCGCCGCGTCCGCACCATGTCACTGTCAACGTTTTTCCGTGCGCTCGCGCTGGCCGGGCTCGCTGCCCTGGGCGGCTGCCAGTACCTGCCGTCCGTGCCGAAGGTCGACTGGTCGGCCGACCGCTTTCTCGGCGTCGTCACGCCGTACAAGGTCGAGGTGGTACAGGGCAACGTGATCACCAGCGAACAGGCCGCCGCCATCAAGCCCGGCATGAACCGCGCCCAAGTGCGCGATGTGCTGGGTTCGCCGCTGGTGGCCGACGTGTTCCATGCCGAACGCTGGGACTACGTCTTCACGATCCGCCGCCCGGGCACCGACGTGCAGGCGCGCCGCATCGTCGTGCTGTTCGACGGCGACATCTTCAAGAGCATCGACACCGGCGGCGCGCTGCCGTCCGAGCGCGAATTCGTCGCGTCGATCGACACCTTCAAGACCTCGCGCAACGCGCCGCCGCTGGAGCTCACGCCCGAGCAGCTGAAGGCCCTGCCGACGCCCGCGAGGCCGGCCGTCGTGACGGCCGAGCCGATCGGCCCGACCCGCACCTACCCGCCGCTCGAACCGAATTCATGAGCGGGATGATCGGGCCGCTGCGCGTCGCTGTCGCCGGTGCATCGGGCCGGATGGGTCGCATGCTGATCGAGGCGATCGACGCTGCCGACGACATGCGGCTGGCCGGCGCGCTCGATGTCGCCGGCAGCCCGACCATCGGCACCGAAGCCGCCGGCTTCCTCGGCCGCATCGGATCGGTTCCGATCACGGCCGATCTGCGCACCGGCTTGGCGAACGCCCAGGTGCTGATCGACTTCACGCGCCCCGAAGGCACGCTCGCGCACCTCGCGGTCTGCCGCGAACTCGGCGTCAAGTGCGTGATCGGCACGACCGGCTTCAACGATGCACAGAAGGCGCAGATCGCCGAGCATGCCCGGCACACCGCGATCATGATGGCGCCGAACATGAGCGTCGGCGTCAACGTCGTGTTCAAGCTGCTCGACGTGGCGGCGCGCGCGCTGAACGCAGGCTACGACATCGAGATCATCGAAGCGCACCACCGCCACAAGGTCGACGCACCGAGCGGCACCGCGCTGAAGATGGGCGAAGTGGTCGCCGCCGCACTCGGCCGCGACCTGAAAGACTGCGCCGTCTACGCCCGCGAAAGCGTGACCGGCGAACGCGACCCGTCGACGATCGGCTTCGCGACCGTGCGCGGCGGCGACATCGTCGGCGACCACACCGTGCTGTTCGCAGGCACCGGCGAGCGCATCGAGATCACGCACCGCTCCGGCAGCCGCGTCACGTACGCGCAAGGCGCGCTGCGCGCCGCGCGTTTTCTGGCCGACCGCGCGAACGGCCTGTTCGACATGAACGACGTGTTGGGAATCCAGTGAGGTCGACTGCACCAGCGCGCGCGTGGGCCCAGCGCCGGGCCGCTCCATGGGCCACGAAGAGGCCCACCTTGTGGACCTCGCGG
>JAZJZJ010000239.1:0-3061 GCA_040389925.1 Pseudomonadota bacterium
GATCCAGCACTTCTTCGAGCACTACAAGGATCTCGAGCCGGGCAAGTGGGTCAAGGTGCAGGGCTGGGAAGGGCCGGAGTCGGCCAAGGCCGAGATCGTCGCCGGCATCGAGGCCTGGCGGAACGAAGTCGCGGCCAAGCAGTCGTAAGCGATCCTCCCGACGCGAACCCTGTTCGAACCTTCACCCATGCACCGCCCGCTGCGCTCGATCGCCTCCACCTGTCTGCTCGCTGTTTCACTGGCCTTCGGCGCAGCCCCTTCGTTTTCGCAAACCCTGCCGGGCGGCATCCGCGCCGTCACGGCGGTCGAGGGTGTCGACGAGTACCGGCTGCCGAACGGCCTGCAACTGCTGCTGATCCCGGACGACTCGAAGCCGACGACCACGGTCAACCTGACCTACCGCGTCGGCTCGCGCCACGAGAACTACGGCGAGACCGGCATGGCGCACCTGCTCGAGCACATGCTGTTCAAGGGGTCGCCGAAGCATCCGCGGGCTTGGGAGGAGTTCCAGAAACGTGGTCTGGCGGCGAACGGCTCGACCTGGTTCGATCGCACCAACTACACCGCGAGCTTCGCGGCGAACGAAGCCAACCTCGAGTGGTACATCGGCTGGCTGGCCGACTCGATGATCAACAGCTTCGTGGCGCGCAAGGATCTCGACACCGAGATGACCGTGGTGCGCAACGAGATGGAGAGCGGCGAGAACAGCCCCGGTCGCATCCTGCTGCAGCGCACGATGTCGCTGATGTACGACTGGCACAACTACGGCCAGTCGACGATCGGTGCGCGCGCCGATGTCGAGAACGTCGACATCCCGCGCCTGCAGGCCTTCTATCACCTCTACTACCAGCCCGACAACGCGACGCTGACGATCGCCGGCAAGTTCGACGCAGCGAGCGTGCTGAGAGCGGTTGCGGCCACGCTCGGCGCGATTCCGAAGCCGACACGCCAGCTGCCCGTGCTCTACACGCTCGACCCGGTGCAGGACGGCGAGCGCAGCGTGACGCTGCGCCGTGTCGGCGGCACGCCGCTGGTCCAGGCCGGCTATCACGTCCCCGCCGGCCCCGCGCGCGACTACGCGGCGGTCGAACTGCTGTCGGTCATCCTCGCCGACACGCCATCGGGCCGCCTGTACAAGCGGCTCACGCAGAAGCAGCTGGCGGCGAACGTCTCGTCGTACGCGTTCGCGCTACACGACCCGGGCGTGATGTTTCTGGGCGCGCAACTCGCGCCGGGGCAGGATGTCGACAAGGCGCGCGCCGAGCTGCTCGCGACAGTCGAATCGATCGCACGCGAGCCGATCACGGCCGATGAGCTCGCGCGCGCCAAGCTCAAGTGGCTGAAGGACTGGGAGCAGTCGTTCACGAACCCGGAGACGGTCGGCCACGCGATGTCGGAGTCGATTTCGCAGGGTGACTGGCGGCTTTTCTTCCTGACTCGCGACCGCGTGCGCGACGCGCCATTGGCCGACGTGCAACGCGTTGCCGAGCAGTACCTGCTGCCGGCGAACCGCACGCTCGGCATCTACCTGCCGACCGACGCGCCGCCGCGTGCGCCCGCGCTCGGCCGCGTCGATCTCGCGAAAGAGATGAGCGAGTTCAAGCCGCAGGCGGCGGCTGCGAAGGTCGAGGCCTTCGAAGCGACGCCGGCCAACATCGACGCGCGCACCCAGACCTTTGCGGTCGGTGGCGTGAAGGCCGCGCTGCTGCCGAAGGGCACGCGCGGCAACGCGGTCACCGCGGTGCTGATGCTGCACTTCGGCGACGAAAAGAGCCTCTTCGGCCAGAACGTCGCGGCGCAGGCCGCCGCCGCGCTGCTCGACAAGGGCACGAAGACGCTGAATCGCCAGCAAGTGCAGGACAAGCTCGATGCGTTGAAGACGGAGCTCGCGGTCAGCGCATCGCCGGGCCGGGTCGTGGTCACGCTGCAAGCGCGGCGCGGCACCTTGCCGGCCGCGCTCGAACTCGTCGGCGATCTGCTGCGCAACGCGACGTTCCCGGTCGATGCGTTCGACGAGTTCAAGCGTGGCGTGCAGACGAGCATCGAGCAGCAACGCAAGGAGCCGGGTGCGATCGTGCGCAACACGCTCGACCGGCTCGGCAACCCGTACCCGCGTGGCGACGTGCGCTACAAGTCCAGCTTCGACGAACTCGCCGACGACTACCGCGGCCTCACGCTGGAGCGCGTGCGCGAGTTCCACACCCGCTTCTACGGCGCCGGCAGCGGCGAGTTCGCGGCCGTCGGCGACATGGACGCCGCGCAGGTGCGCGTCGCGTTGCAGACTGCGCTCGCCGGCTGGGGGCCGGGTGCGCCGTTCACACGCGTGGCGGAGCCGCTGGTCGCGGTCAAGCCCGAGCGGCTGCTGATTGCCACGCCCGACAAGCCGAACGCGAACATGCTGGTGCGTCTGCCCGTGCCGCTGAACGACACCGATCCCGATTACCCGGCGCTGTCGATGGCGAACTACCTGCTCGGCTCGGGCGGCAGCGCGCGGCTCTGGAAGCGCATCCGCGAGACCGAGGGCTTGTCGTACGACGTGCGCAGCCAGATCGACTGGTACAACATCGATCGCAACTCGATGTGGCAGGCGAGCGCGATCTTCGCACCGCAGAATCGGGCGAAGGTCGAGGCCGCGTTCCGCGAGGAAGTGGCGCGTGCGCTGAAGGACGGTTTCACCGAGAAGGAACTGGCCGAAGGCAAGACCAGCCTGCTCAACTACCGGCAGTTGTCGCGCGCGCAGGACGCGGGCGTGGCGTTCGCGCTCGCGAACAATCTGTTCCTGGATCGCACCTTTGCGCTCGCCGCGAAGGTCGATGCGGCGCTCGGGGCGCTGACGCTCGATCAGGTCAACGCCGCGCTGCGCAAGTACGTGATACCCGACAAGTTCGTCTCCGCATTCGCCGGCGACTTCAAACCGTGATCACTCGGCGGCCTTGAACGGCCGCCGTTCGTTCAGTTCGCTGATGTAGCTGGCGACACCGTCACCCTCGCGTTCGAGAAAGTCGCTGACCGCCTGCGCGAACTGCGGGTGCGCGAGCCAGTGCGCCGACCAGGTCTGCAC
>JAZJZJ010000240.1:0-1931 GCA_040389925.1 Pseudomonadota bacterium
GTCGCTGCCCTACATGGACCGCCTCGACTACGTGTCGATGATGTCCAACGAGCATGCGTACTGCCTGGCGATCGAGAAGCTGCTGGGTGTGGACGTTCCCGTCCGCGCGCAGTACATCCGCGTGATGTTCAGCGAGATCACGCGCCTGCTGAACCACCTGATGTGGCTCGGCGCGCACGGTCTCGACTGCGGTGCGATGAACGTCTTCATCTACTGCTTCCGCGAGCGCGAGGACCTGTTCGACATGTACGAGGCGGCCTCGGGCGCGCGCATGCACGCGGCGTACTTCCGCCCGGGCGGCGTGTACCGTGACCTGCCCGATGCGATGCCGCAGTACAAGGCGTCGAAGATCCGCAACGCGAAGGCGATGTCGCAGCTGAACGAGAACCGCCAGGGTTCGCTGCTCGACTTCATCGAAGACTTCACCAAGCGCTTCCCGAAGTGCGTCGACGACTACGAGACGCTGCTGACCGACAACCGCATCTGGAAGCAGCGCACCGTCGGCATCGGCATCGTCACGCCCGAGCGCGCACTGAACCTCGGCTTCACCGGTCCGATGCTGCGTGGTTCCGGCGTGCTCTGGGACCTGCGCAAGCACCAGCCCTACGAGGTCTACGACCGGATGGACTTCGACGTGCCGCTGGGCGTGAACGGCGACACCTACGACCGCTACCTCGTGCGCATCGAAGAGATGCGCCAGGCGAACCGCATCATCCAGCAGTGCGTGGCTTGGCTGCGCGCCAACGACGGCCCGGTGATCACGAGCAACCACAAGGTCGCGCCGCCGCCGCGTGTCGACATGAAGTCGGGGATGGAAGACCTGATCCACCACTTCAAGCTCTTCACCGAAGGCTTCCATGTGCCCGAAGGCGAGGCGTATGCCGCGGTCGAGCACCCGAAAGGCGAGTTCGGCATCTACATCGTCAGCGACGGCGCGAACAAGCCGTATCGGTTGAAGATCCGCCCGCCCGGCTTCCCGCACTTGGCCTCGCTCGACGAACTGTCGCGCGGCCACATGATTGCCGACGCGGTCGCGCTGATCGGCACGATGGACATCGTTTTCGGAGAGATCGACCGGTGATCACTGACACCACCCGCACGCGCTTCGCCAAGGAAGTCGCGAAGTACCCGGCCGATCAGGCGCAGTCGGCCGTGATGGCCTGCCTGGCGATCGTGCAGCAGGAGCAGGGCTTCGTCTCGGCCGAGAGCGAGAAGGAAATCGCGGCCTACCTCGGTATGCCGCCGATCGCGGTGCACGAGGTCACGACCTTCTACAACATGTACAACCAGCAGCCGCTGGGGCAGTTCAAGTTCAACGTCTGCACGAACCTGCCGTGCCAGTTGCGTGACGGGCAGCAGGCGCTCGATCATCTGTGCCACAAGCTCGGCGTCGAAGAGGGCGGCACGACGGCCGATGGCCTGTTCACGGTGCAGAAGAGCGAATGCCTCGGCGCCTGCGCCGACGCGCCGGTGATGCTGGTCAACGATCGCCAGATGGTCAGCTTCATGAGCAACGCGCGGCTCGATGAGCTGGTCGAAACCCTGAAGGCGCAGCGCGCATGAAGAACCCGATGCTCGACCTGTCGAAGTTCCAGGCCAACGGCACCGAAACCTGCTTTCACGACAAGCACATCGGCGCGCAGATCTACGACGGCCTCAATGGCAAGAACTGGCGCCTGAAAGACTACGAGGCGCGTGGCGGCTACCAAGCGCTGCGCAAGATCCTCGCACTTGGCGAGGCCGATGGTGCGCCGCTCGGCATGACGCCCGATCAGGTCATCGCCGAAGTGAAGGCATCCGGCCTGCGCGGCCGCGGCGGTGCGGGTTTCCCGACCGGCCTGAAGTGGAGCTTCATGCCGCGCATGTACCCCGGCCCGAAGTACCTCGTCTGCAATTCGGACGAAGGCGAGCCCGGCACCTGCAAGGACCGC
>JAZJZJ010000241.1:0-10817 GCA_040389925.1 Pseudomonadota bacterium
CGTAGAACAGCGTCGTCGTCGGCCCGATCAGCAGGCCCGACAGCGCGCCCATGAAGGCCGCGAGGCCGAAACTCAGGCGCCCGGCGCCGGTCGTCGAGATGCCCATCAGGCGCGCGCCGAGCCGGTTGACGGCGGTCGCGCGCAGCGCCTTGCCGCGCAAAGTGCGCTCGAAGAACAGGTACAGCATCAGGATCAGCGCGATCGAGACCATGAAGATGATCGCGGCCTGGCCCGACAGCGTCAGCGCGCCGGCCGAGAAGCGCGCGTCCCAGAAGCTCGGGTTGCGGAAACCTTCGGCGCCGAAGAACACCAGGCCCAAGCCGGTCAGCGCGAAGTGCGTGCCGACCGAGACGATCAGCAGCACCAGCACGGTCGCGTCGGCGAGCTTTTCGTATGCGAGGCGATAGACCAGTGGGCCGAGCGGCGTGACGATCGCCAAGGTCAGCAGACTCTGGAACAGCAGCGGCAGCTTCAGCGGCGCGGCCCACCACGTGATCGCGGCGACGATCAGCGGCACGACGAGCCAGCGCGCGGCCTTGATCAGCGCCGCAGCCCCTGGCACGCCGCGCTTGATGGCGGCGACGAGATCGAGCACCGCCGCGATCGCGCCCATCACGACCAGCAGCCACACGGTGCCCGGCACCTTGCCCATTTGCAGCAGCGCCAGGGTCAGCGCGCCGTAGGCGACGAACTCGCCTTGCGGGATGAAGATCACGCGCGTGATCGCGAACACCAGCACCGTCGCCAGACCCAGCAGCGCGTAGATGGCGCCGTTGGTCGCGCCGTCGAGCATCAGGATGCTGGCAATCGAAAAGTCCATGGGCGGCGCGCAGAGCGATCAGAACGAGAAGCGAACTTGTTCGACCGACCGGTCGGTCGGTCAATCAAGTATGGAATGATACAGGCGGAGCGTGTTTCGCCGCTGGCGTCGCGCCCCGGACAAACCCTGAATCCTCACTTCGTCGGGGCCAGCTTCCATTCGCCCTTGTCGATCGTCAGCAGCACGCCGGTTTCGGGTGTGAAGCCGAAGTGGTCGGTGGCGGTGTAGCTCAGCACGCCTTGCGAGACCGGCGTGCGGCCCATCGTTTCGAGCGCCTCCTTCAGCGCGACGCGGAACTCCTTCGTGCCCGGTTTGCCCTTCTTCAGCGCCATCGGCACGGCCTTCTCGAGCACGACCGCGACGTCGAACGCGTGCGCGCCGAACTGGTTCGCGTTGCCCTTGCCCCAGGCCTTCTCGTACTCGGCGGTGTACTTCGTCGCAAGCGCCTTGCTGGCATTGCTGTCGGGCAGCAGGCTGGCGACCACCGCCGGGCCGGACGACACGAACGAGCCTTCGACATCGGCACCGCCGATGCGAATCAGGTCGCGGCTGGCCGCGCCATGGGTCTGGAAGATTTTCGTCTTCGCGTAGCCGCGTTCGACCAGCCCCTTGTGCGGCATCGCCGCGCCGCTGCCCGAGGCGGCGATCAGGATCGCGTCGGGGTTCGCCGAGACCAGCTTCAGCGCCTGGCCGGTGACGCTGGTGTCGGAGCGTGCGAAGCGCTCGGTCGCGACCAGCTTGATGCCGGCCTTCTCGGCCAGCGCCGAGAGATCCTTCAGCCAGGCCTCGCCATACGCATCGGCATAGCCGAGAAAGCCATAGGTCTTGACGCCGGTGCGCTTCCAGTAATCGACGATCGGGATCGCCATCACCGCGGTCGACTGCGGCATCCGGAACGAGTACGCGCCCTTGCCTTCAGGCAGGTTCACCGGCGAGAGCATCAGCTGCACCGTCTGGCCTTCGGCGGCGACATCGGCCATCGCTGCGGCCACCGGCGTCGCGACCGAGCCGACGATCACGTCGACATGGTCTTCGGTGATGAAGCGGCGCGTGTTCTTGACCGCCAGCGTCGGGTCGGTCGCGTCGTCGAGCATGATGATGTTGAGCTTCTCGCCGGCAATCGTCTTCGGCCACAGCTCGATGCCGTTCCGGGTCGGGATGCCGAGCGCCGAGGTCGGGCCGGTCAGCGAGATGCACACGCCGATCGTGATGTCGGCCATCGCGTGGGTCGCGGCGCAGGTGAGCGCGAGCGCGGCGAGAAGTCGGGTCTTGTTGTTCATGGGGTTCGTCTCCAATCGTTGTGGTCGGGTTCAGGAACAGAGCAGGCGAATGTCTTCGGGCACCGGAATCGCGCGCAGCCGGTCGCGGTCGTTGGCGTCGCGCTTGACGAAGGCGCGCACCTCGCGGCCCTCGCAGATCAGGTCGTCGCCACCGTCGGCGCGGGCGCGCGTGATCCGGTGCATCTGCACCACCACCTTGTTGCGCCATTCCTCGACATGGGTCGTGATCGTCAGCGTCTCGCCGTAGGTCGCCGACTTCATGAACTTCGTGTTGATCTCGAGCAGTGGCGTGCCGACGATGCCGCGCGTCTTCTCGAGTTCGCGCCACGGCGGCACGCCGCACTGCATGAAGAACGACAGCGAAGCGGTGTCCATCCAGTGCGAGAAATTCGGAAAGAACACGATGCCCGCCGGGTCGCAATCGCCGAAGGTGACGTAGACGGAATGGGTGGTCGTGCGCGGCATCTAAGCAAGTCCTCGGCCGGCGCCGGGCCGCCAAGGGCCACGAAGGGGCCACTTCGTGGCCCTCGCGGCCGAGCGCCCCCTCGGGGGGCAGGAGCAAAGCGACGTGGGGGCCGTCATTTCTAGCGTGGCGCCATGCGCAACGCGCCGTCGAGACGGATCACTTCGCCGTTCAGCGACAGGTTCTCGACGATAGCGGCGCACAGCTGCGCGAACTCTTCGGGTTTGCCCAGGCGCTTCGGGAACGGGATGCTCGCGGCCAGCGATTGCTGCACCGCCTCGGGCAGTTCGGCCATCAACGGCGTCAGGAACAGGCCCGGCGCAATCGTCACGACGCGCACGCCGAACTGCGCCAGGTCGCGCGCGAGCGGCAAGGTCAGCGACACGATGCCGCCCTTCGAGGCCGCATACGCCTCCTGCCCGACTTGGCCGTCGAACGCGGCGACCGACGCGGTGTTGACGATCACCCCGCGCTCGCCGTCTTCCAGCGGATCGAGCTTCACCATCTCGGCCGCCGCCAGGCGGATCATGTTGAAGGTGCCGACGAGATTCACCTTGATCACGCGCTCGAAGTCTTCGAGCGGCATCGGCGTGCCGTCCTTGCCGATCAGGCGCTTCGCGGTGCCGATGCCGGCGATGTTCATCAGCAGGCGCGCCGGGCCGTGCGCCTCGCGCGCACCGGCGAGCGCGGCGAGCACGCTGTCGGGCGAGGTGATGTCGCACTCGAAACCCAGCACTTGCCCATTCGCGCCGATCTCGGCCGCGAGCGCCTTCGCGCCCGCGCCATTGCGGTCGAGCACGGCGACCTTCGCGCCGCGCTTCGCGAGCTCGCGCGCGGTCTGCGCGCCCAGGCCCGAGGCGCCGCCGGTGACGAGCGCGGCCGTTCCCTGAATGATCATGGTGTGGGTCTCTCTCGAAGAAGGGTCAACGTGTCGGCAGGATCACACCGGCACCATCCGCGTACAGCTGCTCAACCTCCTTCGCCCGGTGCGTCAGCACCGCGCGCTGGTTGATCGAGCCCTTGTCGGTGACCTCGCCGCGGTCGATGCTCGGCGGCTCGGTCAGCACGAGCGCGCGCGCCACCCGCGTCGCGCTGCCGGTGCCGCTCGCATACAGGTTGTCGACCAGCCTCCGGAAAAACTCGCGCACTGGCGGCTCAGCCAGCACCTGCTCGGCCGGCAGCGTGGGCGCGACGCCGGCGAACGCACGGCAGGCGTCGAGCCGAGGGAAGATCAGGATGCCGATCTCGTTGCGGTTGATGCCGGCGATCACGACGTCCTGCACGCACGGGTCGCCGGCCGCGATGATCTTCGCGCGCAACGGGCCGACCGAGACGAAGGTGCCGGTGGCGAGCTTGAAGTCTTCAGCGATGCGGCCGTCGAACATGAAGCCGCGCTCGGGCAGCAAAGCGTCCATCGGCTTGACCGCGTCGCCGCTGCAGTAGAAGCCCTCGGCGTCGAACGACTCGGCCGTCTGTTCGGGCGCGCGCCAGTAGCCGGGCGTGACATTCGGACCGCGGTAGCGCAACTCGAACTTGTCGCCGGCCGGCACGATCTTCAGTTCGACGCCGGGCGCGGGCAGGCCGATGTGCGCCGACTTGACCTCGTGCGCGTTCGCGCACACCGCGAACGGCGCGGTCTCGGTCATGCCCAGCCCGGTGAGCATGCGCACGCGCTCACCCGCGTGGGCCTCGCCAACGCGATCGAGCTTGTCCCAGACCGGTTGCGAGAGGCCGGCGCCGGCGAAGAAGAACATCTTGACGCGGCTGAAGAAGGTTTCGCGAAGCTGCGCGTCGAGCTCCAGCGCATTCGCGATCTCCTCGAAGCCCTTCGGCACGTTGAAGTACATCGTCGGCGCAATCTCGCGCAGGTTGCGCAGGGTCTCGCCGATCAGCGCCGGCGTCGGCTTGCCTTCGTCGATGTAAAGCGTGCCGCCGTTGTAGAGCGTGATGCCGACGTTGTGGTTGCCGCCGAAGGTGTGGTTCCAGGGCAGCCAGTCGACCAGCACCGGCGGCTCGCGCTGCAGATCGGGGAAGCACTGGCGAATCATCTGCTGGTTGCTGCACAGCATGCGTTGCGTGTTGATCACGCCCTTCGGCAGCTTGGTCGAGCCCGAGGTGAACAGAAACTTGGCGATCGTCTCGGGGCCGACTTGCGCGTGCGCCGCGTCGACCTGCGCGGTCGCGCGGGTGGCGAGCAGATCGGCGATCGACAACGCCGTGCGACCGTCGACGGCACCGTGGGTCAGCACGACCGGCGTGTCGGTCGGCACGACGGCGTTGATCGCCTTCGTGAACGCGCCGCCGTCGGCCGCGAACACCATGCCCGGCGTCAGCACGCCGAGGATGTGGCGCAGCTTGCCGTGGTCTTGCGAGAGCAGCGAGTACGCGGCCGAGATCGGCGCGAACGGCACGCCGGCAAGCATCGCACCGAGACCGAGCAGCAGGTGCTCGATGTCGTTGTCGGAGAGGATTGCGAGCGGCCGCTCGGCGTTCAGGCCGCGGTCGAGCAGCGCCTGCGCGATCGAACGCGCGCTGGTGAGCGCCTCGGCGTAGCTGACGCGGCGCCAGTCGCCTTTGTCGACACGTTTCGCAACCAGCGTGCGGTCGGGCGCGACCTCGGCCCAGTGCAGAAAGCGGTCGGTGATGCGCGCCGCATACGGCTGCAACGGCTCGGTCGAGGTGACGATCTGGCTGCCATCCGGCCGCGCCGCGAAATGCGCGGCCAGCGAGCCCCCCATCGGCACATCGCGATACCGAACGGCGCCGCTCATGCCTTGCCCACCTTCCCCGCCTTGCCGTCGAGGAACGCGCGCATGCGGCCCTTCGCCGCATCGTCGCCTTGCGCGATCGCAGCCATCAGCGATTCGGTGAACAGGCCGTCTTCGCGGCTCATGTCGGCGATGCGCGGCAGCGCCTGCACGACCGCGAAGTTCGACAGCGGCGCGTTCGCGGCGACTTTTTCGGCGAGCGCGAACGCCTTCTCCAAGCCCAGGCCGTCTGCGACCGTGTACTGCGAGAAGCCGATGCGCAGCCCTTCTTCGGCGTCGTAGACGCGGCCGGTCAGCATCATGTCGGCCATGCGCGCGGCACCGACGAGACGCGGCACGCGCGCCGAGCCGCCGCCGCCGACGAACAGACCGCGCTGGCCCTCGGGCAGGCCGTAGAACGCGCTCGCTTCGGCGACGCGGATGTGCGCCGCACTCGCGAGCTCCAACCCGCCGCCGACGACCGCGCCGTGCAGCACCGCGATCACCGGCACGCGCGCGAACTGGATCTGCTCGAACGCGCTGTGCCACGAGCGCGAGTGCGCGATGCCTTCGGCGACCGAGCGCTCGCCCAGTTCCGACAGGTCGAGCCCGGCGCAGAAGTGCTCGCCCGCGCCGCTGAGCACGACCACGCGCGCGCTCTCGGGCAGGTTGACGAAGGCGGTGTGCAACTGCGCCACCAGCGCGTCGTTGATCGCGTTACGCTTGGCCGGGCGGTTCAACCGGATGTGCACGACGGCGTCGCGCTGCTCGATGCGCAACAGGTCGAGTTCGGCCAGCAGGCCATCGATGGGCTGGAACGGAGAAGTCATGAATCATCCTGTCAGATGATTCAATGTAGTAAACAAAGTGCTCGGGCGTCGATAGTGGTTACCCCAAGCCAACAGGTCGCCTTAATTGATTACATTTAATAAGTATTTCAGCCTGCACGCGAGGAGCTTGCGATGGACCACGCCAACCTGATCGCGATCGACACCCACACCCACCTCGAGGTGTCGTGCCGGAACCCGTTCGACAACTATGGCGAGGAGTACGACCGCGCCGCCGACAAGTACTTCCGATCGAGCCGGCGACCGACGATGGCCGAGTCGCTCGCGTTCTACCGCGAGAAGAAGATCGGCTTCGTGATGTTCACGGTCGACGCCGAGACGCAGATGGGGCGCCGGCGCATCCCGAACGAGGAGATCGCCGAGGCCGCACAGGCCAACAGCGACATCATGATCGCGTTCGGCAGCATCGACCCGCACAAAGGCAAGATGGGCGCACGCGAGGCGCGCAAGCTGATCGAGGAATACGGCGTCAAGGGCTTCAAGTTCCACCCGACGGTGCAGGGTTTCGAACCCTACGACAAGATGGCCTGGCCGATCTACGAGGTGATCGCCGAGTACAAGCTGCCGGCGATCTTTCACAGCGGCCACTCGGGCATCGGCTCGGGCATGCGTTGCGGCGGCGGGCTGCGCTTGCAGAACAGCAACCCGATGCTGCTCGAAGACGTCGCGATCGACTTTCCCGACATCGAAATCGTGATCGCGCACCCGAGCTGGCCGTGGCAGGACGAAGCCCTGTCGCTCGCGATGCACAAGCCCAACGTCTGGATCGACCTGTCGGGCTGGAGCCCGAAGTACTTTCCGCCACAGCTGGTGCAGTACGCGAACACGCAGCTGAAAGACCGCATCCTGTTCGGCAGCGACTACCCGCTGATCACACCGGACCGCTGGATGAAGGACTTCGCCGAAGCCGGCTTCAAGGACGAGGTGCGGCCGCTGATCCTGAAAGAGAACGCGAAGCGGCTGCTCAAACTCGCCTGAGCAGCCTGCGCGCTCAGCGCGGGATCTTCGCCGCCTCGACCTCCATCTGCGACACCAGCGCGTCGAGCTGGTCCACGACCGCCTGCACGGTTGCGCGCTGCGTGAGATCGACGCCGGCGCGCTGAAGCTGCGCCATCGGGTGGTCGTTGCCGCCGCTCTTCAGCAAGGTCAGGTAGCGCTCGGTCGCGGCTTGCTTCGATGCGGCGCTGCCGGTCGTCATCTGTTTGAACAGCTGGGCCGATGACGCGAAGCAGGTCGCGTACTGGTAGACGTAGTACGGCGAGCGGTAGAAGTGCGGGATGCGCGCCCAGGTCCACTTGTAGAAGTCGTCGATGGTCAGCGCGTCGCCGTAGTACGTTTTCAACAGGCCGGCGTAAAGCTTGTTCAGCACCTCGGTCGTGACCGGCTGGCCCTGCTCGACCAGCTTGTGCGCCTGCAGTTCGAAGTCGGCGAACAGGACCTGCGTGTAGAAGGTGCCGACGATGCTGTCGACCGCATGCTGCAGCAGCAGGAAGCGCTCCTTCGGGTCGCTGGTCTTCTTCAGCAGCGTCTCGAGCAGGAAGCGCTCGTTGGTCGTCGACGCCACCTCGGCGACGAAGATCGTGTAGCTCGCGGTGCTGAACGGCTGGTGCTCGTACGAGAGCACCGTGTGCATCGCATGGCCGCCTTCGTGTGCCAGCGTGAACGCCGAGTCGAGCGTGTCGTTGTGGTTCAGCAGCTGGAACGGGCCGACGCCGTAGACGCCGGCGCTGTACGCGCCGCTGCGCTTGCCGTCGTTCTCGTAGACATCGATGCGGCCACCGCCGACGAATTTCTTGTAGCGCTGCACGTAGTCGTCGCCGAGCGGCGCGACCGCCTCCAGCGCCAACGCGCTCGCGCGGGCGTACGGGTAGGTCTGCGTGCTCGCGAACAGCGGCCGGGAGCCGTCGTACAGGTGGTAGTCGGCCAGCCCCATCAGCTTCTGGCGCAACTTCGCGTAGCGCTGCAGCGGCGCGGTGCCGGCGCGCGTGGTCTCGATCAGGGTTTCGACCACGCTGCGCGGCACGTCGTTGTCGTTGAGCGCGGCGTCGAGCGTCGTCGGGAACTTGCGCGCCTGCGCGTTGAACCAGTCGCGCTGCAGGATGCCGGCGTAGATCGCGGCGTAAGTGTTGGCCTGCGCGCCGTAGGTGCCGACGTGCGCGGCTGCGGCCTTGGCGCGATCGGCCTGGTTCGGGTTGCCCTCCAGCAGCGCGCTGTAGTTGCCCGGGCTGAGCGTGACGCTGCGGCCGTCGCTGGTCGTGATGGTCGGGAACTTGATGTCGGTGGTGCTCAGTTCCTCGTAGGTGCTGATGCCGGCGCGGCCAGCCGGGCGCGCCAGCGACAGCAGGCGTTCGCCTTCGGCATCGAGCACGTGGCGCTGCTTGCGGAAGCTGTCGGTGATGCCGAACGCATACGGCGCGAGCGCCGGCGTGCGCGCGATCCAGGCCTTGACGTCGGCCTCGGGCAGCGCGAGCAGCTCGGGCTGGAACCACGCGGTCGCCGCGTCGAACCTGGCGAACACCGCCATCACGCGCTGGAAGCGGCCGGCGATGGCCTGGTTGCTGCCGTCGACATCGCGCTGCAGCTGCGGGTAGCGATACAGGCGGTACTGCAGCTTGCCGATCTCGTCATAGGCCTGATAGGCCGTCACCAACGCCTCGGGGCCGCCCTTCAGCGAGCCTTTCAACTGCACGAAGGCCGCCATCAGCCCGTCGATGCGCTGCATGTCGGCCTCCCAAGCGGGCCAGTCGGGGTAGATCGCACTGAAGTCCCAGCGGTACTCGGCCGGAATCTCGGCGCGGACCCGCGTGGCGGGGCGCTCGGTGGCGGTGGCGGCAAGCGAGGTCGTGGCGATGGCAATCATGGCGGCGGCGCAGAGCCTGCGCTTCAGGAAAGTGTTCGGGTTCATGAGGTTCGATGTGGGCTGGCGTTGAAGGCGCCGCAGAAGGGCAGGCGCGCAGTCTCGCCTGCGCAGCAGGGACCGGTCAACCGCAACGTCCGCGTCGACACCGGTCAGCCCGGAAACGTGGCGTACAGCACCATGTCGCAGAGTTCGCCCTGCGGGTCGCGCTCATGCCGGCGCAGCAGGCCCTCGCGCACCATGCCGAGGGTTTCGGCGAAGTGCAGCGCACGCGCGTTGCGCGCGTCGCTCATCGCCTCGATGCGCTCGAAGCCGAGCCGAAAGCACGCGTCGATCACCGCCAGCACCGCCTCGCGCATCAGCCCGCGGCCGGCGCACCTGAGGTTGCCCACGTAGCCGATTTCGCCGCGCGCCGCCACAAGGTCGATCGTGTGCACGTCGATGCGGCCGACCCAGCCGCCGTCGGCGATGTCGAAGACGTGGAAGGCCAGATCTTCGCCGGCGGCCGCGCTGCGCGCGTCGTCTTCGCAGAAGCGCAGCGCCCACGCGAGGTCACGCGGGCGAGCGCTCCAGGCGACCCAGGTCAGCGCCGAGATCGAGGCGGCAACACCGTCGCAGAACGCCGCCGCGTGTTCCGGGCGCGGGCTCTCGAGCCGCAGGCGCGGCGTGAACAAGGTCGTCGGGGCGGCGGCGAGGTCGATGCGGGTCACGGCCGCATCATCGCCGGAGTCGTACCTGGCTTCAGTACGTTTCGACGTGAAAGCGGCCTTCGTCGACGAGCCGCTGATGCGTCGCCGGCCAATCCATGCCCGCGGCCGCGCAGGCCTGGTTCAGCGCGTCGAGCACGCCGGTTTCCATGCCCTTCAAGCCGCACAGGTAGACGAAGGTGTCGCCGCGCAGCAGCGCGGCGACGTCGGCGGCGCGCTCGCGCATCCGGTCCTGCACGTAGACGCGCGGCTGATCGGGTGCGCGCGAGAACGCGAGGCAGGTGTCGATGAAGTCGGCCGGCAGCTTGGTCAGCGGGCCGAAGTACGGCAGTTCCTCGGCGCGGCGCGCGCCGAAGAACAGCATCAGTTTGCCGGGCAGCGCCTGGCCCGCGGCGCGCAGGCGGCGGCGCTGTTCGGTCATCGCGCGCATCGGCGCCGAGCCGGTGCCGGTGCAGATCATCAGCAGGTTCGAGCCGGCATGGTTCGGCATCAGGAAACTCGCGCCGAACGGGCCGGTGACCTGCACCGTGTCGCCCTTCTGCAAATCGCAGACGTAGTTCGAGCAGACCCCGTGGAGGGGCTGACCGTCATCGCCTTCGGTCATGCGCTTCACGGTCAGCGACAGGTTGTTGTAGCCCTCACGCTCGCCGCTGCGCGGGCTCGCGACCGAGTACATGCGCGGGTGGTGGGCGCGGCCGTTCGCATCGACGCCCGGCGGGATGATGCCGATCGCCTGGCCTTCGAGCACCGGGAACGGCAGCGAGCCGAAGTCGAGCACGATGTGGCGCACGTCGCCACTCGCGTTCTCGGCGGTCAGGCGGAGGTTGCCGACGACGGTCGCGCTGATCGGGTTCTTCACGCCGTGCAGATTCGTCTGCGGCGCGGCTGCGGAGTGCGGCGCTCGGGTCGACGAAGGCGACACCGCCGCGTTGACCTGCGGCGGCGCCTCGGCGCCGACCAGTGTCGCGAGCGAATCGTCGGAGGTGGTCGCACCGGCTTGCTCGACGGTCGGCAACTCGTCCCAGCCGAATTGCTCGGCCAGCGTGAACACCTTGCTGCGATCGACGATGCGCCAGTGGTCGATGCTGCCGGTCG
>JAZJZJ010000242.1:0-7653 GCA_040389925.1 Pseudomonadota bacterium
TTCGCGGCCGAGTAGTTGGTCTGGCCGAACGCGCCCTTGCTGCCGTTGACCGAGCTGATGTTGATGACGCGGCCCCAGCCGCGCTCGACCATGCCGTCGGCGACCTGCTTGGTCATGTTGAACAGGCTGTCGAGGTTGGTGCGCATGACCGCGTCCCAGTTCAGTTTGTCCATTTTCTTGAACGTGGTGTCGCGCGTGATGCCGGCGTTGTTCACGAGGACGTCGACCGCGCCGACCTTGCTCTGCACCTCCGCGACCGCCTTGGTGCACGAGTCGAAATCGGCCACGTCGCAAGCGACCGCGGTGATGTCGTAGCCGTTCTTCTTCATGTTGGCGACCCACTCGCTCGACTTGGTGTTGCTCGGCGAGAAGGTCACGACGACCTTGTAGCCGGCGTCGACCATCTTGGTCGAAATCGTTTCGCCCAGTCCGCCCATGCCGCCGGTGACCAGAACCACGCGTTGTTGTGCCGCCATTGTTGTCTCTCCTTGGTGTGATGAATGCTTGTCAGGAAACGGTCAGACGCCGGAGCGGCCGGCCGGCATGTGCGTCTCGCGCAGGTCGAGTTCTTCTTCGGGCTCGTCGGACTCGGTGCCGCTGGCGTTGTCGAGCTCGCGCCGCATGCAGTCGGTGTCGAGGTCGCCGGTCCATTTCGCGACGACGATCGTCGCCACGCCGTTGCCGACCAGGTTGGTCAGCGCGCGCGCCTCCGACATGAAGCGGTCGATGCCCAGGATCAGCGCGAGCCCGGCGACCGGCACGTGGCCGACGGCCGAAAGCGTGGCGGCCAGCACGATGAAGCCGCTGCCGGTCACGCCCGCGGCGCCTTTCGAGGTCAGCAGCAGCACCAGCAGCAGCGTGATCTGCTGCGTGATCGTCATCGGCGTGTTGGTGGCCTGGGCGATGAAGACCGCGGCCATCGTCAGGTAGATCGAGGTGCCGTCGAGGTTGAACGAATAGCCGGTCGGGATCACCAGGCCGACGACCGACTTCTTCGCGCCCAGGTTCTCCATCTTGGCCATCATGCGCGGCAGCACCGACTCGCTCGACGAGGTGCCGAGCACGATCAGCAGCTCTTCCTTGATGTACTTGATGAACTTCCAGATCGAGAAGCCGGTGATGCGCGCGATGCTGCCGAGCACGACGAAGATGAAGACCAAACAGGTGGCATAGAAGGTCGCCATCAGCTGGCCGAGCGAGAGCAGCGAGGCCACGCCGTACTTGCCGATCGTGAACGCCATCGCGCCGAACGCACCGATCGGCGCCACTTTCATGATGTAGCCGACGATGCTGAACAGCACGTGCGAGAACTTCTCGATGAAGTCGAACACCAGCGTGCCGCGCCCGCCGAACTTGTGCAGCGCGAAGCCGAACATCACCGCGATCAGCAGCACTTGCAGGATCTCGCCCTTGGCGAACGCATCGACCACGGTGTTCGGGATCACGCCCAGCAGAAAGTCGGTCGTCGAGGCCATCTTGCCCGGGCCGGTGTAGGCCGAGATGCCCTTGGTGTCGAGCGTGACCGCGTCGATGTTCATGCCGACGCCGGGCTTGACGATGTTGATCACGACCAGCCCGACCACCAGCGCGACGCTGCTGACGATCTCGAAGTAGAGAAGTGCGAGGCCGCCGGTCTTGCCGACCTTCTTCATGTCTTCCATGCCGGCGATGCCGACGACCACGGTGCAGAAGATGATCGGCGCGATGATCATCTTGATCAGCTTGATGAAGCCGTCACCGAGCGGCTTCATCGCCTCGCCGGTGCCGGGGTAGAAGTGGCCGAGCAGCACGCCGACGATGATCGCCGTGATGACCTGCACGTAAAGCGACTTGTAGAGCGGCTTGCGGGCAGGAGTTGGGTCCATGGGCGGGTCGGAAGGTGGCAACGGGTACGGCAAACCGATGCCGCAGTGTTACCGCGGCGCACGCCGCCGCGCAAGAGGGGTTCCACAGGCGCGTCGGTGATCGGCCCGCGCGATCGGGGTTTGACGCGGATCAAGGCCGTGCGCGCCGCGCGACCGTAGATTGAGGGGTGCCACGACACACTGCATCCACCTGCGCCGCCTCGACGCTCGACGACCCGGCGACGCAAGCCGGCTTCACGTCGTGGGCGACCGCGGCCGGCGGCGAGCGCATCGGGATCTCGCATCTGCGGCTCTCGGGCCTCTACTGCGCGGCCTGCGCCGGGCTGATCGAGACCGCGTTGCGCGGCGCGCCGGGGGTCATCGACGCAGATGTAAGTTACGCAACTCGCCGCGCCACGGTGCGCTGGCGCGCCGACGCGACCCGGCTGTCGCGCTGCGTGGCGGCGGTCGAGGGCGCCGGCTACGGTGCGGTCCCCGATCTGGCCGAGCCGGCGCGCGCGCTGCGCCTGCGCGAGCAGCGAGCGGCTCTGTGGCGCCTGTTCGTCGCCGCCTTCTGCATGATGCAGGTGATGATGTACGCCGCGCCGGCGTACGTGGCCGCGCCCGGCGCGATCGCGCCCGACATGCTGCGGCTGCTGCAGTGGGCCTCGTGGCTGCTGAGCATCCCGGTGCTGCTGTTCTCGGCCGCACCGATGTTCCGCGAGGCCTGGAGCGGGCTGCGGCGCGGCCAGGTGCGGATGGACCTGCCGGTCGCGATCGGCTTGGCCGTGACCTTCGTCGTCAGCAGCGGCGCGACCTTCGCGCCCGGAGGCGTGTTTGGCCACGAGGTCTACTTCGATTCGCTGACGATGTTCGTCTGCTTCCTGCTCGTCGGGCGCTGGCTGACGCTGCGGGCGCAGCACCGCGTCGCCGCCGCGCTCGAGGAGGCTTGTGCCCGGTTGCCGGCCGACGTGCGGCGTGTCGAGGCCGACGGCCGCTTCACGCTCGTTGCGCTGAGCGCGCTGCGCATCGGCGACCTGCTGCGGGTGGTCAGCGGCGAAGCCTTTGCCGCCGATGGGCCGGTGGTCGACGGCCGCGCGCAGGTCGACGAAGCGCTGCTCACCGGCGAATCGCGGCCGGTCGAGCGCGGCCCGGGCGAGTGGGTCGTCGCTGGCAGCCTGAACCTGGGTGCGCCGGTCACGATGCGGGTCGAGCGGCTCGGCGCCGACACCCGCTTCGAGGGCGTCGTCGCGCTGATGCGCAGCGCGCTGACCCAGCGGCCGGCGCTGGTGCGCGCGGCCGATCGCATTGCGGTACCGTTCCTGTGGGGCGTGCTGCTGCTGGCGGCGTTCGCCGGCGTGGCGTGGTCGGTGATCGATCCGGCGCGCGCGGTCTGGGTGACGGTCGCGGTGCTGATCGTCACCTGCCCGTGCGCGCTGTCGCTGGCGGCGCCGTCGGCGCTGCTGGCCGCTGCCGGCGCGCTCGCGCGGCGCGGCGTGCTGGTGCGGCGGCTCGATGCGCTGGAGGCACTGGCGAAGGTCGACACGTTGTTCTTCGACAAGACTGGCACGCTGACGCAGGCCCGGATGCAATTGCAGCGCGTGCGCGTGCTGCCGGCCGCGGTCCGCGCCGGGCTCGACGCCGCCGCGCTGCTGCGCTTGGCCGGCGCGCTCGCGCGGCATTCGGCGCATCCGTTGTCGCAGGCGCTCGCGCGCGAGGTGGCCGTGCCCGAAGCGGTCTGGAGCGATGTCGGCGAGCTCGCCGGCCGCGGCGTGCACGGCGCGGCGTGGGACGGCAGCGTGGCCCGACTCGGCGCGCGCGACTGGGTCGACCCGAACGCGCAGGGCGCTTCGGCAGAAGATGGCGCCCGCGTCTGGTTCGGTGACACGCGCGGCGCGCTCGCCTGCTTCGAGTTCGACGAGGCGCTCAAGCCCGACGCGGCCACCACGCTCGATGCGCTGCGCCGCGACGGCCTGAAGGTTGCGCTGCTCTCGGGCGACGCGCCCGAGCGCGTGCGCGCGATCGCCGCGCAGTTGGAGCTGGCCGACGCGCAGGGCGGCGCGACGCCCGAGCGCAAGCTCGCGCGCGTGGCCGCCGCGCAGCGCGCCGGTCATCGTGTCGCGATGGTCGGTGACGGCCTGAACGACGCGCCGGTGATCGCGCGCGCCGACGTCTCGTTCGCTTTTGCGCACGGCGCGGCGATCACCCAATCAAGTGCCGACTTCATCCTGCTCTCGGGTCGCGTCGCCGACGTGCGGCTCGCGCGCGAGGTGGCGCGCCGGGCGATGCGCGTGCTGCGCCAGAACCTGGCTTGGGCGCTGGCTTACAACACGGTCTGCGTGCCGCTCGCGCTGCTCGGCTGGTTCCCGCCGTGGGCCGCGGGGCTGGGCATGGCGGCGAGTTCGCTGGCGGTCGTGCTGAATGCGTTGCGCATCGGCACGCCGTCGCGCGAAGGTTAGCGATGGACATCCTGTTCCTGCTCGTGCCGATGTCAGTGCTGCTGGTGTTCGCGCTGCTGGCGTTGTTCCGGTGGGCGCTCGGCGCGGGTCAGTTCGACGATCTGGAGCGCGAAGGCGAGCGCATTTTCGAAGGCGATTCACCGAATCTTGACGCGGATCAAGCCCGCGACTGAGCCCCGAATCGACACTGCGCGCAGCCGCAACCGCGGTGTTCGAGGAGCAGCAAGATGGCGAGTTCGGTTCCGGCCCGCGCGGGCGAGGCAGCCCCGGTCTACGAGGATGGCGCGGTGCGCCTGTTCACGCTCGCGGCCGTGCTGTGGGGCGTGGTCGGCATGGCAGTGGGCGTGCTGATCGCGGCGCAGCTGACGTGGCCGCAGCTGAATTTCGGCATCCCGTGGCTCAGCTACGGGCGCCTGCGGCCGCTGCACACCAACGCGGTGATCTTCGCGTTCGGCGGCTGTGCGCTGATGGCGAGCAGCTTCTATGTCGTGCAGCGCACCTCGCAGGTGGCGATCTTCATGCCGAAGCTCGCCGCGTTCGTGTTCTGGGGCTGGCAGCTCGTGATCGTGGCCGCCGCGATCACGCTGCCGATGGGCATGACGCAAGCCAAGGAATACGCCGAGCTCGAATGGCCGATCGACATCCTGATCACGGTCGTGTGGGTCGCCTACGCGGTCGTGTTCTTCGGCACGATCGGCACGCGCAAGGTGCGCCACATCTACGTCGCGAACTGGTTCTTCGGCGCCTTCATCATCGCGGTGGCGCTGCTGCACATCGTCAACAGCGCCGCGATCCCGTCGAGTCTGACGAAGAGCTACTCGGCCTATGCGGGCGTGCAGGACGCGATGGTCCAGTGGTGGTACGGTCACAACGCGGTCGGCTTCTTCCTGACCGCCGGCTTCCTCGGGATGATGTACTACTTCATTCCGAAGCAGGCCGAGCGCCCGGTCTACTCCTACCGGCTGTCGATCGTGCACTTCTGGGCGCTGATCTTCACCTACATGTGGGCGGGGCCGCACCACCTGCACTACACCGCGCTGCCCGACTGGGCGCAGTCGATCGGCATGATCTTCTCGCTGGTGCTGCTCGCGCCGAGCTGGGGCGGCATGATCAACGGCGTGATGACGCTGTCGGGCGCGTGGCACAAGCTGCGCGACGACCCGATCCTGAAGTTCCTGATCGTGGCACTGTCGTTCTACGGCATGGCCACGTTCGAGGGGCCGATGATGTCGATCAAGACCGTCAACGCGCTCAGCCACTACACCGACTGGACCGTCGGCCACGTGCACGCCGGCGCGCTCGGTTGGGTCGGGCTGATCTCGATCGGTACGCTGTACTACATGGTGCCGCGCATGTTCGGCCAGACGAAGATGTACAGCGTGCGGGCGATCGAGTTGCACTTCTGGATCGCCACGCTCGGCATCGTGCTCTACATCGCCGCGATGTGGATGGCCGGCGTGATGCAGGGCCTGATGTGGCGCGCGGTCAATGCCGACGGCACGCTGACCTACACCTTCGTCGAGTCGGTCAAGGCCACCTTCCCCTTCTACGTGATCCGCTTCCTGGGCGGCGCGCTGTACCTCGCCGGCATGCTGGTGATGGCATGGAACACCTGGATGACCGTGGCGGGCGGCCGCTCGGTGCGCATCGCCGTGCCGGCGCCCGTGGCCCAGGCCGCCTGATGGAACCAAGAACATGAGCGACAACCACACTCCCAAGCCCGGCTTCTCGCACGAGAAGATCGAGACCAACAACTTCCTGATGATCGTGCTGATCCTGCTGGTGATCGCCGTCGGCGGCCTGGTCGAGATCGTCCCGCTGTTCTTCCAGAAGTCCACCACCGAGGCGGTGACCGGCGTCAAGCCCTACACCGCGCTGCAGCTGGCCGGCCGCGACGTCTACGTGCGCGAGGGCTGCTACAACTGCCACTCGCAGATGATCCGGCCGTTCCGGGCCGAGACGCTGCGCTATGGCCACTACTCGCTGGCCGGTGAATTCGTCTACGACCGCCCGTTCCAGTGGGGCAGCAAGCGCACCGGCCCCGACCTGCACCGGGTCGGCGGCAAGTACAGCGACGAATGGCACCGCATCCACCTGGTCAACCCGCGCGACCTGGTCCCGGAATCGAACATGCCGGCCTATCCCTGGCTGGAGAAGGGCATGGTCGACGGCGGCTCGATGGCGACGCACATGACGGCGCTGCGCCGGGTCGGCGTGCCGTACACCGACGCCGAGATCGCCAGGGCCGCCGCCGACGTCAAGGGCAAGACCGAGATGGACGCGCTGGTCGCCTACCTGCAGGGCATGGGCCTGGCCCTGACCAACAACCTCGCCGGCAAGACCGCGGCCGCCGCACCGGCTGTCGCTGCGCCCGCGGCCAACTGACTGGAACCCACGACATGGACATCACCACGCTGCGCATCCTGGCGACGCTGGCCAGCTTCGCGACCTTCCTGGGCATCGCCTGGTGGGCCTATTCCCGCGGCAACCGCGACCGCTTCGAGGCGGACGCGCACATCCCGTTCCAGCAGGACTGAACCCAGGAGCTTTCCATGAGCGATTTCACCGGAAATTTCTGGTCCTACTACGTCGCCGGGCTGACCCTGGTCAGCATCGCGGCCTGCCTGCTGCTGCTGTGGGTCACGGCCCGCAAGAAGGTCGTGGCCACGGGCGACAACACCACCGGCCACGTCTGGGACGAGGACCTGCGCGAGATGAACAACCCGATGCCGCGCTGGTGGATGTGGCTGTTCGTCATCACCATCATCTTCTCGCTGCTGTACCTGGTGGCCTACCCGGGCCTGGGCACCTATCCCGGCGAGCTGGGCTGGAGCACCAAGGGCGAGTACACCAGCGAGATCGAGAAGGCCAACAAGGAGCTGGCGCCGATGTATGCGCAGTTCACCGCCCGCAAGCCCGAGGAACTGGCCGGCGACCCGGTGGCGATGGGCGTCGGCGAGCGGCTGTTCATGAACAACTGCTCGCAGTGCCACGGGTCGGATGCCCGCGGCAGCAAGGGCTTCCCGAACCTGGCCGATGCCGACTGGCTGCATGGCGGCTCGCCGGCGAAGATCAACGAAACCATCAGCAACGGCCGCCATGCCGTGATGCCGCCGATGGGCGCGGCGGTCGGGGGCTCCGACGACGTGAAGAACGTCGCCCAGTACGTCCTGAGCCTCTCGGGCAGCCCGAGCGACTCGGTGCGGGCCCAGCTGGGCAAGGCGAAGTTCACCGCCTGCGCCGCCTGCCACGGCATCGACGGCAAGGGCAACCAGGCCGTCGGCGCCCCCAACCTGACCGACGACGTCTGGCTGCACGGCTGGGGCGAGCCGGGGATCATCGCCATGATC
>JAZJZJ010000243.1:0-3399 GCA_040389925.1 Pseudomonadota bacterium
GGATGTTCGACTGGCGCTCCGGACGCTCGTTTGCCGGCACTGCGCGGTACGCAACGTCATCGCAGCACGATGAGCTGCAGCGCAACGCGCAGACCGCGCTCGTAGACTTCGTCGGCAGCCATCGGCGCCGCGCGACGCGGCGCCTGTGCGCGGACAGCGACGCTCGCCGGTGTCTGCTGCACAGCCTCGATCGTTGCGCGCATCCATCGCGAGGCCGGCAACATGACCGGGTCCTGCGCGTCGCCGCGCAAGGCGATGCCGGCGAGTTCTCCGTTCGCATCGAGCACGGGTCCGCCATGCGGGCCGTCGGACACGCCAATGCCCAGCCGTCGCAGTCCGGTGTCGCCCTGATTCGAACCCAGAAAGCCTTGGTTCAACCGGCCAGGCCGGGGTCGCGCGTTCCGAGGCGGCGTAGTCGAGAACGAAGCCAGGGCTCCCGGCAAATGGGTCGCGGGACGCGGCGGTGGGTGCCCCGTCCGATTCAAGCGGCGCCGCCAGGCGCAGCACGGTGACACCGGGTCCGTCCAGCTTTTGCCCGGCCGAATCGTCGACCCAGGCCTCGGACGCCTGTCCCAAGCCGTTGCGCACCCAAAGCATCTTCGGCCGCGCTTGCGCGAGGCTCGCCGTCGGAACCAGCGCGAGCGTCCCATTGGCGATCAGCACGCCGCTGGAGACGACCTGGGCCGCTTCGGGAATCTCGCCCCCGGATTCCTTCACCGCTTGAGGTGCCATCCGGTGCGGCGTCTGCAGCAGCAGTCCGGACGCGGCTGGAAGAGGCGCCTTGAATTCATCCCGCACCTTGAGCGACACGGGATCGGTTGGCGAGCGCGACAAGGTCTGGTCCAGCACGCGTTCGGCGACGGCGGGCTGGCCACCGGCGCGCAACAGCCACGCGTAGAGCGCGCCGGCGGCCGGCGCCTCGAGATGCGAATCTGCCGTGTGCGCGCAGAACGCGAGAGCGCGTCGGTACTGGCCCGACTGCATGTAGGTCCGCACCAGCCCCATCTCGGTATCCGGCGCGTGCAGCATCATCGCGGCCCGATCGAATGCGTCCAGTGCCCCCGGCGTGTCGCCACGCGCCAGCGCCGACTCGGCACGGTCCAGCAGCGCAGCGCGTTCTGTGGCGACAGCCGGATCGTCCGCACGTGCGTCGGTAACCGCGGCTGGCGAACGCTGGGCCCGCGCCGCGTCGGCGTGCTGCGCCGCGGCAGCGCTGCACGCGAGCATGAGGGCCGCGGCGCTCGCCGCCCCCAGGCGCATCAAGGCAGCCGCGTGATGCGCGGGATCGCCAGCGCCGGCAGCGTCGGATCGTAGGCCGGCCTCGGCGCCTTGTAGCCGGCGTTGAGATACGCGGTCAGCGCGTCGATGTCTTGCGCGCCGCCCAGCACATTTGTTCCGCCGAGCAGCACCGTGAAACCGTCTCCGCCGGTCGCCATGAAGTTGTTGACCGTGACGCGGTAGGTCTTGGCGGGATTCAGCACCGTCCCGTTGGCGACGATCGTCTCTGGCGCGCCGGTGGCGACCGGCGGTGTCACGGTCACGTCGGTCGGCGTCAGCACGAGGTCGACGATCTTCGAGCACGGTGCCGCTGCGGCACTCCACGAATAACGCAAGCCGTTGGACACTTGCATCACGCGCTGCGCGCTTTGGCCCATGCATCCGGTGAACTGCTGCTCGAGCAAGTTCTTCAACTGCAGTGCCGTCAGCGTCATGGTCACCAAGCTGTTGCCGAACGGCTGCACGGTGAACGCGTTGCCGTAGGTCACGTCGTACGGGTAGCTGGCGCCGGCAATCGCGAAGCCCGGGTTGCGCACGCCGCCGGCGTTCATGAAGGCGATCGCCGCACCGCCGAGTGCGGGCGGTTGCGTTGCCATGAGTTGAGCGTCGGCGATCAGGTCGCCGGCCGGCATCTCACCGGCGCTGTTCGCGCCGTTGGACAGCGGCGCCGCGATCGTTCCGATCACTTGATTGGCCAGCGGCGACACCAGTGCGTTGTAGCCGGCCACGATGTTCTTCACGCCGGGGTCGGCAGCGATCGCGTCATTGATCGCCACGTCGGTGCGGTCCACGAGCCGGTTCGTCGCGGATACCGCGATGACCTTGTGCGAATGCGGATTGATCTTCAGGTCGATGTCGGTCAGCACGCGCCCGAACGCATTCGCGCTCGTGACCGGTACCAGGCGCCCTTCGTTGTTCGGCAGGCCGGTCGGGCGCGACGTGCTGACCGCCGCACCGCCGACGTTCTTCACATCGACGGTGTTCGCCGAGCAGTTGTACGCCGCGTGCGTGTGGCCGCTGATCACGAGGTCAACACCGTCGTTGAGGCGCTTGACGATGTTGGCGATTTCGGAGTCGCTGCCGTCGGCGTTCTTCAGGTTCCCGTCGCAGCCGTTGATGTCACCGACGTTCGGACTGGTCTGAAAGCCACCCTGGTGGACCAGCACGACGATCGCGCGCACGCCCTGGGCGTGCAGACGCGGGATCAGCGCGTTGACGGTGTCAGCCTCGTCGCGAAACTCGAGTCCTGCGACACCCGTCGGGGTCACGATGCTCGGCGTCCCCTTCAGGGTCATGCCGATGAATGCAACCTTCACGCCGTCGAAGGTCTTGATGCCGTAGGCTGGCAACAGCGTGCGGCCGGTCGCGGTCTCGTACACGTTGGCCGAGAGCCACTTGAACCTGGCACCATCGAAGGTGCCAGGCGCGCCCGAGCCCAGGCCCCTGCAACTGTTCGGGTCGGGAAGGCCGTCGGTGAGCTTGCAGCCGCCGCTTTGCAGCCGCTTCAACTCCGCCGAGCCCTTGTCGAACTCGTGATTGCCGACGGCGTTGAACTCGACGCCGATCTTGTTCAGCGTTTCGACCGCCGGCTCGTCGAAGAACAGTGCCGAGATCAGCGGGGACGCGCCGATGAAGTCACCGGCGCCGACGACCACGTTCAGCGGGTTCTGCGCCTTCAGGCGCGAGACGTAGGCCGCGAGATACTCGGCCCCGCCCACGGCCGGACGCTGCGCCGCGGGAACGATCGTGTTGATGCCGAACGTGCCGGGCGACTGCAGGTTGCCGTGGTAGTCGTTGAAGCCGATGATCTTGACGGTGATGCTCCGGGCGGGGGCGGCATGGGCACCGAGGGCGACCAGACCGATGGTGGCCATCACGGCTGCACGCATGACGGCAGACACACGGGGACGAAGGTTCATGGCGATCTCCTGATCAGTCGATGGGCTGGGATTCGGGCATCAAACCGCGCGCCGCGGGTACGGCGGCCGAGGCGATGTCGACGAGTCGACTATCGAGTCGCCGCGTGACGGCCGCGTGACGCGTTGCGGGCAATTCGATGCGGGTCATCGCCTCGCATGCAGGCGGCATGGACACCCCGGCGTCACAGCCTTCCGGCTCTGG
>JAZJZJ010000244.1:0-16528 GCA_040389925.1 Pseudomonadota bacterium
TCGCCAAGGCGGTCGTCGACGGGCAGGATTTCGAGAACCGCATGCTGAAGGCCTATATCCGCGACTGGCCGGTCGAGAACGAGCCGCGCGACGAGCAGACCTCGTGATCTCGCCGAACTCTTAGAATCGAGTCCCGTGCCAACACCGCCTTCGGGCGGTGTTTTCGTTCAGGCCTTCTCTTCTTCGCTTCCCAAAAGCGCGCACCCCATGTCCGGCAGCACCCTCGGCGAACTCTTCCGCGTCACCAATTTCGGCGAGAGCCATGGCCCGGCGATCGGCTGCGTGATCGACGGCTGCCCGCCGGGGATGGAACTCAGCGAAGCCGACATCCAGCCCGAGCTCGATCGCCGCCGCCCCGGCACCTCGCGCCATGTGACACAGCGCAACGAGCCCGACACGGTCGAGATCCTGTCGGGCGTCTACGAGGGCCGAACCACCGGCACGCCGATCTGCCTGCTGATCCGCAACACCGATCAGCGCAGCAAGGACTACGGCAACATCCTGAACACCTTCCGCCCCGGCCATGCCGACTATGCCTACCTGCACAAGTACGGCTTGCGCGACCCGCGCGGCGGCGGCCGCGCCTCGGCGCGGATGACGGCGCCGATGGTCGGTGCCGGCGCGGTCGCGCGCAAGTGGCTGCAGCAGCAGTACGGCACGACCTTCATCGGCCACATGACCCAGATCGGCGAGATCGAGATCCCGTTCGAGTCGCTGGACCACATCCCGAACAACCCGTTCTTTGCCGCGAACGCGAGCGACATTGCGCGCCTCGAGGCCTACATGGACGAGTTGCGCAAGGCCGGCGACTCGTGCGGCGCGCGCATCTTCGTCGGCGCGCGCAACGTGCCGGTGGGCCTGGGCGAGCCGCTGTTCGACAAGCTCGACGCCGACATCGCGAAGGTGATGATGGGCATCAACGCGGTCAAGGGCGTCGAGATCGGCGCCGGCTTCGCGAGCGTCGCGCAGCGCGGCACGACCCACGGCGACGAGATGACGCCCGAAGGCTTTCGCAGCAACAACGCCGGCGGCGTCTCGGGCGGCATCTCGACCGGGCAGGACATCACCGTCAGCATCGCGATCAAGCCGACCAGCTCGATCCGCAGCCCGCGCCAGTCGATCGATCTCGCGGGCCAGCCCGCGGTGGTCGAAACCTTCGGCCGCCACGACCCCTGCGTCGGCATTCGCGCGACGCCGATCGCCGAAGCGATGCTGGCACTCGTGCTGATGGACCACGCGCTGCGCCAGCGCGCCCAGTGCGGCGACGTGCGGGTCGCGACCGCGCCGATTCCGGCCCAAGCGCCGGCCCGACCACCCGCGCAGGCTTGACGCGCCGATGACCGCGGCGCAAGCGACGGCTGCGCCGGTGCGCGGCACGCTGTTCGCGTTCAGCGCCGTCTCGTTCGCGTACTTCGCGTATGCCGGGCTGTTCGGCACCTACGCGCCACTGTGGTTCCAGCACCTCGGTTTCAGCACGCTGGCGATCGGTGCGCTCGCGTCGCTGCAAAGCTCGACCCGGCTGTTCAGCCCCTACGCCTGGGGCTGGCTCGCCGATCACACCGGCCGGCGCACGCAGTTGCTGCGGCTCGCCGTGGCGCTGGCACTGGTCTGCGCGCTCGGCTTCTTCGCGTCGTCGCACCATGGCTGGGTCGCGTCGGTGACGGTGGCGCTGTTCGTCTGCACCGCGGGCGTGATCCCGATGAGCGAGGCCGCGCTCGCCCACTCGGTCAGCCGCGGCGCGGTGCTCGACGCCGGCCGCTACGGCCGCGTGCGGGTGTGGGGCTCGATCGGCTTCATCGTCACGGTGGTCGGCGCCGGCGCGTTGTTGCAGGCGATCGGCGTGCAGGCATTTCCGTGGTTGACGGTGGCGCTGCTCGGCGGCCTGCTGATCGCCGCGCACCGCCTGCCGATCGTGGCTGAGGCGCCGCACCCCAGCGACACCGCGCCCGGCGCGCTCGCGGTGCTGCGCCAGCCGGTCGTCGCCTGGTTCTTCGCCGGCGTGTTCTTCACGGTGCTCGCGCACACCAGCCTGTATGCGTTCTTCTCGCTCTACCTCGTCTCGCTCGGCTACACCAAGACGGCGGTCGGGCTGGTGTGGGCGGTCGGCGTGGCGGCCGAGGTGGCGTGGTTCTGGTTCCAGGGCGCGTGGCTGGCGCGGCGCTCGGCGCATGCCTGGCTGACGATCGCTGCCGTGGTCTCGGTGCTGCGTTTCGCTGCCACCGCCGCGTTCGGCACCGTGCCGGCGGTGTTGGTGCTGGTGCAGTGCACCCACGCGATCACGTTCGCGGCCCAGCACAGTTCATGCATTGGCGTGATCAACCGGCACTTTCCGGGGCGCTTGCGCGGGCGCGGTCAGGCGCTCTACACGCTGCTCGGCTACGGCGCTTCGGGCGTGATCGGCGGCATTGCCGGCGGCGTCGTCAGCGAGGCGTACGGCTTCGCCGCGGTGTTCTGGGGCGCCAGCGGTGCTGCGGCGTCGGCGGCGCTGTGCGCGGCGCGGGCCGGCGTGCTCGACCGGCGGGCGCACGCGGGGGCAGCCTGACCCGCCCGATCTGCAGTTCGTCGCAAGTGGGGATGGTTCGGTCATCGGCCTTGCCTACACTCTCGCCCGGAATCAATAAAACAAGAGTCAGGAAGCACTATGCGCAAGCCGTGGCTGGTGGGCGGAGGGGTCGCGATCATCGTCGTGGCCATCGCCGCAGGAGTGTCGATCCGCGCCAAGAGCAAGGACGACGGCAAGGACAAGAAGACCGAGGTGACGCTGGAGTTCACGCCCGCCGAGGTCGTGCGCCCGCTGCTGGCCGCGATGCCGGAGCGCATCGAGTTCTCCGGGCCGTTGATGGCGCCGCGCACAGCCGTCGTTCGGGCCAAGGCGTCGGGCACGCTGCTGAGCCTGTCGGTGGCCGAAGGGAGCCGGGTCAAGGCCGGGCAATCGCTCGGCACGATCGATCTGGCCGATCTTCAAAGCCGCGCCGCCGAGCGGTCTGCCGGTGTCGATTCGGCCCGCGCACGCATGGTCGAGGCCGAGCGCCTGCACAAGTCGAACGAGGACTTGGCGAACCAGAAGTTCATTTCGGCGAATGCACTCGAAAGCTCACGCGCCACGCTGGAGGCGATGCGGGCGCAGCTGAAGTCGGCGCAGGCGCAACTCGGCACGGCCGCGCTCGGCATCCGCGAAGCGGCGCTGGTGGCACCGATCAGCGGCGTCATCGGCCGGCGCAACGTGGTGCCCGGCGAGAAGGTCAGCGCCGAGCAGGAACTGATGACGGTGGTCGACCTGAAGGAGCTGGAACTGGCCGGCGTCGTCGGCACGCACCAGGTCTCGCTGCTGCGGACCGGGCAGAAGCTGGCGGTGCGCGTCGAGGGCGCGACGCAGCCGGTGGAAGGCCGCATCGACCGGATCGCGCCAATGGCCGAGGCCGGCACGCGCGGCATCCGCGTGGTCGTGCTGCTGTCGAACCCGGAGGAAGTGTTCCGCGCGGGGCAATACGCGAGCGCGCTGGTCTCGCTCGAAGACGCCGCGCAGCGCCTGACGATCCCGGCCGCATCGGTCGGCCAGGCATCGGGGCAGGATTTCGTCTGGACGGTCGAGAAGGGCGCGCTGGTGCGCCGCATCGTGATCACCGGCCGGCGTGACGCTGCCAACGGCCGCGTCGAGGTGACGCAAGGCCTGACCGCCAACACGCAGGTCTTGGCCGCGCGTTTCGACACGTTGAAGGAAGGCGCGCCGGCCCGGATCGTCGCGAAGGGCGCCGGCGCCGGCATGCCCGCCGCCAGTGCGAGTGCCGCCTCGTCGAAGGCCTCCTGACATGTGGTTCACCCGCGTCTCGATCAACAATCCCGTCTTCGCGACGATGATGATGGCCGCGCTGTGCGTGCTCGGCCTGTTTTCGTACAACCAGCTGCGCGTCGAGCGTCTGCCCGACATTTCGCCGCCGATCGTGTTCGTCAGCGTCGCCTACCCGGGCGCCTCGCCCGAGGCGATCGAGACCTCGCTGACGCGGCCGATCGAGCTCGGCCTGAACGGCATCGCCGGCGTCAAGATGATCCGCTCGAACAGTGTCGAAGGGCGCAGCGAGACGGTCGTCGAGTTTCAGCTCAGCGCCGACATGAGCCGTGCAGTGCAAGATGTGCGCGACAAGGTCTCGGCGCTGCAGCCGGCGTTCCCGCGTGACGCGAAGGCGCCGTACATCTCGCGTTTCGACGGCGACAACGCGCAGCCCACGGTCAACCTCGCGCTGATCGCGCCCGACCGCAGCTCGCGCGAGCTCTCGCTGCTGGCCGACCAGGTGGTGCGCAAGCGCATCGAGCGCGTCGCCGGCGTGGCCCGCGTCGATGTCGGCGGCATGACGACGCGCCAAGTGCGCATCGACCTCGACCCGCAGCGCCTGCGCGCCTACCGGCTCACGCCGGCCGATGTGTCGGCGGCGCTGCAGCGCGTCAATGCCGACGTGCCGGTCGGTCTGCTCAGCAGCGCGAAGGAAGACGCGTTGGTGCGGGTCGAAGGCAAAGTGCTCAACGCCAAGGCGTTCGCCGACGTGGTGATCGCGAACCGCGGCAACCTGGTGGTGCGGCTGGGCGACCTGGGCGAACTGGTCGAGCGCGAGCGCGAGGCCGACTCGATCGCGCGCGTCGACGGCCAACCCTCGATCGCGTTTTTCGTCTACAAGCAGCAAGACGCCAACATCGTCGAGACCGGCGACGGCATCAAGGCCGCGACCGAAGAGCTGCGCAAGTCGCTGCCGCCCGGCGTGGAGCTGCGGCTCGTCTACGCCGACAGCGACTGGGTGAAAGATTCGCTGAAGGGCGTGAAGCGCACGCTGATCGAAGGCGCGCTGCTGACGATCGCGATCGTGTTCCTGTTCCTGCACAGCTGGCGCAGCACGATCATTACCGGCCTCACGCTGCCGATCGCGGTGATCTCGGCCTTCATCGCGGTCTACGCGTTCGGCTTCACGCTCAACTTCATGACGATGATGGCGCTGAGCCTGTGCATCGGCCTGCTGATCGACGACGCGATCGTGGTGCGCGAGAACATCGTGCGCCACGTCCACATGGGCAAGGACCACTTCACCGCCGCCCGCGAAGGCACCGACGAGATCGGCATGGCGGTGATGGCGACCACCTTCGCGATCTGCGCCGTGTTCATTCCGGTCGCGTTCATGAAGGGCATCATCGGCAAGTTCTTCTTCCCGTTCGGCATCACGGTCGCGGTGGCGGTGCTGGTGAGCCTGTTCGTCAGCTTCACGCTCGACCCGATGCTGTCGAGCATCTGGAAGGATCCGCCGACCAACAAGCTGATCAAGCTGCCGGTCATCGGCCATTTGATGCGCGCCACCGATCGCCTGCTCGACCTGATGCACGGCATCTACGAGCGGCTGATCCACTGGGTCTTCAGCGGTCGGCGGCATCAGGTGTGGTTCCCGCCGCTGCCGGCCTGGGGGCATCCGTTCGATGCGAACGGCCAACGCGTGGCCTCGGCACCGCGGCGCTTGCGCTTCGCGACGATCACGCCGCGCGGGCTGGTGGTCTGGACCGGGATCGCCAGCTTCGTCGCCGCGATCGGCTTGTCGACAGTGGTCGGCACCGAGTTCATCCCCGAATCCGACGACAGCTACATCCGCATGAACGTGCGCATGCCGGTCGGCACCAGCCTCGAGCGTGGCAGCGAGAAGATGCGCCAGGTCGAAGAGGTGGTGCGCGCAATGCCCGAGGTGCGGATGATCTCGACCAGCATCGGCGACACCGGCGGCGGCTCGCGCAACGCCGGCCAGTTGACGATCCAGCTGCTCAAGCCGAGCGAGCGCCAGCGCACGCAAAAGCAGGTTGAGCAGGCGATCCGCAAAGGCATCGCGCCGATCCCGGGTGCCGACGTGTCGCTCGGCCAGCGGCCGATCTTCATCTCGCTGCTCGGCCCCGACCCGGCCGTGCTCGATCGCGAGGTGCTGAAGCTGGAGCAGAAGATGTCGAAGATCAAAGGCATCACCGACCTCGAAACCTCGGTGAAACCAGGTCTTCCCGCTTACGCGGTTCGTATCAAGGCCGATGCCGCGCGCGAACTCGGCCTGACGCCGACGCAACTCGCTGCGAGCCTGCGCAGCTTCGTCAACGGCGACGTCGCGACCTGGTGGACGGCGCCGGACGGCGAGCAGGTCGAGGTCGAACTTCGCCTGCCGCAGCCGATGCGCGAGAACATCGCGCAACTCGACAACCTGCCGGTCGCCTTTGCGGCGGACGGCACGCCGATCGCGCTCTCGCGCGTCGCTGACATCGTGCCGGTCGTGAACCCCGAGGTCATCAAGCGGCAGGATCTGCAACGCCGCCAGGCGATCTTCGCCGGTGCCACCGGCCGGCCGAGCGGCGACGTGAGCGCCGACGTGAAGAAGCTCGTCGACGCGACCGTGCTGCCGCCCGGCTACCGCTTCGACATGGGCGGCCAGTCGAAGGATCAGGCCGAGGCGTTCACCGGCGTGCTGCTCGCGCTCGCGGCCGCGGTGATCTTCATCTACATCGTGCTGGCGTCGCAGTTCGGCAGCTTCCTGCAGCCGTTCGCGATCATGGCCTCGCTGCCGCTGGCGCTGATCGGCGTGATGCTCGCGCTGCTGCTGACCGGTTCGACGCTGAACCTGTTCTCGATGATCGGCCTGGTGATGCTGATGGGGCTGGTGACGAAGAACGCGATCCTGCTGGTCGACTACGCGAACCACATGCGCCGCACCGGTTTGAACGTCGCCGAATCGCTGCTGCAGGCCGGTTTGGTGCGGATGCGCCCGATCATGATGACGACTGCGGCGATGATCTTCGGCATGCTGCCGATGGCACTCGCGCTCGACGAGGGCGGTGAGATCCAGGCGCCGATGGGCCGCGCGATCATCGGCGGCGTGATCACCTCGACGCTGCTGACCCTGATCGTCGTGCCGGTGCTGTACAGCTACGTCGAGCAGCTCGGCGCGTGGGCGAAGCGCCGCTTCGCGTCGCATGAGGGCTCGCACGCGGGCGGTGCGATGCCGGAGCACATGCCGGCGGCGAAGGAATAGGGCCAAGGCCGGCGCGAGGGCCAGCGCCGGGCCGCCCCAAGCGGCCCGATATCCCCTCGGGGGATGCTGCGGTACCCCGCAGCAGGGGCTCCATTTACTGCGAGATGTGGATCACATCTCGCACCAGCGGGTAGATCGAGTTCTGCCAGCGCTTGCCGCTGAACACGCCGTAGTGGCCGACGTTCGGTTGCACGTAGTGCGTGCGCATGTACGGCCGCAGGCTGCTCGCGAGATCTTGCGCGGCGAGGGTCTGGCCGATCGCGCAGATGTCGTCACGCTCGCCTTCGATCGTGACCAGCGCGGTGCGGCGGATCGCGGCCGGGTTGATGGTGCGGCCGCGGAACTTGAGCTCGCCTTTCGGCAGCGCGTACTTCTGGAACACGAGATCGACGGTCTCGATGTAGAAATCGGCCGAGAGGTCGGCGACCGCCATGTACTCCTCGTAGAAGGTGCGCGTGATCTCGGCCTTGTCGAACTCGTCGTCGACCAGGTGCTGGTAATACTCTCTGAACGCGTTGACGTGCCGGTCCTTGTTCATGCTCATGAAGGCCGAGAGCTGCACGAAGCCCGGGTAGACGCGCCGCCCGCCGCCGCCGTGGCGCCACGGCACGGTGCTGATCAGGTTCTTCTCGAACCACTCGATCGGCTTCGTTGTTGCGAGCTTGTTGACCGCGGTCGGGCTGATCCGGCAGTCGATCGGGCCGGCCATCAGCGTCAGGCTCGCCGGCGTCGCCGGGTGTTGGTCTTCCGACATGATGGCCACCGCCGCGAGCGCCGCCACGGTGGGCTGGCAGACCGCGAGCACGTTCGCGTTCGGGCCGATCGCCGCGAGAAAGTCGATGATGTGCGCGGTGTATTCGTCCAGGCCGAAGCGGCCGGCCGCGAGCGGCACGTCGCGCACGTTGTGCCAGTCGGTCACAAAAACGTCGTGGTCCTGCAGCACGGTGCGCACGGTGTCGCGCAGCAAGGTGGCGAAGTGGCCGCTCATCGGCGCCACGATCAGCACCTTCGGCTGCGCCGGCGCGCCGGGCTTGGCGAAGCGCAGCAGCGTGGCGAACGGCGTCGTCAGCACGACCTCTTCGACGACCGGCACCGCCTCGCCCTTCGTCATCACGCTGGCGATGCGCCAGGCTGGCCGCTTGTGCGTGACTTCGGCGAGCTCGAGCACCTTGCAGGCCGCGGCCATCTGGCGCGTCGACGATTGCCCGCCAAAACCGAAAGTCGGGTCCTGAAGCATCGGCACCGACAGCTTCGCCAGCGTGCGAAGCGGCCACATGAGATCTGACTGCGCCTGCCAGGCTTGGTACATCATGCGTTCTCCGTTATTTGCCGTGATGGGTGACAGCAACTAACGCGCCAACGGCGGCATGCCGCCAGCCTGTGGCACATCCCTTGCAACCGGCTGACAGCCCCTTCCGTGCCGGAGAGCCCCATGCCTGTTGCGACCCCGTCCAAGTCCAAGACCGCCGCGAAGCCCGCTGCCAAACCCGCGCTGAAGGCCACGAAGAAGACCGCCGCAGCGACGCTGACGCTGAGCAGCAAGAACTATTCATCGTGGTCGCTGCGCGGCTGGCTGATGGCGCGCTTCGCCGGTCTCGAGTTCACCGAGGTGATGGTCTCGCCCGACGACGCCGACGCGCGCAAGGAGTTGCTGCTGCTGGCGCCGTCGATCCGCGTGCCTTGCCTGACGCACGACGGCGCAAAGGTCTGGAACACGCTCGCAATCGCGCAGTACCTGAACGAGATCAAGCCCGACGCCGGGCTGATGCCGGCCGATCGCATCGCGCGCGCGCATTGCCGCTCGGTCAGCGGCGAGATGAACTCGGGCTTCGCCAACCTGCGCGCGTCGCTGCCGATGAACCTGAAGGGCAAGTTCCCGGGCCACAAGGTCTGGGCCGGCGCACAGCCCGACATCGACCGCATCGTCGAGATCTGGACCGAGTGTCTCGCCACCTACGGCGGCCCGTTCCTGTTCGGCACGCAGCGCGGCATGGCCGACGCGATGTTCGCGCCGGTCGTTACGCGTTTTCTGACCTACGACGTGAAGCTGAACAAGGCCTGCATCGTCTACTGCCGGACCATCATGGCGATGCCCGAGATGACCGAGTGGATCGCCGCCGCCAAACTCGAGCCCGACGACATCGAAGAGCTCGACATGGATTTCTGAACTGTTCAGCCCCAAGGCTTCGGTGCCGGCACATCGCACGGCGCGGGCATGTCGATCGACTTGAAATCCGCCGGCCCGACGATCTCCAGGTACTCCATGTCGGGCGAGTAATCGAACAGGTAGTGCGTGATCCCCGGGCGCTGGTGCACACAGTCGCCGGCCTCGACCAGCGTCTCCTGGTCGCCGTACATGAACTTGGCCCAGCCCTTAGTCATGATCACGATCTGGAAATCCGCCTCATGGCGGTGCCAACCCGTGCCCTTTTCCGGTGCCATGTTGGCCTTGACCAGGTGCGCGATCACCGCACCGTTCGTCGCGTCGGCGACGCCCAGATCCTTGTACAGGAAGAAGTCACGCAGCCCGTCGCTGCGCCAGACCGTGTCGGCGGGTTTGACGTGGGAGAACTTCGTGCTCGTCTTGTCCAACATGGGGCGGCTCCTGCAGCGGGTTGAAATGTGCAGGTGCAGCATGCATAAGGCGTTCCATCGCGCGTGGCGCGACGGGCGCCGAGAGCCCGGGTCGCGCGCCGACCGGGTCAGGCCCGTGCGCGCGCCGGGATGCCGAGCCCGCGCACCACGGCCGGCCGCGCTTTGAAGGTCTGCAGCGCGCGTGTGACGTGCCGAAAATTCTCGATCCCGACCAGTTCGCCCGCTTCGTAGAAGCCGATCAGGTTGTTGACCCACGGGAGGGCCGCGATGTCGGCGATCGAGTACGCGTCGCCGAGGATCCACGCGCGATCGGCAAGGCGCTGGTCGAGCACGTTCAGCAGGCGTTTCGACTCGGCCACGTAGCGGTCGCGCGGGCGCTTGTCTTCATAGTCCTTGCCGGCGAACTTGTTGAAGAAGCCGAGCTGCCCGAACATCGGCCCGATGCCGCCCATCTGGAGCATCAGCCACTGGATCGCCTCGTAGCGGCCGGCAGCGTTCTGCGGAATGAGTTGCCCGGTCTTCTCTGCCAAGTAGACGAGGATCGCGCCCGATTCGAACAGCGCCAGCGGCGCGCCGTCAGGCCCGTTCGGGTCGAGGATCGCCGGGATCTTGTTGTTCGGGTTCAGCGACAGGAACTCTGGCGACAGCTGGTCGTCGGTGTCGAAGCGCACCAGATGCGGCTCGTAGGGCAGGCCCGTCTCCTCCAGCATGATCGACACCTTGACGCCGTTCGGCGTCGGCCGCGAGTAGAGCTGGAGGCGGTCGGGGTGGCGCGCGGGCCACTTGCGGGTGATGGCGAAGCTTGAGAGGTCATTCATGCCGACGATTGTGGTGCGAGCCACGCCCGGCTGCAGCGAGCCGGGCTTTCGACCGGCCAGTGTCAGCACTCGACGATGTTGACCGCGAGCCCGCCGCGGGCCGTCTCCTTGTACTTGGTCATCATGTCGGCGCCGGTTTCGCGCATCGTCTTGATGACCTTGTCGAGGCTCACGTGGTGCGTGCCGTTGCCGCGCAGCGCCATCCGCGCGGCGTTGATCGCCTTGACCGATGCGATCGCGTTGCGCTCGATGCAGGGGATCTGCACGAGGCCGCCGACCGGGTCGCAGGTCAGGCCGAGATGGTGCTCCATGCCGATTTCCGCTGCGTTCTCGACCTGCTCCGGCGTGCCGCCGAGCACCGCGCAGAGCGCACCGGCCGCCATCGAGCAGGCAACGCCGACTTCGCCCTGGCAGCCGACCTCGGCGCCCGAGATCGACGCGTTCTCCTTGTAGAGCATGCCGATCGCCGCCGCGGTGAGCAGGAAGTCGATCACACCGGCATCGCTCGCCCGCCCTTCGCGTGGACCCGGCACGAAGCGCGTGTAGTAGTGCAGCACGGCCGGCACGATGCCGGCGGCGCCATTGGTCGGCGCGGTGACGACGCGCCCGCCCGCCGCGTTCTCTTCGTTGACGGCGAGCGCGTAGAGGTTGACCCAGTCGAGCACCTGCAGCGGGTCGCGAGGACCGCCAAAGCGGGCCTCTTCGTGGCCCTCTGCCGCTTCGGGGTTGGCGCAAAGCTGCCGATGCAGATCGGCGGCACGGCGCTTGACCTGGAAGCCGCCCGGCAGCACGCCATCGGTCTCGCAGCCGCGCACCACGCAGGCCTGCATCACGCCCCAGATCTTCAGCAGGCCGGCGTCGATCTCGGCGTCGGTGCGCCAGTGGCGCTCGTTGCGACGCATCAGTTCGGCGATGCTGCAGCCTTGCTGCTTGGCCAGCGCCAGCAGGTCGGCACCGCTGTGGAACGGGTGCGCGAGCACGGTCGTGTCGGGGGCGATCACCTTCTGCTTGCTGCCGTCGTGGGCGACCTCGTCGCTGACGACGAAGCCGCCGCCGACCGAGTAGTAGACGCGGGTCAGCAACTCGGCCCCGGCAGCGTCGAACGCGGTGAAGCGCATGCCGTTGGCGTGGAAGGGCAGCGTCTCGCGGCGGTAGAAGATCAAGTCGGTTCGCTCGGTGAACCCGACCGGGTGCGTGCCGAGCAGCGCGATCGACTTGGCCTCGCGAATGCCCTTCAGGGCGGCACCGATCTGCTCGACATCGACCGTGTCGGGCTCGTGCCCGAGCAGCCCGAGCAGCACCGCCTTGTCGGTGCCGTGGCCCTTGCCGGTGGCGCCGAGCGAGCCGTACATCTGCGAGCACACGCGCGCGGTCGCCGCGAGTTGGCCTTCATGTTCGAGCCGGCCGACGAACAGCCGTGCCGCGCGCATCGGCCCGACCGTGTGGGAACTGCTGGGGCCGATGCCGATCTTGAACAGGTCGAAGACCGAGACGGCCATCTCAGTCGGCGCCGGGCCGCCCCAAGACGACTGAGCGCCCCCTCGGGGGGCAGGAGCAAGGCGACGTGGGGGTCGTCGTCATTCCGTCAGTCCTCGTAGCTCGACAGCGGCGGGCAGGAGCAGAAGAGGTTGCGGTCGCCGTAGACGTTGTCGACGCGGCCGACCGGTGACCAGTACTTGCTGCGCCGCAACGACGCGACCGGGAAGGCCGCCTCTTCGCGCGAGTACGCATGCGGCCAGTCGCTCTTCAGCAGCGCGCTCGCCGTGTGCGGTGCGGCCTTCAGCGGGTTATCGGCTTGCGGCCATGCACCCGATTCGACCTTCGCGATCTCGCCGCGAATCGCGATCATCGCGTCGCAGAAGCGGTTCAGCTCTTCGAGCGATTCGCTCTCGGTCGGCTCGACCATCAGCGTGCCGGCAACCGGGAAGCTCAAGGTCGGCGCGTGGAAACCGTAGTCGATCAGGCGCTTGGCCACGTCTTCGGCGCTGACGCCGTTCGCGCCGCCGGTCACGTCTTTCAAGGGCCTCAGGTCGAGGATGCACTCGTGCGCGACACCGCCGCCCTTGATGCCGTCGATGTTGCCGCTGAAGTGGATGTCGTAGTGATCGGCCAGCCGCGCGGCGATGTAGTTCGCCGACAGGATCGCGGTTTCGGTCGCGGCGGTGAGGCCTTCGCTGCCCATCATCCGCATGTACATCCAGCTGATCGGCAGCACCGCGGCGTTGCCCAGCGGCGCGGCGCTGACGGCGCCCACTTGAACCTCGGTGCCGATCCCGGCCGCGCGATGCGCCGGCAAGTACGGCACGAGGTCGGCGACCACGCAAGTCGGCCCGACACCCGGCCCGCCGCCGCCGTGCGGGATGCAGAAGGTCTTGTGCAGATTCAGGTGGCTGACGTCGCCGCCGAACTCGCCCGGCGCCGCCACGCCGACCAATGCGTTCATGTTCGCGCCGTCGACATACACGCGGCCGCCATGCGCGTGCACCAGCGTGCAGATCTCCTTCACGTGGGTGTCGAACAGGCCGTAGGTCGACGGATAGGTGATCATGATCGCGGCCAGCTTCGCACTGTGCAGTTCGCACTTCGCGCGCAGATCGACCAGATCGATGTTGCCTTCGGCATCGCATTTGGTCACGACGACCTGCAGGCCCGCCATCTGCGCGCTCGCCGGGTTCGTGCCGTGCGCCGATTCAGGGATCAGGCAGATCGTGCGGTGCGCTTCGTTGCGCGCCGCATGGAACGCACGGATCACCAGCAGCCCGGCGTACTCGCCTTGGGAGCCGGCGTTCGGTTGCAGGCTGACGCCGCTGTAGCCGGTCGCCTGGCAGAGCCAGTCTTCGAGCTGCACGCGCAGCTGGTCGTAGCCGGCCAACTGATCCTGCGGCGCGAACGGATGCACGTTCGCGAACTCGGGCCAGGTGATCGGAATCATCTCGCTGGTCGCGTTCAGCTTCATCGTGCACGAGCCGAGCGGGATCATCGAGCGGTCGAGCGCCAGGTCCTTGTCCGACAGACTGCGGATGTAGCGCAGCATCTCGGTCTCGCTGTGGTGGCGGTTGAAGATCGGATGCGTCAGGAACGCGCTGCCGCGTTGCAGCGCCGGCGGGATCAGCGAGGCCACGCCTTTCTCGAACGGCGCGAAGTCGGGCAGGGCCTGGCCGTCGGCGAAGACCTGCCACAGTGTGACGATGTCATCGCGCGTCGTCGTCTCGTCGAGCGTGATGCCGACGCTGCGCGCCGAGGCGCGGCGCAGGTTGAAGCCGGCGGCGCGCGCGGCCTGCAGCAGCGCGTCGGTGTGGTCGCCGGTGTTGACCGTGATCGTGTCGAACGCGGAGTCGCTGCACAGCGTGCGGCCCACGTCTTTCAGCCCCGCGGCCAGGATCGCGGTGTAGCTCGCGACGCGCCGCGCGATGCGCTTCAGCCCTTCCGGCCCGTGGTAGACCGCGTACATGCTCGCGACCACGGCCGGCAGCACCTGCGCGGTGCAGATGTTCGAGGTCGCCTTCTCGCGCCGGATGCCCATCGGCATGCCGAAGCGCTGGGTGTTGCCGACGACGATGTCGGCGCCCATCTCGCCGGGCGACGCGAGCAGCGTCAGCGCGAGCAGGTCGGCGGCGACGATCGCGAGGCCGCCGTTGGCATGCACCGCATCGATGACCGGCTTGAGGTCGCGCACGACGCCGCTGACGCCGGGATACTGCAGCAGCACCGCGAACGCATCTGCGCCGGCCGCCGCTTCGGCCGCACCGACGACCACGTTCACGCCGATCGGCGCGGCGCGGGTGCGCACGACTTCGAGCGTTTGCGGCAGCACGTCGTCGGCGACGAAGAAGGTCGTCGATTTGCTCTTGCCCACGCGCATCGCCAAGGTCATCGCCTCCGCCGCCGAGGTGGCTTCATCGAGCATCGACGAGCCGGCGATCGCCATGCCGGTCAGGTCGCAGACCATGGTCTGGAAGTTGACCAGCGCCTCCATCCGGCCCTGCGAGATCTCGGCCTGGTATGGCGTGTAGGCCGTGTACCAAGCGGGGTTCTCGAGCACGTTGCGCAGGATCACGCCGGGCGTGTGCGTGCCGTGATAGCCCTGACCGATGAAGCTCTTCAGCAGCCGGTTCTTGCCCGCGATCGCCTTCAGTTCGGCCAGCGCCTGCGCCTCGGTCAGCGGCGCAGGCAGCGCCATCGGCGCGCCCCGCACGATGCCGCGCGGCACGATCGCCTCGATCAGCGCGCGGCGCGAGGCCGCGCCGATCACCGAGAGCATGTGGCGCTCGTCGGCGGCTTCGATGCCGATGTGGCGGGCGACGAACTCGGACGCGTTCTCGAGCTCGTGCAGAGGCTGGGTGGCAGACATCAACATCGCTGGGACTCTCAGTTCGATTCAGTTCGGTTCAGCTGTTCTTCACGAGCAGGTCGTAGGCCGGCGCGTCCATCAACTGCTCGAACTCGGCCATGTCGTTGACGTGCACCTTGAAGAACCAGCCGTTGCCCATCGGGTCGGTGTTGGCGAGCGACGGGTCGGCGCGCAGCGCCTCGTTGACCTCGACGATCTCGCCGCTGACCGGCATGTACAGATCGGCCGCGGCCTTGACCGACTCGACCACCCCGGCGACTTCGCCTTTCTTGAAGCTGCTGCCGACGGCCGGCAGGTCGACGAAGACCACGTCGCCGAGCGCGTCCTGCGCGTGCAGCGTGATGCCGCAGGTCGCGGCCTCGTGGTCCTCGATGTTGATCCACTCGTGGTCGTTGGTGTACATGGTCGTCATGTCGGGGCTCCTGTGGCTTTTGAAGGGTGGGGAAAGGGATTCAGCCGCGGAAGTAGCGGTGCGGTGCGAACGGCATGGTGCTCACGCGCATCGGCTGGCGCTTGCCGCGCACCTCTGCATACACCTCGTGATGCGGCAGCGCGTGGTTCGCGGCGAGATACGCCATTGCGATCGGCTCATTGACGGTCGGCGCGAGCGTGCCGCTGGTCACAACGCCGAGCTTGCGGCCGTGCGCATCGACGATCACCGCGCCTTCGCGCACCGGCACGCGCTCCAAGCCGACAAGGCCGACCCGCTTCGTGCTCGCGCCGGCTGCCAGCTGCGTGTCGATCGCCGCCGCGCCCGGGTAGCCACCGTGGCGCGCACCACCGGCGCGGCGCACCTTCTGGATCGCCCAAGTCAGGCCGGCTTCGACCGGTGTCGTGGTTTCGCTGATGTCGTGGCCGTACAGGCACAGGCCGGCTTCGAGGCGCAGCGTGTCGCGCGCGCCGAGGCCGGCGGGCTTGACTTCGGGCAGGTCGAGCAGTGCGCGCGCCAGCGCATCGGCCTGATCGGCAGGCACCGAGATCTCGAAGCCATCTTCGCCGGTGTAGCCCGAGCGGGTCACGAAGCAGTCGGCGCCGGCCAGCGCAAAGCCGCGGCCGGTCATGAAGGTGAGGGTGGCAACTTCCGAATTCAGCCGCGTCAGCGCCTGGACCGCCTTCGGCCCCTGCAGCGCGAGCAGCGCGCGCTCGGGCAGCGGTTGCACGGTGCAGCGGTGGCCGATGTGGGTGACGAGGTGCGCGATGTCGGCGGCCTTGCAGGCGGCGTTGACGATCAGGAACAGGTCGTTCTCGCGCCGCGTGATCATCAGGTCGTCGAGCAGGCCGCCGGCGCTGTTCGTGAAGAACGCGTAGCGCTGTTTGCCGACCGCCAGATCGACCACATCCATCGGCACCAGCGATTCGAGCGCTTTCGCGGCGTCGTCGCCGATCAGGCGCAACTGGCCCATGTGCGAGACGTCGAACAGCGCCGCCGAATCGCGGCAGTGGCGATGCTCGGCGATGATGCCGGCCGGGTACGACACCGGCATGTCATAGCCGGCGAAGGGCACCATCTTGGCGCCGAGTTCGAGGTGCAGCGCGTGCAGCGGGGTCGTGGAAAGGGCGTTCGACATGACAGATCTCCGAGGGCAAGTCTTCTGAACCGACGCGACATGATCGCACCGGCTTGCCCTGGCTGTCCGCTTTACCTGAGAGATTGGCGGCGCGCTCTTTCGATCGCACCGCTTGCCCCTTCGGTGGACCCGCTCGGGGCGGGCCTCTCTCCAGCGAGG
>JAZJZJ010000245.1:0-7261 GCA_040389925.1 Pseudomonadota bacterium
AGCGTGAACACCTTGCTGCGATCGACGATGCGCCAGTGGTCGATGCTGCCGGTCGGGCATGGGCCGAGGCAGGCGCCACAGGCGTTGCAGACTTCGGCGTTGACGACGTAGTTGCGCTCGTCGTGCGTGATCGCATCGACCGGGCAGGTCTCTTCGCAAGTGTTGCAACGGATGCAGACCTCGGGGTCGATCAAATGCTGCTTGATCAGCGTGACTTCGGAGATGCCCATGACGAGATGATGCGCTCGATCAATTGAAGCGGATGTACTCGAAATCCACCGGCTGCTTGTTGATGCCGATGGTCGGCGGGGCGATCCAGTTCGCGTACTTGCCGGTCTCGACCACACGCCCCATCAGCGAGGCCACGTACGCGCGGTCTTCCTCGGTCGCGAGCCAGCGGTCGACGTTCGCAGCCCACTCCGCTTCGCCGATCGCCTTGCCTTCCGGACTCACGCGCACATTCGCGAAGCTGCCGATGTGGCGGTTGAAGGCCTTGTGCGGCAGGGTCAGGCGGAACGAGATCCCGGCCTTCTCGATTACCTTGTTCCAGCGGTTCACGCCGCCGGCCGAGTCGCGGATGAAGTCGTCGCGCAGCACCTCGTTCAGCGCATTGAGCATCGGCACTTCCTTCTCGACCAGCACGCCGTCCTTCACCTCGAGAATCTTGTAGCCGTCGCTCTTCAGCGAATGGTCGTCGGTGCGTTTGGTCTCTTCGTAGCGGCCCTTCAGCCCCGAGCTGTAGAAGATCGCGGCGTTGCTCGACTGGTCGGCGCCGAACAGGTCGATCGTCACGCTGTAGTGGAAGTTCAGGTAGCGCTGGATCGTCGGCAGATCGATCACGCCGAGCTTGCGCAGTTCGGCCGGGTCTTCGATGCCGGTTTCCTTCATCACCGCGCAGGTGCGCTGGATCACGCGCGAGACGCCGCTCTCGCCGACGAACATGTGGTGCGCTTCTTCGGTCAGCATGAACCTGGTCGTGCGCGCGAGCGGATCGAAGCCCGATTCGGCGAGCGCGTTCAGCTGAAACTTGCCGTCGCGGTCGGTGAAGTAAGTGAACATGAAGAACGCGAGCCAGTCCGGCGTCTCTTCGTTGAACGCGCCGAGGATGCGCGGGTTGTCGGCGTCGCCGGATCGACGCTCCAAAAGTGCCTCGGCTTCTTCGCGGCCGTCGCGGCCGAAGTGCTTGTGCAGCAGGTAAACCATCGCCCACAGGTGCCGGCCCTCTTCGACGTTGACCTGGAACAGGTTGCGCAGGTCGTACTGGCTCGGCGCCGTATTGCCGAGATGCCGCTGCTGCTCGACCGACGCCGGCTCGGTGTCGCCTTGCGTGACGATGATGCGGCGCAGGTTCGCGCGGTGCTCGCCGGGCACGTCTTGCCAGACCGCCTCGCCCTTGTGCTCGCCGAAGTTGACTTTTCGATCGGCATCCTGCGCGGCAAGGAAGATGCCCCAGCGGTAGTCCGGCATCTTGACGTGGCCGAAGGTGGCCCAGCCGTCGGGCGTGGTGCTGGTGGCGGTGCGCAGGTAGACATCGAAGCCGTGCGAGCCCGACGGGCCCATGTCCTGCCACCAGTCGAGGTAGTTCGGCAGCCAGCCTTCGAGCGCGCGCTGCAGCGTGCGGTCGTCCTGCAGGTTGACGTTGTTCGGGATCTTGCTGCTGTAATCGATGTTGCTCATGGACTGCTTTCGTTCAGACGCGGTTGCGGTCGAATTGGGGTTTGGTGCCGGTGCCATAAACCTTCAGCGCACCGCCTTCGCCGACCGCGTTCGGGCGGATGAAGATCCAGTTTTGCCACGCGGTCAGGCGGCCGAAGATGCGCGTCTCCATCGTCTCCTTGCCGGCGAAGCGCAGGTTCGCTTCCATGCCGGTGAGCGCGTCGGGCGACATGCTGGCGCGTTCTTCGAGCGCGATGCGCACTTCGTCGGGCCAGTCGATGTCGTCGGGCGCCGAGGTGACGAGGCCGAGCGCGAGCGCTTCGTCAGCGTCGAGCAACACGCCCTGTTTCGCCTGCACCGCGCCGATCTCGCCGGCATCGCCGTAGAAGCGGCGCTGCAAGCGCGTCTCGTGGCTCACCATCGGAAAGCTGCCGAAGTTCACCCACGACGTGGCGATCTTCGGCGCAGTGTCGGGCGCATCGGGCAGCGCCAGCATGTAGCTGCGGTCGGCGGCGAGCGCGATCTCGAGCAGCGTGCCGGCGAAGCAGGAGTCGCGCTCGATCAGCGCGAACAGCGAGCGCGAGCTGACGTCGAGGCGCGCGAGCGTGCGGCGCAGCAGGCCGATGGTTTCGTTGACGAGCCAGTGGGTCTGGTGAGCTTCGAGCGTGGCGTCCATCGCGAGCACGTCGGCAACTTGGCCCCGCGTCTTCAGCGCCCACGTGCCGATGTCGAGTTCGTTGGTGCGCAAGTGCAGACACGCGTCTTCGAGTTCGCGCGCCATCTGCAGCGGGTACCAGTTCGAGCCGGCCGCTTCGATGCCGGCCACGTCGCTCGGCTGCGCGCCGCTCGGCGCCTTCACGGTGAGCGTCGCGGTGCGGCCGGCGCGGTCGATCGTGACCGAGACATGGCCGTAGGTGATCGCATCGGCCGTTACGGTCTTGTTCAGCGGCGTCAATGCGACACCCTTTGCATCCGCCGGCCGCGTGCTCAGCGCCGCGAGCTCGCGCGCCCGCTCCTGCACGCGCTGCGCGAAGCCCTGGGTCTTCACGACCTCGTCGACGAGGCGCCAGTCTTTTGCCTTCTTGCCGCGGATGCCTTCGCTGGTGGTGCAGAAGATGTCGGCGTGGTCGTGGCGCACCTTGCGCTTGTCGGTCAGCCGCGTCAGGCCGCCGGTGCCGGGCAGCACGCCGAGCAGGGGCACTTCGGGCAGGCTGACCGACGACGAGCGGTCGTCGACCAGGATGATCTCGTCGCAGGCCGCCGCGAGCTCATAGCCGCCACCGGCACAGGCGCCGTTCACCGCGGCGAGAAACTTCAGGCCCGAGTGCCGGCTGGAGTCTTCGAGCCCGTTGCGCGTCTCGTTCGTGAACTTGCAGAAGTTGACCTTCCACGAGTGGCTGCTCTTGCCGAGCATGAAGATGTTCGCGCCCGAGCAAAACACGCGGTCGCGGCCGCTGGTGACGATCACGCTGCGCACTTCGGGGTGCTCGAAGCGGATGCGCTGGACCGCGTCGTTCAACTCGATGTCGACGCCGAGGTCGTAGCTGTTGAGCTTGAGCTTGTAGCCCTCGCGGATGCCGCCGTCTTCGTCGATCGCCATCACCAGCGTCGCGACCGGGCCTTCGAACTTGAGACTCCAGTGCTTGTAGCGGTCGGGATGCGTCTGGTAGTCGACGGGGGCGTTGGCTTGGCTCATGGGGCGCTCCTGGAAGGGAAGTCACGGCAAGGAAAGGCAGTATGCTGCACTCATCTGCCAATGAATGCAATATACTGCATCAAGCCGAATGCGGCAAGCCTGTTGTCGAAGAAAGCCTCAGATCGCCGGTGTGGTCATGTCGCGCCGATCACATCCCGCAACTGCTCGCGCAGCGCGGCCAGCGCGGCGCCGGGCGCTTTCTCGCTGGTGTCGAACACCGTGTCGGCCTTCGAGTAGAACGCGGCCCGGCTTTCGAGAATGCGGCGCAGATCGTTCATCGCCTCCACATTGCCGGCGTGGCCGGCCATCGGGCGCGTGTCGCCCTGCGCCAGCACGCGGCCCATGTGCTCTTCGGGCGTCGCGCGCACCCACACGGTGTAGCAGTGCGCGAGCAGCAGGTTGAACGTGGCCGGGTCGGAGACGATGCCGCCCGGCGTCGCGATCACCGCGCGCGGAAAGCGCTGGATCGTCTCTTCCATCGCGCGCTTCTCGTAGCGTCGGTACGCCGCCGGGCCATAGAGCGAATGGATCTCGGACAAGGTGCACCCCGCCAGCGCCTCGATGCTGCGGTTCAGCTCGACGAACGGCAGGTTCCAGGACTCCGCCAGCCCACGCCCCAGCGTGCTCTTGCCGGCGCCGCGCAGCCCGATCAGCGCGATGCGCTGGCGCCGCGCCGCGGGGCTCGCCGGCGCACCGAACATGGCAGCCAGCGCGCCGCGCGCCTGCACCAAGTCGGCATCGCTGCGGCCGCGCAGCAGCTCGCGGATCATCAGCCACTCGGGTGAGCTGGCAGTCTCGTCGCCGACCAGTTCGGCCAGCGAGCAGTTCAGCGCCAAGGCGAGCTGCCGCAGAAACTGCACCGAAGCGTTGCCGACCCCCATCTCGACATTCGCAAGGTGCCGCTCCGACACCTCGGCCGCTTTTGCGAGCCCCTTGCGCGTCAGCCCGCGCCGGGCGCGCAACGCACGCGTGCGCTCGCCGAGGGCGGCGAGGAACGGATCCTTCAGGTCGGCATCAACAGGTTCGGGCGGTGTCGAGAGGTCCAAGCGGAAGTCCTGGGCAAAAGCGTTCGGGTTTGCGTGGAGGTCGGGCCAAGGGATCGGCGCTATAGTGCAGCCAACATGCAACATATTACATCGCAATTGCCGTGCTGATGCAAGCAGCAAGCGCCGAGGCCACCTTGTCACCCGCGCCGCCCGAGCGTTTCAACGCCGCCGCGCACCTGCTCGCGCTGAACGTCGGCCGCGCCGACAAGCTCGCGTACATCGACGATCTGCAGCGCCTGAGCTACGGCGCACTGGCCGACCGCGTGCGCCGCTGCGCTGCCGGCTTGCGCGCGCTCGGGCTGAAGCGCGAAGAGCGCGTGCTGATGGTGATGCACGACAGCGTCGACTTCCCCGTCGCGTTTCTCGGCGCGCTGTACGCCGGCATCGTGCCGGTGCCGGTCAACACGCTGCTGACGACCGACGACTACGCCTTCATGCTGCAGAACAGCGGCGCGCAGGCGCTGCTGGTGTCGCGCGCACTGTGGCCGACGCTGCAGCGCGCGGTCGCTGGTTTGAACATTCCGGTCATCGTCTCGGGCGAGGGCGCCGCGATTGAAGGCACGCACCGCTTCGCGAGCCTGCTCGACGCCGCGCCACTTGCCGCACCGGCCGACACGCGCGCCGACGACATCGGCTTCTGGCTCTACTCCTCCGGCTCGACCGGCCGGCCGAAAGGCACGGTCCACACCCACGCCAATCTGTACTGGACGGCCGCGCTCTACGGCACGCCGGTGCTCGGCCTGCGCGAGGACGACATCGGTTTCTCGGCGGCCAAGCTGTTCTTCGCGTACGGCTTGGGCAACGCGCTGACCTTTCCGCTGAGCGTCGGTGCGACGACCGTGCTGATGGCCGAGCGGCCGACGCCGGCGGCCACGTTCAAGCGCTGGATCGACCACGGCGTCACGGTGTTCTTCGGCGCGCCGACCGGCTACGCCGGCATGCTCGTCTCGCCCGAGTTGCCCGCCCGCGCGAGCGTGAAGCTGCGCCTGTGCTCGTCCGCCGGCGAAGCGCTGCCGCGCGAAATCGGCGAGCGTTTCACGGCCCATTTCGGCTGCGAGATCGTCGACGGACTGGGTTCGACCGAGATGCTGCACATCTTCCTGTCGAACCGACCCGGCGACGTGCAGTACGGCAGCACCGGCCAGGTCGTGCCGGGCTACAAGCTGAAGCTCGTCGTTGAGGACGGCAGCGAGGCGAAACCCGGCGAGATCGGCGACCTGTACGTCAGTGGTCCGAGTTCGGCGCTGATGTACTGGGGCCAGCGTGACAAGTCGCGCGCCACCTTCCAGGGTGAGTGGACCAAGACCGGCGACAAGTACTCGATCGACGAACGCGGCTGCTACGTGTATGCGGGCCGCGGCGACGACATGCTGAAGGTCAGCGGCGTCTACGTCTCGCCGTTCGAGGTCGAGGCGACGCTGATGCAGCACCCGGCGGTGCTCGAATGCGCGGTGATCGGCATCGAAGACGCCGATGGCCTCACCAAGACCAAGGCCTGCGTCGTGCGCAAACCCGGCGCGAGCGTCGACGAGGCGGAGCTGAAGGCCTTCGTGAAGGAGCGCTTGGCCGCTTGGAAATACCCGCGCGTGATCGAGTTCATCGCCGAGTTGCCGAAGACCGCCACCGGCAAGATCCAGCGCTTTCGGCTGCGTGATCTGGAACGCACGAAGAAGTGAGCGGCGGCGCCATCCAGTTCGCGCAGCTTGACTGGCGCGGCCGCCCGCTGCGGCTCGAGTACCGGTGGATCGGCGCCGCAGCATCGGCGACGCCGCCGGTCGTGTTCCTGCACGAGGGGCTGGGCTCGATCGCGATGTGGAAGGATTTTCCCGAGCGCTTGTGCAGCGAGCACGGCCTGCGCGGCTTGGTGTTCTCGCGCTACGGCTACGGCCAATCGACGCCGAAACCGCCCGACGAGCACTGGACGCCCGCGTTCATGCACGCGCAGGCGCACGAGGTCTTGCCGCTGTTGTTCGCGCAACTGCAGATCGAGCGCCCGTGGCTGTTCGGTCACAGCGACGGCGGCTCGATCGCCCTGCTGCATGCCGCGAAGTTCGACGTGGCGGGCATCGTCGTCGTCGCGCCGCACATCTTCGTCGAGGACGTGTCGATCGTGAGCATCGAGCAGGCGCGCGAGGCCTATGAAACCACCGACCTGCGCGCCCGCCTCGCCCGCTACCACGCCGACCCCGACTCGGCCTTTCGCGGCTGGAACGACATCTGGCTGAACCCGGCCTTTCGCGGCTGGAACATCGAGGCCGAGCTCGACGCGATCGCCTGCCCGGTGCTGGCCGTGCAGGGCGAGGACGACGAGTACGGCACACTTGCGCAGATTCGCGGCATTCAGGCCCGACTGCCGAAAACCCGCTTGCTGACAATCCCGAAATGCGGACACTCGCCGCACCGGGATCAGCCCGACCTTCTGGCGACGGAAGCGGCCCGATTCATCCTTGAGAATTCACCATCCTGAGCTGGAGCTTTTCATGCGTTTCATCACCAAGATTCCTTTTGCCGCAGCCGCCTTCGCCCTGTGCACGCTCGGCGCACAGGCGCAGAGCGCCGGCCCGATCAAGGTCGGCTTCATGCTGCCGTACACCGGCACCTATGCGAGCCTGGGCAACATGATCGAGAGCGGCTTCAAGCTCTACGTCCAGGAACAGGGCGGCAAGCTCGGCGGGCGCGAGATTCAGTACTTCAAGGTCGACGACGAGTCCGAACCGTCGAAGGGCACCGACAACGTCAACAAGCTGATCAAGCGCGACAACGTCGACGTGCTGGTCGGCACCGTGCACTCGGGCGTCGCGCTCGCGATGGCCAAGGCCGCGAAAGACAACAACACGCTGCTGATCATCCCGAACGCCGGCGC
>JAZJZJ010000246.1:0-1515 GCA_040389925.1 Pseudomonadota bacterium
CGCTGCGCAACCAGACCGAGAGCCTGAAGCACGGCGCGCACGTCGTCGTCGGCACGCCCGGGCGCGTGCTCGACCACCTCGACCGCGGCGCATTGACGCTGAGCGCGCTGACCACGCTGGTGCTCGACGAGGCCGATCGCATGCTCGACATGGGCTTTTTCGACGACATCGCGCGCGTCGCCAAGCTGTGCCCGAAGAACCGCCAGACGCTGCTGTTTTCGGCCACCTACCCCGAGGGCATCGCCCAACTCGCGCAGCAGTTTTTGCGCACGCCGAAAGAGGTGAAGGTGCGCTCGCAGGTCGACGCGGCGCAAATCGAGCAGCGCTTCTACGAGGTGAAGGAGAGCGAGCGCCTGCACGCGGTCTCGCTGCTGCTGCAGCACTTTCGCCCGGCCAGCACGCTCGCGTTCTGCAACACCAAGCAGCAATGCCGCGACCTCGCCGAGGTGCTGCACGCGCAGGGCTTCGCGGCGCTCGCGCTGCACGGCGAACTGGAACAGCGCGAGCGCGATCAGGTGCTGATCCAGTTCGCGAACCGCAGCTGCTCGGTGCTGGTCGCGACCGACGTGGCCGCGCGCGGCCTGGACATCGCGCAGCTCGAAGCGGTGATCAATGTCGACACCACGCCCGACGCGTCGCTGCACATCCACCGCATCGGCCGCACCGGGCGCGCCGACGCGAGGGGCCTGGCGCTGAGCCTGGCGAGCCTGGACGAGATGGGCAGCGTCGGCAAGATCGAACTGCTGCAGGGTTCGGAGGTCACCTGGTACCCGCTGGCCGAGCTGACGCCTGCGCCGGGAGGACGGCTGCTGCCGCCGATGGTGACCTTGCAGATCGTCGGCGGCCGCAAGGAGAATATTCGCCCCGGCGACGTGCTGGGCGCACTGACCGGCGAGGCCGGTTTCGCCGCGAGCCAGATCGGCAAGATCAACGTCAACGAGTTCTCGACCTACGTCGCGGTCGACCGGCAGATCGCCGAGCAGGCGCTGAAGGCCTTGTCGGCCGGCAAGGTCAAAGGCAAGAAGGTCAAGGTGCGCCTGATACAGGAGTAGCACCGCGCCGACGTTTGCGCGCGGTGCGCGCTGACAGACGCGTGTGCGCCCGCGCGCGACAGTCGGCCGCATGACGGCCCGATCCACCCTGTTGCTGATCGCCGCGGCGAGTGCCCTCGCCGGCTGCGGCGATGTCGCGACCTTGCCGGTTTCGGCCGGCACCGGAACGAAGCCGACCCTGCCGGCGCCGAACAAGACGCTGCTGCCGACCGTGAACATCGCGCCCGCGCAAGGCTGGGCCGAGGGCATGAAGCCGATCGGCCCGGCCGGCGCACAGGTCAACGCCTTCGCCGCCGGCCTCGACCACCCGCGCTGGTTGTATGTGCTGCCGAACGGCGACGTCCTCGTGGCAGAGACCAACGCGCCACCGCGGCCCGACGCCGCCAAAGGCATCAAGGGTTGGGTCACGGGCCTCGTGATGAAGCGGGCCGGCGCCGCGCCGCCGAGCGCGAACCGCATCACG
>JAZJZJ010000247.1:0-7890 GCA_040389925.1 Pseudomonadota bacterium
CGCGGCCAACGGCGGGCAGGATCTGGATCACTCGGCGCTGGTGCAGGCGCTGGAGTTGATGGCGAAGCACCCGGTCGCCTGACCGACACGACGTGTGCGGTGCTGGCGCGGCGCACACGTCGTTGCGCGCCGCGGCAAGGAGCCCGACCGGCCACCGGGGGCTGCGCCACGGCATCGGCAGAGCGGGTAGCCTGTCGCGATGGACTCCCTGATCGCTGCCGCCGCGCGCGCCTTGGCCAGCGGCGACGCGCTCGGCGCCCTCAAACGGGTCGCCTTGCGTGACGATCCGCCGGCGCTGGCGCTGCGCGGCATTGCAATGGCCCAGCTCGGCGAGCATCCGCGTGCCCGCGAATTGCTGCGCCGCGCCGCGCGCGCGTTCGGCCGCCACGAAGCGCTGGCGCGCGCACGCTGTGTCGTCGCCGAGGCCGAGGTCGCCCTGGCCATGCGTGACCTCGAGGGCTCGCCGCGATCGCTGGCCGCGGCGGCGGTCGTGCTCGAGCTGCGCGCCGATCACGCCAACGCGCTGCAGGCGCGGCTGATCGCGGCGCGCCGGCTGCTGCTGCTCGGCCGGCTCGACGAGGCCGCGGCCGCGCTGGCACGGCTCGATGCGCGCGGCCGGTCGCCGCTGCTGGCGGCGGTGGCCGAACTGGCCGCGGCGGAGCTGGCGCTGCGCTCGCTGCACACCGGCGCGGCGCGCGCGGCGCTGGCCCGGGCGCAGGCGGCCGCCGAGCGCGCCGGCGTGCCGGCGCTGCTGGCCGAGGTCGCGGAGACGCGCGCCGTGCTCGATCGCCCCGCCGCGCGGCGTCTTGCCGGCCGCACGCAGCAGGCGCTGCGCCTCGACGAGGTCGAAGCGCTGCTGGCCTCGGATGCGCTCGTGATCGACGCCTGCCGCCGCGGGCTCGGCGCGGCCGGCGTGTGGCAGCCGCTGGCGGGCCGGCCGGTGCTGTTCGCGCTGGCGCGCGCGCTCGCCGAAGCGTGGCCGGACGACGTCGCCCGCGAAGCGTTGATCGAACGCGCGTTCCGCATCCGCCGCCCCGACGAGACGCACCGCGCGCGCCTGCGGGTCGAGATCGGCCGGCTGCGCGCGCTCGTCGAGCCGCTGGCACGGATCGAGGCGACCCCGAAAGGCTTCATCCTCACGCCGCGCGACGTGCGCGAGGTGGTCGTGCTGGCGCCGCCGGTCGACGGCGATCAGGGCGCGCTGGTGGCCTTGCTCGGCGATGGCGCGGCGTGGTCGACCTCGGCCCTGGCGCTGGCGCTGGGCGCGAGTCAGCGCACCGTCCAGCGCGCACTCGCCGAACTCGAAGCCGCCGGGCGCGTGCGCGCGATCGGCCGGGCGCGGGCGCGCCGCTGGCTCGCGCCGCCGCTGGCCGGATTCACGACGATCTTGTTACTCCCCGCGGCGCTGCCGATTGCCTAGAGTCGGCTCCGCGGCGCACCTTCGAGCCGCGCCACACGGAGTTCACGATGACCACGACGACCCTCAACGACAGACCCCGGGCCACGCCGCGTGCGGCCGAGATCGTGCGCGAATACGGCCCGTTCGCCGGCGCCGACACAGTCCACGGCGTGACCCATGACGGCCACCGCGTCTGGGCCGCCACCGGCGCCAAACTGGTCGCCTTCGACCCCGCGAGCGGCGAGCCTGTGCGCACGCTGGACCGCGCCTGCGACGCCGGCACCGCGTTCGACGGCACCCACCTGTACCAGATCGCCGAGACGCGCATCGACAAGATCGACCCGCGCACCGGCAACGTGGTGGCGTCGATCCCGGCGCCCGGCAGCGGCAGCGATTCGGGGCTGGCCTGGGCCGAAGGCAGCCTGTGGGTCGGGCAGTACCGCGATCGCAAGATCCACCAGATCGACCCGGCGACCGGCGCAGTGATCCGCAGCATCGAGTCGAACCGCTTCGTCACCGGCGTGACCTGGGTCGACGGCGAGTTGTGGCACGGCACCTGGGAGGCCGACGAGAGCGAACTCCGCCGCATCGACCCGGCCAGCGGCGCCGTCCTCGAGCGCCTGGAGATGCCGCACGGCACCGGCATCAGCGGGCTCGAGTCCGACGGCGGCGACCTGTTCTACTGCGGCGGCGGGCCGACCGGCAAGGTGCGCGCGGTGCAACGCCCGCCGAGGTGAGACCGGACGGCGCCCGGGATCAGGCGCCAGACAGGCCCGGCGGATCGAGCGCCATCGACTTCGATTCGTACATGCGCTCGTCGCTGCGCTCGAGCAGTTCGTCGAGCGTGTCGCCGACACCGGCCTGGCTCAGACCGATGCTGACCGTCACCGCGAGGCCCGCAGCGATCAGCCCCCAGTCGAACGCCGCGATCGCGGTGTGCATGCGCCCGCAGGCTTGGCGCGCGATGTGCTCTTCGGCATCGGCGAACAGGATCACGAACTCGTCGCCGGCCCAGCGCGCCGCCAGGTCGTGTTCGCGAACCTGCGACGCCATGATGGCGCCCAGCGTCTTGAGCACCCGGTCTCCCACCGCATGCGAGAACCGGTCGTTGATGTGCTTGAACTTGTCGACATCGATCATCGCCACCGTGAGCGGCCGGCCGTGGGCCGCCGCCGCGCGCAAGCGCTCGGCGAGCACCTGCTCGGCGTGGCGCCGGTTGGCCAGGCCGGTCAGCGCGTCCTCGAGCGACCACTTCTCGAACTGCTTCGAGACCACCAGCGCTTCCTGCAGGTTGCGCTCGCTGCGCCGTGCAGTCAGGCGCCAGTCGACGACCGCGAGGCGGCCGTCCAGCGATTCGGTCACCAGCCGCCGTTCGCGCACGCGCAGCCCGCGGTGCTCTTGGCGCGCGGCCTCGCTCTTGCCTTGTTCCTCGAGCACCTGAATCAGCAGCTGGTGTGCGGTGCAGGCCAGCTGCTCGTACTCGACCATGAGCGACAGGGCCTTCATCTCGGCGAGCGCGGCCTCGGCAGCGGCCCAGTCGCGCTGCGCCCACGCGAGTTCGGCAACGCCCCAGCGCACGAGTGCGTCGAGCCAGGTGACCGTCCCCAGCAGCGAGCGCTCGGCCACCGTCATGGCCCGCTGCGACTCCGCGATGTGCCCCTGCCAAGCGGCCAGCAGCGCCGACATGACGCACGCGATGGTGCGCGTCGTCGGCGCCATCCCGGCCATCAGCGCGGCATCGTGGCAGGCCCCTTCGAGTTGGTGGAACTCCGCGACCAGCCGGGCCATGCGGTCCGGGCTCGACATCGCGCCGGTCCGGTAGCGCTCGTCGACGAGCCTGAACGCCTCGACCCACGCCTGATTCAGACGCGGCTGAAGACCGCTGACCGGCGGGTCGCACTGCTCGCCGACGACGATCGCGGTCTCGAGCCACTGGTGGGCGCGGTCGAAGTTCCCGGCCCAGCAGCTCACGACGCCGAGCGTCGTGTGCGCGATCACGAGTTGCGGCGACGCGCCCTGCGTCTCGCACAGGCGCAGGCTCAGCAGCGCCGACTCGTGGGCCTCGTCGGTGCGGCCGAGCAGCATCGAGACCTGCGACAGCGTCGCCAGCGCACGGGCCTCGCCCTCGGCGTCGCTCAGCGACTCGAAAATCTGCGCCGCGCGGCGTGCGGTGTCTGCCGCCCGGCGCAGACGCGAGCCGATGCGGTCGCACTGCGCGAGGCATGCGAGGGCGTTCGCCTGCAGTCGCCGGTCGCCCGACGTTTTGGCCGCGATCAGGACGGACTGCGCGAGCTCGCGCGCGCCCTTGTTGTCGCCGCCGTCCAGGGCGTCGTGCGCGGACCGCAGCGTCTCATCGGCGGTGTCGCCGAGGCAGCGCGCCGGGCCGGGCGGAGCGGCGTGATTCAGCACCGGCCGTCAGGACGACCGTGTCGTCGTGCTGCCTGCCGGCGCAGCCGCGCGTCGGGTTGCGAACTTCTTCCACGGGCACCCGGCCACAGCCATCAGGACGATCTTGCGCATGATTTCTCCACCACGAGACAGGTACTGGCAGGTGCCCGGACCGGCACCTTGAGCGGTCTGCAGCAATCTAGCGTCAGGGTCGGGGCGGGTGTGTAGGAGACGGGCTTGCGGCGATGTGGTCTGCGGCTTGAAATCGATCGCGCCCGGGCGCGTTGCCGGAGCGGCGAGCGTGAGGTGCCCGGCACTGCAGATCGTGCGCCGCAGCGGCTGCGGCGCTGGTGCGCCCGGCTGGGATCGAACCAGCAACCCCTGCCTTCGGAGGGCAGTACTCTATCCATTGAGCTACGGACGCAGCGGCGGCGATTCTATCAGCGCCACGTGCGCGACCCGGCGCGCGTGCGCGGGCTGCGTCGGGCGTCGGCCCTATAATTTCGAGGTTTTGCGCGGGCCCTTTTCGGGGCTTGGGGCTCGCTGCCCTGCCCGCGTCACCGATTTGCGCAGTTTGAGGATCTCATGAGCGACGCCCATACCCAGCACGATCACGACGGCCCGCACGAAGGCCCCATCAAGACGCCCAAGCAACTGATCCTCGCGGTCCTGTATGCCTTCGTGGTGCCGGTCATCGTGATCGTGATGCTGGTCGAGTACGTGACCGCCGATCACCGCCCCGCCGCCGGCTCGCAGGCGCTGACGCCGGATGCGGTCGCGCAACGCATCCAGCCGGTCGGCATGGTGCAGGTCAAGGACGCCTCGGATTCGTCGACGCTGAAGACCGGCGAGCAGGTGTTCGCCGCGCAGTGCGCCACCTGCCACACGCCCGGCTTGGTCGGCGCGCCGAAATTCGGCGACGCAGCCGCTTGGGGCCCGCGCATCAAGACCGGCTACGACGCGTTGCTGCACTCGGCGCTGGCCGGCAAGGGCAGCATGGGTGCACAGGGTGGTGGTGATTTCACCGACCTCGAGATCGGCCGCGCCGTCGTCTACATGGCGAACCAGGGCGGCGCCAAGTTCGACGAGCCGAAGCCGCCCGCCGCCGGTGCGTCGGCCGCGGTGACGACCGCCGCCGCGGCGCCTGCGGCGGCAACGCCCGCCACGCCGGCCCCTGCGGCCGCACCGGTCGCAGTCGCCGCCGCCGAACCCGCCAAAGCCGGCGCCGCAGGTGCGGTGCCGGCCCTGTACACCCAGCTGTGCCAGACCTGCCACGCCGCCGGTGTGGCCGGCGCACCGAAGGTCGGCGACAAGGCGGCTTGGGCCGCGCGCCTGGCCGAAGCGAAAGACATCGACGGCGTGACCGCGATCGCCATCAAGGGCAAGGGCGCGATGCCGCCGAAGGGCGGCTCGACCGCCTCCGACGCCGAGTTCAAGGCCGTCGTGACCTACATGGTCAATGCCTCGAAGTAAGCGACCTCACCGAACACCGAGCCGGCTCGCGAGCCGGCTTTTTTTCGCCCGCGCGTTTCTGCGCGCATCCAGTCCGCCGCCGTCGGCGTAAGCAGGCGTGTGGCGGCTTGTTGCGCATCGACGTCCGCGCCGGCCACGTTCAAACAACCCTCGAGGAGCCCTCCGATGAAAACCTTCCTGATGATCGCCACCGCCAGCGTCGCCGCGCTCAGTGCCTGTGCCGGCAGCCCAATGATGATGAAGGGCGTCGACAACGCCGCGCTGCCCGAAGCCGTGCGCGTGCCGGCCGGTCAGAAGCTGATGATGTCGACTTGGGCCAGCGGCGAGATCACCTACGAGTGCCGCGAGAAGGCGGGCATGGCCGGCCAGCACGAATGGGCCTTCGTCGGCCCGGTCGCGACGCTCTACAGCGGCGACAAGAAGAGGGTCGGCAAGTACTACGCCGGCCCGACCTGGGAAGCCGCCGACGGCTCCAGGGTCACCGGCAAGCAGGTCGCGGTCGCGCCGGCCAGCCCGGGCAGCATTCCGCTGCAACTGGTGAAGGCCGAGCCGGCGATGGGCCAGGGCACGATGACGGGTGTGAGCTACATCCAGCGCCTGAACACCAAGGGCGGCGTGGCGCCGACGATGGCCTGCGATGCAATGGGCAAGGGCAAGCGGCAAGTGGTCGCATACGAAGCCGACTACGTTTTCTACGGCATGTGATCAGGGCTTCTTCGGCTTCAACTGGAAGCCGAAGCGCTCGAGCAGATCAGTGAAGCGAGCCTCGGTGGGCGACCACCGACCCGCTTCGACTTCGTCAGCCGCCAGTTCCATGTCGAGCGTGTGGACCACGCCGAAGCCGAGATCGGTGGCGAGGAACAGCCGCCCGTGTTCATCGAGCCACGCACTGTCGAACTGCGCCGCCACGCCGGTGTGGCTCGTGATCGCCGGTGACGAAGCCCCGCCAGCGAGCCGCCACACCCATGGTGCCGCTTCGAGCTCAACATAGACCCGTTGCGGCCCGTTCTGGAAGAACCAGCAGCCCGCGTCGTCGTGCAGGTAGTTGCGCTCGATGAACGCGCGCAGCTTCTCGTGCTGGATGCGGCTGCCCTTGACCTGCGGGAACGGTCCGGCGTGCTGGATGCGCTCGTCGCGCATGTACCAGTCACCACGCGCGTCGAGCGCGAGCCAGTCGTAACAATGCGGCACGTTCGGCCACTTCTTCAGCGCTTGCTTGACGATGTCGTCCATGCGCCGATGGTGACTCAGATGTGCGCGGCGATCCAGCCCATGACATGCTCAGGCAAGCTGTGAACGTGGCCCGGCCAGCGCCCGCCGGGAAAGCCGACATGCCCACCGTGCCGCGGCTGCCACAGCGTCACGAACTCGCCCACGTCGCGCTGCTGCGGCAGGCAATGCGCCGGCACGAACGGGTCGTTGCGCGCGTTCAGCACCAGCGCGGGGATGCGAATGCGCGCAAGGTGCGGCTTGGCCGAGCCGCGCGACCAGTAATCGTCGGTGTCGCGAAAACCGTGCAGCGGCGCGGTGAAGACGTTGTCGAAGTCGTAGAGCGTGCGCGCGGCCACCAGTTTGTCGCGATCGAACAGGCCCGGGTGCTGCGCGAGCTTGGCGAGCGCCTTCGGCTTCATCGAGCGCAGGAACATGCGCGTGTAGACCTGCCGGTTGAAGCCCGCGCCGATCGCGTGGCCACCGGCGGCGAGGTCGATCGGCGATGACACGGCGCAAACGGCGCTGGCGATCTTCGATGCCGACTCGCCCGCCTCCTCGGCCCAGCGCAGCAGCGCATTGCCGCCGAGCGAGACGCCGACCGCAGCAACCGCGCCGCGATGCTGCGTGCGCAGGCGCTGCAACACCCAGCCGATCTCCTCGAAATCCCCCGAGTGATACGCCCGCGGCGCCAGGTTCAGCTCGCCCGAACAGCCGCGAAAGTGCGGCACCGCGAAGCGCCAACCGTGCCCGCGCGCCCAGTGCGCGAAGGCCTGCGCATAGTGGCTGGCCGACGAGCCTTCGAGGCCGTGAAACAGCACGAGCAGTGGTGCGTCAAGGTCATCGCCCTGGAAGTCGGCATCGATGAAGTCGCCGTCGGGCGTGGTCCAGCGCTCGCGCTTGAACTGCGGCACCGGCCCGTCGAAGCGCTTCGAGAACAGCGCTGGCCAGATCGTCTGCGCGTTGCCGCCGATCAGCCAGCGCGGCGCGCGGTACTGCTGCATCAGTGCGCCTTCAATGAAGCACCGAAGACGCTTCGACGATCTCCTGGACCTCGCGCGGCGAGCCCGGGCTCGCGTGGTGCGAAACCAGACGCCAGCCCTGCGCGCCGAGCACGTAGACGTTGGTCGCCACGACCCAGGCCGATTGCGGGCCTTCGGTCGTCATGATCCGGATGTGTTCGAGCACGCTGTGCACCGCGCAGGCATGCGCCTGCAAGCGCCGCACCTTCTCGGGTTGCGCGTTGACCGCGCCGTTCGCGAAGATCGACTCGAACGCCGCGCGGATCGCCACCGCACCGACCACGCGCGGCCCGCCGGGGTGGACGCAGCTGATCTCTTCGTCGTCCGACCACACGGCCATCAGACGGTCGATGTCGCCGCGCTGCAGCGCCTCGTAGAACTGCTGCTCGATCTCGTCGG